>CANILH010000023.1 GCA_947468665.1 Oligoflexales bacterium | reverse complement strand
TAAATGACTTATCGGAAGACGCGGGCGCGGTGACATCAACCACCCGCGCAAGAGGCGTCAGGGGCAAGACAACCATTGAGTCATTACTGCTCAAGAACGGCGCCCATCTGAAGGTATTTATTGAAACGCTCGTCGCGTAAAGTCTCTCCTGACTTCGAGATCAGATCACGCAAAGCAGACATAATCTGAGTCTTTACCCGTTCAGCGGTGAGCGCGAGATCACGGTGTGCACCACCCTCGGGCTCTGGAATAATTCCGTCAATCACACCAAAGTTCAGGGCGTTTTTCGCGGTAATTTTTAGCATCTCAGCGGCGCGCGATGCCTCGCCTGCGTTTTTCATCAGAATCGACGCGCAACCTTCCGGGGAAATAACGGAATAAACACCATGCTCAAGCATATATACACGGTTGGCGACGGCTATCGCCAGCGCGCCGCCACTTCCTCCCTCACCTGTCACCACTGTCACCACCGGCACACGCAGTCTCGTCATAACCATAATGTTTTTGGCGATCGCCTCACTCTGACCTCGTTCCTCAGCGTCAATACCAGGATAAGCACCTGGCGTATCAATCAAGGTCACGATCGGAAGTTTGAAACGCTCAGCCATGCTCATCATGCGAAGTGCTTTGCGGTAACCTTCCGGACGGGGCATCCCGAAATTCCGGAAAATATTGTCTTTGGTGCCCCGGCCTTTTTGGTGGCCGATGATCATAATCGGCATGTCGTCCATACGGGCGAGACCGCCGACAATTGATTTGTCGTCGAAAAAGTTGCGATCACCATGCAGCTCAATGAACCCTGTCGTCATGGCAGCGATCAACTCAAGGGAGCTTGGCCGCTTCGGATGACGGGCAATCTGCGTACACTCATAGGGAGTCAGGTTCGAGAATATTTGTTTGCGGATGACGCGGGCTTTAGTTTCAAGATCCGAAAGCTCGCCATCAACATTCTTGAGCTGACTTGACGCGATGCGCTTAAGCTCATCGATGCGCAGCTCTAAATCAACAAGTGGTTTTTCAAAGGGAATCACGTGCTAGGCCCCCAAAATGGTCGTGGATTTTTATGCCAGAGCATATTGTCCGATTCGCCCCTCCTTGTCACGAGGGAGTTTTGGGGCAAAATCCTGTTTTTTTGACCACCCCGGTCAGATATTGGGCCTAGAAATAGACCAAACTGCCCCCACAAAAAAAAATTAGGCACCTTCTTGCAATTATGGTCCGCATCTGGCTAAAATAATAGGAGGTAATCCGAATAATCGGACCGGTCTTCCCGAGGTACGTCATGGTCAAATCAGAACTTGTAGAAAGCTTAGCAGAACGCGCGGACATCACCCTCGCTAAGGCGGAGGAAGTGGTCGACTTGTTCTTTAACTCTGTCGCTGAGACCCTGTGTCGCGGTGACCGCGTTGAGATCCGTGGATTTGGCGCCTTTACTGTTCGTGAGTACAAAACTTACGAAGGCCGCAACCCTAAAACCGGCGAGAAAATCGTCGTTCCACCGAAACGCCTGCCGTTTTGGAAAACCGGCCAAGAGCTCAAGCAACGCGTTGACTCCGCATTCGGTTGATTCTGCTTTTGACTGACTAAAGAATTGATATCCTTCTAAATAATTTTAAAACACCCAGGGGTCTTGCTCCCGGGCGTTTTTTTGCGCCTGCCGCTCAAAGTCCCACGGCAATGCTTGACAAAAACCCTTGCTAAACAGATATTCCTGCCCCTAATGGAGGCCACTTAATTATGCCAATTTACGAGTATCTCTGTGAATCCTGCCATAAACAGGCCGAGTTCATGCAAAAATTTACTGACCCGGCGCCAGCCAAATGCGAGGCCTGCGGCAAGGGTCCAATGGTGAAACAGCTTAGCAGGACGTCCTTTGCCCTTAAGGGAACAGGATGGTATGTTACCGATTTTAAAGGTGGAAGTTCAAAACCACCCTCTTCAGCTGATAGCAAAGACGCGGAGGCTGGACCCTCCGGCAAGGCCAGCGCTGGAGCATCTGACGGGGCCAGTGCTGCTGTCACCCCTAGCCCGACACCAGCAAAAACAACGAGCACGCCTGATTAAATATTGACCATTTTAATTTAGAATTATATAGAACCACTATTACATTAGGGAGTTTTATATGATTTTAAGATCGTCTATTGGTTCTTTATTAGCACTGTTATTGTTGGTTACAGCCTGTGGCAACGGTCCATCCTGGCTGCGCAAGGACAAGTCCGACAAGGACAAAAAAAACTCCACCTCCGCTCCTGAAGTCACCCAAACCGGTCTAGCGGAAAATCCCGCGTACAACACAGCCCTGGTCAATAACAACGAGCTCATCATGGGTGTTAATTTAACCTCATGGCTTAACGCAGGTCATCATGGACGCTCCATGACCATCGCGATTCTTGATAATGGTTTTGGAGGTCTTAAAAACTCACTTGGAACGCGTCTTCCTCCAGGCCTTGCCGTTGCGAAACCTGTCATTGATAACGAGTCCACGACACCGCACGGTACAAAATTAGCCGAGGTGATTTTCGCGATGACCTCCGGCTCTCCAGCCTGGACGGCAGCGAGCCAACACCCGACCATAAAACTATACAACTCTAACGGGTTCACAAACTTTAGTGCCGCCGTAGACAATGCCATTACTGAGCACGTTGATATGATTCTTTACTCGCAGGTCTGGGAGTTTGGCGGAAATTTCGATGGCCGTGGATTTATCAACGCTGTCGTCGATAAAGCAACAAGTGCCGGGATTTTATGGGTCAACGCCGCCGGAAACTACGGCCAAAGTGCATGGCAGGGCGCACTCGTCGCGAACGCGGATCAAACCGCGCTGCTTCCCTACCTTGGTAAATACGTGCGTCTAGTGGTCAACGAGAAGTCGACGGCAGTAAAAATATCCCTGGCGTGGAACGACTTCGCCGACAGCAAAGACTGGCGGACATCACGGGATCTGGACCTCGTGCTTCTTGACGCAAGCATGAAACGAGTCGCCATCGGCAACCTCATTCAAGACGGCCAGGATCATAGTAAAGACCCGAAATATAGCGCGCACGCGCGGGAATCAATTGAGACGACACTTGATCCGGGCACATATCTTCTTCGCGTTGACATCAAAAGCCAGAACTTTGATACGTACTCCCGCATTAGACTCGCCTCCGACGGCGCACGGATCTCATTCATGGACCAATCCGCTGACGCGTCCGTCATGATTCCAGCCGATAACCCAAGCGTGCTGACTGTTGGCGCGAGCGATGAGGGTTCAAGCTCCGCGGGTCGCACCGCCACTGGTCTTCAAAAGCCAGAGGTCGTCGCTCCGTCCACGATTAATTTCGAGGGTGGCATTGGATTTAAGGGCAGTTCGTCCGCCGCGGCCGTTGCCGCCGGGGCACTCGCCGTATTCCAGGACGTCTGCGGACGCCAGAACCGTGACATGATCGTTTACGGGATCAATTCGGGCCTGCTGTCGCAGCTTTCCACTGTGGGACGAGGCTTCTGGATGCCTGAGGGTGTTCGTTGCCAGTAAGTGCTATCTATGTAAATTGTGCTCAAAACCCGCTGATTTCACGACAATTTATTCATGTAATACAATTCATTTTATTTGACTAAAATGTGTGTTATACTCCATAAATGGAGTTAATTTATGATAACCACCGAACATTATTATGAAATAGTAGACTTCTCAGAGCGGACGTTGGCGGACGTTGAGCGTTACGCGTCGCCTCGGGAGCAGTTGCTCAACTCCGCTTTTATGTCCGCCGACCACAGCTGCCTTATCGGAGAGAAAGGCGTAGGTAAAACCGTGTTGGCGTGCCAAAAGGCGTTGAAGGTATGTGGCGCTAATCACGAAAAGATTTTGTACGTTAGTCTAGATGATACCCTGTTTGCGGGTGATACGATGTATCAACTAGCCAAGGCGGCTCAGGATCGAGGTGTGGACATTGTCATTTTTGACGAGGTTCATCGCTATCAAAATTGGAAGGCGGATCTAAAATCGATCGCGGACCGATTGACCATTAAAACCATCACATCGGGTAGCTCCATACTGAGTTTTTCAGACTTGGGTGGCCTCGCTCGACGAATGGTAAAATACCAGCTGTTTGGTCTGACGTTTCGCGAGTATTTACGCATGCATTACAATTTCTCGCATCCTGGATTCACATTGCCAGAGATCATTAATCCTGACCGCGATGCACTGCGCAACGTCGTGTCGACCCTGACAAATTCATGCGGAAAGCCTGTAGCAATACTTTTCGATGAATACCTGCGACGCGGATATTACGCCTACAGCCTCAAATTTTCGAATATCAACGACTTTTTGCAGACGTTGAGACAATCCACAGAAGATACCATTGCCTATGAGATTGTCGTGGCTCAAACGCACTCGAGACCTGACATGGCGCGGAAGCTGCAGTCATTGTTCAAAGTGATTGCGCAACAGGTACCATACTCGGTGGACTATGAGGCGTTGAAACAAGTAGCCCAAATTGCTGACCTCAGAACGCTTAAGCACTATCTCTCCTGCCTTGAAATGGCCGGGATCATCTGTTCCGTGGACCGCAAATCAATTAAAAATCTGCGGAAGCCAGAAAAACTATATCTTGGCAACACCTGCCTTTATTTTGCCTACGCCGATATTCATCCGAATATGGGATCTCTGCGAGAAACAGCGTTTCTGACAGCCATGCGTTTGGCAGGGGCGGACGTTTTGGTGCACCCGCGGAGAGCGGATTTTGCCGTAGGCTCACTGGGATTTGAGATTGGGGGTCCTAATAAGGGCAAAGAGCAAATCAAGGGCGATCGCAAGTCATTTATCGTCAAAGATGAGGTCGATATCTCCCAAGATCCACAGGTACTTCCAATGTGGCTCTTTGGCTTTTTAGTTGGAACACCTTAGCATGAATCAACGCACACCCATTTGGGCCAGGGTCGTTCGCACTCAATGTCCCGTAAGTTCTTTGACGTCTTTCCAGATTTTCGCCTCGACGCTGTGCCCATCAAGCCATTGAGCGGCAGCCTGTCTTACTGTTTGGGCCTCATCAAATGTGGCGGCAGCCATGAAGACATCGCGGATTTCTGAATCTTCGCGGGAGACTACGCGGATAACCTCTTCACGTCCAAGGGCGTCAAGGTGCGGCAATGCCGCCCGCGCAATGTAAAAGCAACTGGTGCCACAGGGTGATTTCTCAAAACGCTTAAAAAACCGCGCTCTCAGCTCGCTATGAGCCTCGCCGAGCGCCGCCTTCATGTCAGCATCTGTAATTTTCTCTCCCATATCCGCCAACGCGATGATTGCTCGCATCCTGGTCCAGAATTTTTTGGACTCAAGCGCCTGACGCAGCATGTCCTCGGTGCCCCGGGCTCTGGTCTTTGCGATATCAAGAACGGCTTTGTAACGCTGATATGTAAGCGTCGAGTCTAAACTGGACTGAAATTGAGCTTCCTGATCCGCGGTAAGTGGTGCAGTGACATCAGCTAATTTCGCGCCGTAGTCATTATCTATGGAATCCCAGATATTTCTAGGAGAAGGCGCGTCCGCTTTCTTAGGTGCGGATTGAACCGATGCCACAACCTTTTTCTGCGTATGTACCGGAACCGCCGCAATTTCCTCAGAGCCAAGACCGAGCATCGCCAGAATCTCGTTCACCCGATCCGGATTGATCACAAAATAGACGCCGACCAGAAGGACGACGGCGGAACTTGCAAGAACAGCCTTCTTCCATATCGGCACGGCTCTTTTGCCTATTAAATGAACATCATGCGATATGAAAGGACGTAACCCTGTAGTACCCATCCCCTCCATCGATGGCACTGTGGCCCCTGCCAAACCTGCCTGCCCTGTGCTAAATCCTACGATCTGCAGTGGCTGCTCCAGAGCTACAGCTGCCGCGTCCCCCTGTGCCCCCCCGGGTATTTCCAATAATTTTGTAATCTCACCGCTCATAATGGGTCCCCCGCATCTCACCCCGTGATTTAACAGGGGCTATGGGCTATATTTCGGCAGCTCCCAAATAATCTTTAGGGGAATCTGAGGGTCGGATCCCAAGCCACTAGGGGGGGGGGTAGGTCCTAAAATTAATAAAAAAATCATAAATCCCCATATTTTCTCTTGAAATTTAGGGGCCTAGGGGCTAAAAATTCGGCCTGCGTTTTTTGAGACTATTTTAAGAAATTTGTCAGAATTTGGCCTCCCCCACCTTAGTATTAGAGGGAGGTCACGAATCCAGGGAACAACTTTTTCCAGTTAAGGGCAGCTATATGTCAAAAAATCTAAGCCTCTACCGCAACATTGGGATTTCCGCCCACATCGACTCCGGCAAAACAACGCTAACCGAGCGCATTTTGTTTTACACCGGCCGTATCCACAAAATTGAGGAGGTTCGCGGCGGCGGCGACGGCGCTACTATGGACCACATGGAGCTCGAGAAAGAGCGCGGAATTACTATTACGTCCGCGGCGACAACCGTCACCTGGAAAGACATCACAGTCAACATCATCGACACTCCTGGTCACGTTGACTTCACGGTGGAAGTAGAGCGTTCGCTCCGCGTTCTCGACGGCGCTGTTATGGTACTTTGCGGTGTTTCCGGCGTTCAGTCACAGTCGATCACTGTTGACCGTCAAATGAAGCGTTACAATGTTCCTTGCGTCGCGTTCATCAACAAACTCGACCGCCAGGGCGCCGACGCTTTCCGCGTAACAAAAGCTCTCCGCGAAAAACTAGCCCACAACGCTGTCATGGTCCAGATTCCAATCGGCATTGAGAACGACATGAACGGCGTCATTGACCTCGTTAAAATGAAGGCATACTACTTCGACGGCATTAAAGGTGAGACCATCCGCGAAGAGGCGATTCCTGCCGACTACAAAGACAAGGCTGAAGAGTACCGCATGGCGATGCTTGACGCGGTCAGCATGTTCTCCGACGACATGATGAATATCATGCTTGAAGACAAACCAGTTCCAACAGACCTTCTGCAAGCTACCATCCGCAAAGCTTGTATCGCCCGCATACTAACACCTGTTTTCTGCGGTTCCGCTTACAAGAATAAAGGCGTCCAGCTTCTTCTTGATGGCGTTCGCGCCTACCTTCCAAGCCCGCTTGACCGTCAGTACTTCGGTACAGACAACGAGAAAAAAGAACTTGTCGAGGTGTTCTCTGATCCATCTAAACCATTCATCGCCATGGCGTTTAAGATCGTTGACGAGACGTTCGGGCAGCTGACTTACACCCGTATTTACCAAGGAACTCTCAAGAAGGGTGACACCTGTTTCAACCCTCGTATGGGCAAGTCGCAGCGTATCGGCCGGATCGTGCGCCTTCACTCCAACAATAAAGAGGAGATCGCCGAGGCGTCCGCTGGCGACATTATCGCGATGGTCGGCGTCGATTGCGCGTCCGGTGACTCTTACTGTGACGAGAGCATCAACGTTTCGATGGAATCCATTTTCGTTCCGGAACCGGTTATTGAGCTGGCTCTTAAACCACTAAAACAAGATGACGCTGTTAAGATCTCCAAAGCCCTCAACCGCTTCATGAGAGAGGATCCAACGTTTCGGGTACGTGTTGACGAGGAGTCCAACGAGACCATCATCAAAGGCATGGGTGAACTTCACCTTGAGATTTACGTTGAGCGTATCAAGCGTGAATACAAAGCTGAGGTTATTGTTGGCGCGCCGAAGGTTAACTACCGTGAGGCTCCAGGCAGAGCGAGCTCCTTCGACTACAAGCACAAAAAGCAAACCGGTGGTTCCGGTCAGTACGCTCACATCGTGGGTACACTTACACCGCTTCCAGAAGGCAGCACCGACACCTTTATCTTCAACAACAAAACTGTCGGTGGCTCTGTTCCTAAAGAATTCATCCCGGGTGTTGAAAAAGGTCTTAAAGAAGCGATCGACAAAGGACCACTGGCTGGTTGCCAAGTTATCGGCTGTCAGATCGACCTTATCGACGGTGGATTCCACCCTGTTGACTCCTCTGAGATGGCGTTCAAGATCGCTGCCCGTGCCGCGTTCAAAGAAGCCTTCCTCGCGTCGAAGCCAACACTTCTTGAGCCGATTATGCGCGTAGAAGTTGAAACACCGGTAGAGTTCCAGGGCCCTGTTCAAGGTGACCTTTCCTCTCGCCGCGGTCTCCTCCTCGGTTCCGACATGCGTGATGACTACGCTGTTATCATCGCTGAGGTTCCACTCTCCGAGATGTTCGGCTACTCCACTGACGTCCGTTCCAAGACTCAGGGAAAAGCTGGATTCTCCATGGAATTCGCCCGCTACAAGCCAGTTCCAACCAGCATCCAGGAGCAAGTCTCCGCGAAATTCCGCGAAGATCAGGCTAAAGGCAATAAAGAGTAAGTTTACGGTTTCAAATAAGACAGGCGGACTACCGGAGACGGTGTCCGCCTGTTTTTTTACGCCCCCCCGTCATATATGGACCCACCGGTTGGCGCAAGTAAGTAACTGCGTTTTGGAAATAGCGAAAAAAGACCGAAAATCCCCAGGTCCGCCGCGTTATTAATACCTCGCGCCGCGTCGCGGCTCAAACGGATGGAAGCTCGAATATGCTACAATCACACTTATGGAGCACGTCCTACTCATTCGCGGCTGCAAGGAAACCAAGGAGTTTGCCAAAGAGGCAATCCAGAAGTTTACTGGTATTTTCACGGCCGAAATCAGCCTGGATGAGGCCAAGACGTCGTCCCAGGCTGCGGGCTTCTGGAGTTCCAGACCTTACAAACTTGTTTTTATCGACCAAAAACTCCCGAACGAGGATATGAATGTTTTAACTGGCGCATACGGGAAGCTCGAAGACAAACCGCTTGTCGTCAGCGGACCTGAGAACCTGATCGAGCTTCAGGCATTTATTCCCGCGAAACACCTGGTTCCGGCACCGCACGGTCTGTCAAAAGGTTTTATTTACGACTGCGTCCGCTCAGCTCTTGGCAGTAAAGACAAAAAACTTGATCCGAGGGTTCTCGCGTCCATTCTGCGCAGCGTGATGAGTGTCATCACCACAAACACGACGCTGCCGCTTTCACCAAAAAAGATCGAGGCTGTCAAAAGTAAAGCTGAGAAACGCGATGTGTCAGGCATTTGCGCGTTCTCGGGTGACGGCATCCAGGGCACCATCTCTATTTCCACTACCGAGAAACTAATCACGACGTTCGCCGAGAAAATGCTCTTCGCGGAGGCCGCCAATGTCACGGGCGAGATGCGTAATGACCTGTTAAATGAGATCCTGAATCAAATTCTGGGCGCCATCCGACAGGAGCTTCAACAATTTGGCTATGAGCTTAACCCCACTAACTTCCTGGTGGTCAACGGACAACAGCATCTGTATCTTTCGAGATCCATGGGAAAATACTACGACATGCCATTTATCTGCGAGCAGCAGGAGTTTGATGTCACGTTCAGCTATGACGTCTACAGTGAGTTTTTGACAAACCGCGATGAGCGCGCTGAGAAATCCCACAAAAAAAATCTTCTCGATGTTCGCCTTGTAAACTGCGCCATTGAGGCCGTCATCGAGACACTGCAAAGCGCCCTGCAGATTACCGCTAAGCACATTCCCGACTCTCCGGTAACCGAGTTCAACCAGCAGACGATGTCACTTCACTGCGGTCACGGCGTGGGCACTCGCGGGAATTACACGTTTAACATGAGTTGGTTTGAGGACGAGGCCAGGTTTTTCGCGGCGAAGATGCTTTACATGCCGGAAGCCGAAATCGGTATTGATATGATCGCCGACAGCTGCGGTGAGCTCTTAAACCAAATCGCCGCCGCGTTCCGGTTTAAAGCCGAGGCCATTGGATTCCCATTCCGGCATGTCTTCCACGGAGACTTCGCCCGCGAGGGCAATCTTGAGTATATGATGCGAAACCGTGGATACTACCTGAAGCTTCAGTTTAAAACTGACCTCAGACCTTTTGAGTTGACGTTTGGTGTCGAGAGCGCGGCGTCTGAAATGATCTTTAACGTCTATGAGCTGTTCGCGCCCGCCGATGCCGCGCCAGCGGCCGACGCACAACCTGCCTAAGTCTCGATCAATCGGCCTTTTTCTTGCGAACATTTTCCAGCTGCTCGTCAATTCTCGTAAACGTGACTGGTGCCAATGCTTTGCAGTCCTCAAAGTATTTTAGGGCCTTTGCGATATTTCCGGCCTTTTTGAGACAAAGTCCAAGATTAAACTGGATTTTATAGACATCGGGAGACTTTCCGAGCATCCCGATCGTATTGAGATACATTTTCTCGGCGTCCTCATAGCGGCGGTTATTGCTTAATGAGACGCCCTTCAGATTGCAGAATCTTGCGAGGTCAAAGTTGAGTCCCTTCGCGGAAACAGATTCTGTCGCCGCCTTGAAGTCACCCTCCAGAAGACTTACAGCAAGAAGTCCTTCGTCGGCTTGTTTGTTATTTGGATCAAGTTCTTTGGCCTTTTTATAGGCGGCTTTTGATTTATCAACTTTTCCCTGCTCAAAATACACATCCCCCAGCTGAACGAGATAGCTCATGCTGGCCTCAGCGACCTCAAGTGACTGTTCCATGACCGCTTCCGCTTTAGCGCTGTCGCCCATTTTTTGGTAGATGGCGGCCACAAGTGATCTCGCCGCAAGGGATTTCTCACGGCTTCTTACGGCAAGCTGCGCCTGTTTGAGGGCGCCCTCAAACGTCCCGGCCGCAAATAATATCCTGGCCAATAGTATGTGACAGGCAAACGGATCCACTCCGGCCCTCTGCAGCGTCTGGACAATGCTGACCGCCTCCGTTGTCTGACCATTCTCCATGGCTATCTCGGCTTTCATGAAGTCAATATAAAAATCTTTTTTGAGCTCAATTGCCGAGACCAAACCTCGAAGCCTCTGAACAAATGGCCCGGCGGTAACATTTGGATCCATTCGGAAAACATGGGGCATATCTGTCAGGGCGTCTGCCAAAGGCCCAGGATGCGCGGCTGGTGACAGCAAAAGAACCAGACGAATTTTATCTCCGATAAACTGCTCAATCATCCGCATGGCCCGGGCATCCATCGCTTCTGAGGCGATCATCTGGATCGGGATCTCGCCGTCGTTAATGGGATCAACGTCATTGCGGACGGACGCGGGCAAATCAAGATAGCTCGCATAGGCTTTGATGGCCTCCGCGATGGGATGTTTTATCTTTGATGTTTTAAACACCAACATGGATTGCCCACGACCCATTCTTTGAGCTAGATTGAAAGTTCACACATAGTCTCGTACTCCCCTATTTTACCCTGGGAAACCTTCAGACATCATGAGTACAAATTTGCCTAGACTACCAGTAGACAGCCTGCTGCCTGAGATCTGCCGGGCAATTCGGGATGGCCAGGACGTGATTCTCAAGGCGAGCCCGGGCAGCGGCAAAACCACCCGTGTGCCTCCGGCATTAATGAATACTGTTGAAGGCCAAATCTGGGTGCTTGAGCCAAGGCGACTCGCGGCCCGCATGAGTGCTGCCCGGGTAGCCCAGGAAATGGGCGAGAAACCAGGGACAACAGTCGGCTGGCAGATGCGCTTTGAGAGTGTTTTCTCGGCGCAGACCAAAGTGCTCTTTCTGACTGAGGGGATGTTCACGGCCAGACTCTCCCAGGATCCTTCTCTTAAGGGCGTTTCCTGCGTTATTCTTGACGAGTTCCATGAGAGACATCAGCAAACAGATGTGGCATTCGCCCTATGCCGCCATTTAAAAGAAACCACCCGCCCCGATCTGCGGATCATTGTGATGTCCGCGACATTGGACACTGACGTATTGGCGGCAGCCATGCCAGACGCCAAACTTATCTCTGTTGACATCCCTCTGCACCCGGTGGCGATTGAGCATTGGCGGGGCGACTACAGCGATAGCCTTGTTGATCGTGCCATAACAGCGACCGCACAGCTTGCCGAAGACAAACGCCATAATGGGCACATCCTGGTGTTCCTGCCAGGCACTGCTGAGATCGTGCGGGTCAAATCTGGCCTTCAACGGCGCCTTGCGCGGGAGTCCTGGCTGATTCTGGAACTTCGGGGATCACTCGATAAAACCACACAGGATCTCGCGTTCGCTGACACACGGGAGCGCAAGGTTATTTTGTCCACCAATATCGCCGAGTCCTCCATCACGATTCCTGGAGTGACCGCGGTCGTGGACTCCGGTCTGGCGCGGGTCCCGTCGTTTAATTTATTTACCGGCATGAGCACTCTTGAAACTAAACCGGTCAGTAAGGCTTCACTGATTCAGCGCTCTGGTCGTGCCGGACGTACCGGCCCGGGACTAAACCTAAGGCTTTTTACCAAACAAGATGAGGCAGCAAGACCCGATACCGACATTCCTGAGACCCTGCGTCTTGATCTCTCCCAAGTCTATATGTCGCTTCTCTGGCTCGCTCGCAAAACCGGCGGTGACTGGCAGCCCGATCACCTGCCTTGGCTCACTCCGCCAGAACCCAAGCAGTGGGACGACGCCAAAAAACTTCTGGCCCTCCTTGGTATTCTCACGGAGTCAGGGGCGCTAAAAAAATCCGAGATTGCCCTGCTCCCCATTCATCCGAGACTGGCCCGATTTGCGGAGGCCTGTGTCGAGCATGGTTGCGGCGACGAGGCCCCATGGCTCGCTGCCATCCTGGCGAACCCGGACGAGATGACCGTCACAGACAAAGACTACACACATCTCGGCTGCGATCTGCTTGCCCGCTACGAGAGTTTTCGTGCGCGCCCCGCGCAAAGCCCCAATGTCACAAGGGCAGCACGTCAAATCGCGCGCCTGCTAAGGGCTGACAAATTCAAGGAAATTGAGAATTGCCAGCCACCCCATGAGCTTTCGCTCGCTGCATCACTACTCGCCGCATTTCCTGACCGCGTGATGCTGATTCGCGACAAGGTACCAAAGTCAAAACAAGGACCAAAATCAAATTGGGCCACGGCGACTCTTTGCGGCGGCGGTGATTTAAGAGTCGCGCTAGAGAGTGCGGCCGCCCATGGCGACTGGCTTATTGCTCTCGACGCATCTTCGACTCGTGTCGCCGGCGGCATTTTACCTTTGTCACAAGGTCCGTCATCCAACCACATCGCCACAGTGACGATGGCCTCACAGATAACCCTTAAAGACCTAAGCACCGCACCCGCGGGTTTTTTGAAAACAGAGGATATCAGCGAGTGGGACGAGAAGGCCGGTAAATCACGGTTGATGCGCGTCACCCGTTATGGCGTTCTGACTGTTTCATCTCAAGTTATAAGCCCCGCTGATACCAACACTCATCAAGCTGCGAGCTCCCAGGCTGATACTCTGGCCAAAAACATTCTTAAACAGTGGCCTAAACCATTTGATAACGCCGACTTTTTTGATGCCTACCCGGTGCGGCAAAAATTGGCCTTTGACGCGAACTTAATCACGCACATCTGGGACAAAGACGAGCTCCGGGAGCTGCTGGTGGCGCAGATTTGCGACGAAGCGACGTCCTTTGCTGATGTAACGCAAAGACCACTGGAAGACTGGCTTCGCTACTGCGTGGGCGAAGATGAGTTCACGACACTGCAAAAGCTAGCGCCCATGACGCTGACGGTTGGCGCGGGGCACAAAGTGGCTGTTCATTACTCAGAATCGTCCCCTCCCTGGATTGAGGCGCGCCTGCAGAATTTCTTCGGACAAGCCCATACACCAAAAATCCTTGAAGGCAGGGTGCCGCTTACGATTCACTTACTTGCACCCAACATGAGGGCACTTCAGGTCACAACCGATCTCGCGAGTTTTTGGACAGGCATTTACCCATCACTACGCAATGAGTACCAACGCAAATATCCCCGTCATTACTGGCCTGAGGATCCTTTGCAGGCCACACCACCTCCGATGAAACCACCGCGGCGACGATAGTGATCTAATTATGTTTAAAAAGCGCCTGCTTGTCATTCACGGCTAAATATACATATACTCGTGATGGTCTATTTTTTCACTCTCATCGCAAGGCATCGCTACGATGACAACCTCATATAAAAAAGTTCTTTTGGTAGACGATGAACCGTTTATCCTCAATGTCATGAAGTCATACTTAGACCCCGCGATATATGAGATTGACACCGCGAGTAGTGGTCAAGAGGCCTTGGAACTAATCAACGCAAAGACATACGACTGTATTGTCACCGATGTCCGGATGCCTAATGGGAACGGGCACGAACTCCTGAATACCCTACGGGAAACCCGGAAGCTCGGCCCACCGATCATGTTTGCAACCGGCTTTTCTGATATTCCACCCGAAGAGCTGATGGCACGTGGCGCTGACAGTTTTATTCTCAAGCCATTTAACAGCGATGACTTCAATAAAGAGGTAGGACGTCTGGTTATGCCAATAGCCGAACGCCTCTCCATCAGGCCGAATTACTACGAGGCAATCAAGGGATTCGAGATATCTGCCCCCGGCGTTTTCAAAACAGGAAGCGCTGGTGAAGTCGCGTTTGGCCGTGGAGGATTTTTCACAACCCAACAGCCCGAGGGGGTCCGGGCTAACCAAAACATTCGCTTTGTAATGAATATCGGTGACGGCAAGACACTCAAGGGATGCGGGCGTATGCTCTGGGCCCGTCGCCCCAGTACACTAAACCCCGCACGCGCTGGAACAGGGATCCTTCTGGAATATCTGGAGCCAGACTCCCTGCCCCTTTATATTTCCCACCTGGAGAGAGCAACGCCGTTTTTCGTCATCCCCAGGGACTTAGCTTAATATTGCCCAACTCGACGGCAAAGCAGGTAGCGCTCTACTAATGGACAGAGACAACTCAACCACCTTACAGCACACCGGTAAAGAGCACCGGGTCGGCACCGGCTTACTCGGCGCCATAGAAACGTCAGTCACTTTTGAGAGCCCTACGCCCGAGTCACCACCGATCTATAGCCGGCTTGGCAACACCTCAAACCACAAAGAGGTGGAATCCGTTCTTGCCGCGTTGCATGAAGCCGAAGATGCCATTGTCACTGGAAGCGGCATGGCGTCGTTTAACCTTATTTTTACCAGTCTTCTGAAACCTGGCGATCACGTACTGGTTCAAGATGGCTGCTACGGCGGTACTTATAATCTACTGACTAAAGTCCTGAAACCATGGGGAGTCGAGACGACCTTTACTCCTATAAATCGCTGGGAGCAGTCTCTGAAACCTGCGACCCGCATGGTAATTTTCGAGAGCATCACCAATCCTTACTGTTTGCCGCAGGATATTGGTCAGGCGACATCGTTCGCCAGGAAAAACAAACTCATGAGCGTCTGCGACAATACGTTTGCAAGTCCTATTTTATGTCAGCCACTGTCACACGGCGCGGATCTTGTTGTTGAGAGCGCTACAAAATACTTAAATGGCCATTCAGATGTGATCGCCGGCATGATCGCGGGACGAAAAGATCTGATGGATACGCTTCGTACGCCTCACGCCTACCTCGGAACGTTCCTCGCCACGAGCCAATGCGCTCAGCTTCTGAGAGGGCTCAGGACATTAGACCTTCGTATGGAGCAACACTCCAAGTCTGGCCTGCGTTTTGCGGCAGCCCTCGAGTCGTCGCCCGCGCTGGTGGAGCGCGTCAACTACGGGACGTCGGACAAAAGCATCCAAAAATATTTTCCTCGGGGATTTGGTGGCATGGTCGCCGTCCGCTTCCAGCATTCCGTAGATGTCAAAAAACTTTTGACCAAAACGCGCCTGGTCACAAATGTTCCGAGCCTCGGCGGCACAGAAACAACCGCGACTATGCCCTCATATAGCACCAATTGGTTTATGTCGGCGGAAGAGAAGGCAAAGTATCAGATCGACGATCAACTGATCCGGTTCAGCGTTGGCCTGGAGCGTGTCGAGAATATTACCCATGACGTTTTGAGGGCGGCACAAGACTCTCTACCATGAGTAACCTAGGGTTAGATTGGTGACCCCAACAAGTTTCAGTCCACTCAGATCATGGATGACTGAGCTCATGCGGTCGCTCGTCATACCGCTGTAGTGTCCGTTAAATAATTTAACATATCGACCCGATAAAATAGTCCACCTGAACCAGACGCCGTTCTCTGAAACACTCTCAAAACCCAGGCCGGCACCCAAACCCACTGAATAAAGATGATACGACCCTGACGATCCCTCGCCATCCGAGACACTTCCGAGCACTCGCGCGAGGCTCAGACCAGCATCAACCTCAATGGGAAACTCTCGCGACAGCCACCATAAATAACGGCCATCAACCAAAAGTGTAAGTGTTTTATTTGACGACGAGGTTCCGCCCTCGGCTTGATTGCTTGAACGGCGATTGCCTGCCCCGATGATTAACTCCATAGCCTGCTGCTCGTCAAGAACGTGCGATGTAACAAGGCTTGTCACTACACCTGGCACTACCTCGCCAAGTCCCAGTCCCACGGAAAAAGGTCTATTTGTGCGTAACTCAGGCTGCTCAAACTCCAGATCGGGCATTCCAACTTGATCGGGATCATCTGATAATACCGGAAACGACGACTCGTCCGGGCTGTCAAAGTCCATCGACGAAGCGGAGCTGATCGGCAAAAGAAAGACCAACGGAAAAGCCACCGCGAAAAATTGTCTCATGGGTTTTTGGCTACCCGTTGTAAAATCATCACCATCATTTTATAACACTCTTTATCCAGCTGCTCCAAAAACCTATGCCGAATCAGATCCAGCGCCTCAAATCTGCTGCGGCTTGGTTGGTAGGGCCGATTCGTCGTCAAAGCATCAAATGTATCGGCGAATGATGCTATCCGCACCTCCTGGATAATTTCAGCCGCGCCTAATTTGTGTGGATAGCCAGCGCCGTCTAGCCTCTCGTGGTGATGAAGAATGATATCGCGGGACACACTTGTAAGGTGGCTCTCATGAACCACCTCATCACCTAACTCGGGGTGCCGGCGGATCATTCCCCACTCGTCGTTGGTGAGTGGGCCATTTTTGTTGAGGATTTCAAGCGTGATTTTGCTTTTGCCAATATCGTGAAACAAGCATCCGACCGCCAGTTCCTCGAGTTGCTCCTTATTCGTCATGCCCATCTCAATAGCGATCGCGATCGCGTAACTGGCGACGCGGGCACTGTGATAATAGGTATACCAGTGATGATTCGCTAATTTACCAAGAGCCACGACGCAGGTGTTGTCCTCGGAAAGACACGTGACCATGTGTCCCGCAATTTCCTCTCCCTTGGCGATACTGGCGCCTGTCAGGGGAGAGTCATAGAGCATTTTGGTCAGCTCAGCTCCGACATCCGTAATCTGGAGCACGCGTTGGGTCGGTGGAAGACTTGGGTCGATCGACGGCAACTGAGAAATTTTAAGGTACTGATCTACTTTTGCGGAATCTGCGGTATGATAAAAGAGTGCTCCGTGGCCATCCTTAACGAGCTGTTCAAGGTTGTGATTATGCCACTTGTAACCCGGTGCAGAGAAAAGGTCATACTGACCGTCTTTATTTATGTAGATCGAAAAATCAGTAACCGAATTCACCTTGACCTGATCCACCGGAATTACCGCGGCTTCATCCTTCGGAAGAACAAAATTTTTTGAGGCATTAACATGCGGCATTTAAACAATCCAAAAATGGCTTTGGTAATGAGATCGCTACCTTTAAGAATACTGCTTCTAGTTACGACTAGTCTAGTTTTTATACCGGAAAGATTATTCGCTTTCGACATCTCAGCCGGGGCCGGCGCGCTGGAGGAGGGAGATGACCGCGTGCGTCCCGCCGCGATTGTTCACATGAGTTTCCCTAATAACTATCTATCAAGAGCCTACATATGGGGGCGGTCTTTTGGACCGGTAACAGAAACGGACGGTATATTATCCGTGGGTAAACGATACGACATATTTGGCTCTAAATCTTTTGGGTCGGTCGTTGGGGTCAGCGCTATGGTCGAGAAAACAAGTGTCAAATATGATGAATACCCTCAGGAAAGCTCAACATACACCAGTACCAACGTGGGTCTTTTGCTTGGACTCCATTATGATTTAATCGCGAGCAAAAGACTCAAACTAGCTGCGTCCTGGGAGGCTCATGTATTCCCAGCTGGAAGCGCGATCATAGTTCTGGTAACAGCGCGCAAACAAATCCTCGGCCTCACGGCCGGCGTAACATTTTAAAGGAGCGGAGGTAACATGATGAAGCGCGTCCTCCAAAATGTACCCGCATGTATTCTCTGGATATTTACGCTCAGTACCACGCTCCCAGCCTCCGTATCGCACGCGGGGGTTCTCTTGGCCAAATTCGGTCCAGCCGCGGTTGGAAATGGCGGGTCCAACCCACTCGGAATGCCACCGGGCCCAGCTGATATTGAGCTCGCGTGGATTTCAGACACCAAATGGGAAACGAGTTTGTCCATTGTTCCCGGACTTCTGATCGGCAAGCGTCACTACATGGGAAATTACTATGTGGGTCTGGGCGGGGGGGTCATCATCGACACCAATGGCTCTGGTATTGGCCCGTATTCGTCGTTTGGGTGGCAAAGTGATGGTCCATTTGTTTTTAGCTTTGAGTTCAAACAGGCTCTGGGCTTCACCAGCTCCGGAATAATCAGTCCATACGCGCTGCGCACCGGCATTGGCTACGCGCTCTAAGGAGGGACACCATGAAAAGAACACCATTATTAATGATGAGCGTGCTCTTGACGCCGCTTCTTACAAGCTTTGTCCTTTTGGGCAATGAGAAAGCGAAACTCGGCGCGTCATTGGAAAGTCCCACCATTGACCTGAACTGGTCAACTGACGGCAACGCTCCATCACTTACCAGTAAAGAAAAATATAAAGACGGATCTTACGCTAGTTATAGTGATGAAGAGCTGACTCCCCTGCTGATCCAGGAAGCCATTGACCAGTGGAATAACGTCCGGGGATCATATTTGCGTTTTCAGCTACAGACGACCACCGGCGTTCTGCCACTCAGCACCACTGACAAGGCCAATAATATCGTCGTCAAAAAAACCAACAACGCCTCTGAGGCTGCCCACGCCAATCCTGTCACCGTGGACGGGATCATTGACGACTGTGACATAACCATCAATGATACCAAAACGTCCGTCTCAAGTTTCATGGAGACCGTCACTCACGAGATCGGGCACTGCGTTGGGCTAGGACACCCCCACTCCAACTACGGTGCGATTATGAGTTATTCACGGGGCGGAAGCAGCTACCGTTTATCCTCTGATGACAAAGCTGGAGCGATTTATCTTTATCCTGATCCAGCCTATGGCGCGGAGCATCCAAAAGAGCTTGTGGCCTGCGGTTCCATTCTTGGATCTTCCGCTGGCCCCGACGCCGGCGCCAAAACTGCCCCACTTCTCTTTTGGTTTCTGTCGATTCCAATTATCACGAGTCTGATCAAGCGCCGCCTGGTGAAGGTTCCTGCGCGGGTTTGGGAACGATCGGCGACATCAAAGTAATAGAAAGCACCCAAAGCTGGTGAATCGCCCGCGTTGACGCTACATGAAGAAGCCGGCGTGATTCTGGCGTATCAGGGTAGGCGTTAGGCGTAGCATCAGGGATGACCACATAATCAAACTCGAGACCTTTTACCTGGCTGACCTCAACAACGTCCACTCCTGGTTTGAATTCAAAGGCCCCATCCTCAACAAGTCTCGCCTTCGAAACATCGGTCAACATTTTAAAAATCCGCTGTGACTGCTCAACGGTTCTGGTAATCACAGCTACCGAGGCCAGAGGCTCGGCTACCATCAAATCACTAAGAGTATCCGCTAAGGCCAACATCAGATGTCCCTCATTAGGGCATAGCGTTACTGTGACAGGGACCCCTTCTTTGACGGCTTTCGGCATCTCGCGGGGAGCGAATTTCCCCAGAACACCATGAGCGAACTCGGCCACTGGCCGCGGCGAGCGGTAGGTTGTTGTTAGATGCTGAGCGGTTACCCGCGCTACGCCGATATGATCAAGAACCGAATCCCAGGAATCAAAGGTAGTCGATGGATCAATCTGCTGAGCGCTGTCGCCGGCAATTGTTACAGAACCTTCCCGTGTCAGGGCCGCGCCCAGGGCTGCCAGTTCGATGGGTGCAAGATCCTGCGCCTCGTCAATGACGAGGTGGGAAAATTGATGAAGCCCCTCATCATCGCCCCGTTTGAGACCAAGTTTCAGCCGGCGCAGCTCATAAACAACCGAAAAATCCTCGGGATCTATGGACTGCGCGATATCATCCACAAACTCGTTGGCCAGACTTCCACCGTCAAGAGTCTCGAGTTTATCAAGGTCAACGCCAACATAACGCTTTGCCGCTGGGTCCGCGAATTGATCGGCACTATGCCGGTAAACCGCGTCTACAGCGGAATTAGGGATTTGTCCTTGAGCCAGCTCGGCGACCCGCTTTAAAAGGTCTTTATTCATGAAGAAATCAACGCGGTCTTTGGCGAAGTCCATCAAACGCCGCTCAAGGTCCGGAAATACTTTGATATCGCCCCGCGCGACCGAGGGATCCATATCCTTCTCGTAGATTTTTCTTGCTTTCGCGAGCCTGCGATTAAGCGGCAGGTTGATTTCGCTGGTTAGCACCCGCGCGGACTCAGCACCGTCCGGGATTTTTGCGAGTATTTCATGGGCGAACTCTCTTGCCTGCACCTCGATAAATTCCCGCAAAACCTCGCGCAAAGCCGGATGCCGCTTAAAATAAGTGACCGAGCCTGGCGCGGAGTCACAAATTTTGCGCGGCAGCCTCTTGATGACCTTTAAAACCCGCTCCGGGAAAAACTTATCAAAAGAGCTTACCAGAACCCGACTAAGTCCCAGACTATCCAGAAGCTTTCGACTGAGGCGCACAAGCCCCTCGTCCGGCACAATGACCGCCATTTTATGTTGAGCGAATCGCTCCCGGTCCCGGTAATTAAGTGTAGCAAGACGATGCAAAGCGACTGTTGTTTTGCCGCATCCTGCACCACCTAATACCAGCACTGGGTCGTCTTCATGGCTTGAAAGCGCTGAATATTGACTCGAATCAAGCAAGGCCGACACCTCAGGCGACGGCCTGCCACTCTGACCTGTACCAAGCGAAAATCCGCGACTGGCCACGCCGCTGCCACCGGAGAGTCTGGGGGTGCGAGCCCCCTCATCAACCGTCCAGAGGCCCTGATCGTTTTTACGGAATGCCTTATCAGGCATACCAACAAACACGAGCAAGCCATCCTTGATCGTCAAAAGAAAACGTTTACGGACAGTCCCCCGCGCGATACGCCCAGGGAGCTCTGCCTCATACTCCTCACCCTGCCGGTAATTAAAGAATACGGCCGCGATCGGCGCGTTCCGCCAGTCATTAACAGGCGCGCCAGTGACATCAAGAAAACTCCGGTATCCCAAAAGAATATCTTTTATTCGGCCTTTTTCCTCAAGCTGCATGTGTGCGAAATATGGAGCACGGGCATCGGGCAGCTCGTCTGATTGCGCCTGTTCAATAAGAGCCCGCTGGTTATTCATCAGGTCAAACAGCGCGGGTAAATCCTCTGCCCGGGCAGATGCCGCCTGTTCGCGTAATTCTGTCAGTCTGTGCCCTACATCGTGCAAATCAAGACGTGACTTTCCACGGGCGATCCTTAGACCGTCCAAAACCTGCCGAAGAAGGTCTTCCTCCTCGTCAATCCACTTCTTTTCTACCTCGCTCAACTCCACGTAACCCCCAGTCTGAATCTGGGTATTTTCTCTTATTTTTATCTCGGCCACAACCCGGAACCCTAATTCTCTGAGTTTTTATATGCCTGCGTAGTGTGACAGATAAGCGATACCAAGCTTGGCGAAAGCGGCCACCTGGGTCATCGCGCCTGCGTTGTCCAGTGAGTCACTGCTGGTGTGAATCCGGTGGTTGTAGGAGCTCGGGTTCTCAAATGGGAACGATGTCACAAAACCCTGACGTCGCCATGACGTATGATCACTATCTCCGCCCGAAAGACCTTTTTTGCCCCACTGCACACCAACATATTTATCGATCAATGCACCCAGGGCATCGTTGAATGTATCCACTGTGTTATTGGTTACAAACCAGATTTTATCCGGCGCGCCAGCGTCCTTGTAGAGATTCATGTCATGCTGAACCATAGTGATGATATTCTTCCCGGCGGTTTTGTAATTCCTTGCCACATCCTGACTTCCGACCAGCCCCATCTCCTCTGCCGCGTAGCCGTGAATCTCAATGGTGCGTTCCGGACGAACACCATTCGCCATCAACACACGGAAAATCTCAAAGTTTGTCGCCGTTCCACTGGCGTTATCATCAGCGCCCGGAGAGCGGGAGGACGAGCCATCTGACCAGTTGACGCTGTCAATGTGACTGCCAAGCACAACAATCTCATCTGGAAGAGATTTCCCCTCAATGCGGACGATGACGCTATTTTGCGAGGTTCTGCCACCATGATCAAATAACCGCACAGTGACATCACTGCGTCCGGAGGCAAGTGCCTCATACTTTTGTTTGAGTTCCGCCGGTACCCCGCGGCCTGTTGGCGATGAGTGAAAGCGCGTCGTGATATCACTCAGCTCCTTGATCATCCCGCGAATCTTGTCCTGGGACACCTGACTTGTCAGGTCGCGAACCGCCTGAATATCGGTGGTGACAGGCACTAACGGCTCACCGACGTTGCCCATAATCTCACGAGTCATCTCGTCGCCCTCAAGACGCATCAACGCTCCGCATGCGATGCCCTCGTGGTGCATCAGATGTGAGAGTTGGGCTACTTTGTATTCGTCCACAACGCGGATCACCGCGAACTGCCCAGGCTCAAAATGCATGACCTCACCCAGTCGCTCCAGGAAAAATGGGGGCGTAGACTTACCCGGCATACGGACAACATAGAGATGATCGAAGTCACCATCGACCGCGTCCTGACGACGCATGATGGACATGCCATTTTCCTCAAACAGCAGTGAGTTTCCCTGAGACGCCAGGCCTGAGACAAAGTTGGACGCAATGACCGTAACCGGCATCCGCTCGCGGCCGTTACCCATAAGTACAAACGCTGATAGTCCCGCGCCGGCGATCATTAAAAATCGTTTTGATGTATTCATGGCTTTCTCCTGAGATGTGTTTGAGGGCGTCATGCCAACAAGTAAACGCGGACAGTGTGATTTCGCGTCAGTAGACCTATTCTACTCCGACCTTGGCCATTCGGCCAAAAAATCACACGCGGTTTTTCAGGCGCGAAAAAAAACCGCGGATAGTTCGGTAGTTATATCGCTATGGCTCTGGTTATGGTTAGTTATATTAATCAGTTAGATTGATTAGCTATGCAGATGCATTTGCACAACAAATGTACTGCCTTGCCCAGGAGCGCTTGAAACAGAGACTTTACCGTTCATGGAATGAACAAGGTGTTTAACAATCGAAAGTCCAAGACCTGTCCCGCCATCTTCGCGGCTGCGATGCTTATCTACGCGGTAAAATCTCTCAAAAATCCTCGCGTGATGCTCTGTCGGGATACCAACTCCGGTATCCTGAACTCGAAGCACAGCTTGTGATCCATCCCGGCCGATAGTAAGCCGAACAGAGCCTCCATCAGGAGTATATTTAATCGCGTTAGTCAAAAGATTATCGATGACCTGACGCATCGCCTCAGTGTCACCTTGCACCACAACCTGATCACTAACATCAACCTGCAATGAAATATTTTTGGTCATGACCGCATGTTCGTGATGAATCACCGAGGTGCGGGCAAGGGTCGTAAGGTCCACGGCGGTCTTACCGAGACGGCCATCCTGATTCTCAACACGGGCAAGCGAGAGAATATCCTGCACGAGCTCCACCAGTCTGCTGGCGTTCACATCAATGCGTTGAAGAAATCTGTCTAACAACTCAGGCTCCGTCTTCGCGCCCGATTGCAAGGTCTCAACATAACCTTTGATGCTGGTAAGAGGAGTCTTTAGCTCATGGCTGACATTCGCGACGAAATCACGCCTCACACGCTCCAGACGCCGAAGTTCCGTGACATCATGAAGTACAACGACCACCCCCGCTGTCTGCTCGCCTTTAAATGGCGACGCGTGAGTCTCAAGGGACGAGACGTTCTCGCCATCACCAAGAGTCAGCTCCAGGTGTTTACGTTTTTTCTCGGTTCGACATTGGATCACAACCGGAAGCAATAGCCCAAGACCTTGGACGTCATTGATCTGTTTACCACGGGAAAGACTCGCCTGGGTTCTGAGCAAACGGTCAGCCGCGCTATTGGCAAACAAAATCCGGTCATCATCACCGATGGCTACAATACCCTCAACCATCCCGGCGAATAGGGCCGCAAGCTGTGTCCGCTCCTGGGAAAGTGTCGCCATACGCTCAGAAATCTCCTCACCGAGGAGATTTAGCGTCAACCCGAGCAACCCAAACTCATCATCACTGAGTTTTTTTACACGCGCGCCGAAATCACCGCATGTCAGGCTCTGCGCCACACGGGTAATCTCAGATAATGATTTTTGCACTCCACGGGCCAGCAGATACCCAAAACAAAGCGCCACAACGGCGCCAGCCAAGGTAGCCACCGCCAGAGAGCCAATGAGTTCATAGGCCTGAGCGACCTCGAGCACCGGGGAACGCGTCAAAAAAACAGCTGCGACGGTCAACAAGGCCGCCAGAACCGTCATGGACGTCGCGCCATAAATCTTCCACAGAAACTGGCTGCGAAAAACCGCGCGAACGCTCATCACTGGATTTTTTGTCAAACGTCTCTGCACTTGTACCCTACTCCGCGAACTGTCTGAATAAACTCGGCCTCATCCTCGAGCTTTTTGCGGACCGCGCGAACGTGGACATCAACATTCCTGTCAATCACGAACGTATCGGTGCCGGCGATCTTCTCAAGAATCTGGTCACGGGTGAAAACCCGACCTGGTTTGCTGATAAGAGTCCTCAAGAGATTAAACTCCGCGAGCGTCAGGACAAGAGATTTGCCCAGAGCCCAGGCCTCGTGTTTCTCAAGATCCATTTCCACGGGTCCAACCTTCAGACGATTGGTCGCCCCGGGCGCGGCTGTCGCGACATCTGTCACCGTCGCGCCAGATCTTGATTCAGCGCTTACGCGGCGGGCTACAGCGCGAATCCGCGCCACAACCTCTCTTGGGCTGAACGGCTTGGAAATATAGTCATCGGCTCCAAGCTCAAGGCCCACGACAATATCGCTTTCCTCGCCTTTGGCCGACAGCATGATCACTGGAGTGTTTTTGAGGGGACTTGATGACTCGCGCATTTTCTTCAGAGTGGTGATGCCATCGCAAACCGGCATCATGATATCCATCAAGATCATGCCGGGGGGATTGGCCAACGCGGATTTCAATCCCTCATCGCCATTTTTTGCGGTGCGGGTTTTAAAACCCTCCCGTTCCAAATTGAACTGAATCAATTCCCGGATATCTGCCTCATCCTCAATGATTAAAACATCACCAGTGCCTGTTAATGATCCTTGAAGCATCCGACCCCTCCAGCGTTTGGTAAACCAGAAATTGCTAAAAATATAGATGTCAGAGACAGTAGTTTAACTATGTTAATAATTGATAAATATCAAGAATAAATCGGTTAAATTTAATAGGTTTCATGGGCGTTTAAGAGATCTTTACACAAAACTCCTCGAACCCTTTAAGTGATGCCTGTATATCTATAATGTGAGTCAGTTCGATTCTATGCTTAAGTTAAACGATAAAGCCCCCCATTTGCGCAGGAGTTTGTCATGAAAATCATGAACTTAGTTGTTGTTGCAGGTCTATTCTCCGTCCGTTCTTTTGCCGCGCCACTCTCCGGTGAAGTTCGCCTTGATGGCTCCAGCACGGTTTTCCCTATCAGTGAGGCCGTGGCCGAGGAGTTCGGCGCTGTCGAGAAGTCGGTACGAGTGACTGTGGGTACATCCGGAACAGGCGGCGGCTTCAAAAAATTCTGTGCAGGTGAGATTGATGTTAACGACGCGTCACGTCCCATCAAATCCTCAGAAATAGACGACTGCAAAAAAAAAGGCATCGAATTCATTGAGCTCGGAATCGCCCTCGACGGGCTATCCGTCGTGGTTCACCCATCCAATAAATTCATAACCTTCGCAACGAAAGACCAACTCAAGAAGATCTGGGAGCCCGCCTCCACGGTAAAACTCTGGTCTGATGTCAACCCGTCATGGCCCAAGGAGAAAATCTCGTTATTCGGCCCCGGCCCCGACAGTGGCACCTTTGACTACTTCACCGAGGAAATTAACGGCAAAGCTAAGGCGTCACGTACAGATTTCACAGCGTCTGAGGACGATAACGTGCTGCTAAAAGGCGTTGCCGCGAGCGTCTTCGGCATGGGCTACTTCGGTCATGGCTACTACATGGCCAACAAAACCAAAGTCAAAGCCCTGCCCATTGACGGCGGCAAAGGACCTGTCGAGCCAACTGACGCCAACGTCGCGAGCGGCGCGTACCCTTTGTCCCGCCAGCTTTACATTTACGTCAACGCCACCTCCGCTAAGAAGCCTCAGGTGGACTCATTTATTAAGTTTTACCTCAAAAACGCCAAGGCCCTTTCCCGTGAGGCGGGATATCTTCCTGTCAAAGACGACGCTTATAAAGCAGCGACCGACCGTTTCGCCAAAGGCGTAACCGGCAGCGCGGCACAGAAAGGGCCTAAGAAGGGCTGAGCTTCCCGCCCCCCCGTCCGTTCAAATAAATCGCCGTGATCCGGCTCTTCTGGGACCTTGAATTTGTCAACAACCACCGCAATCGCGAACTCTGACATGAGTGCCATCACCCGAACAGGTGACGCGCGCCTCAAAATCCGCTGGCATGAGCTGGCAGTTGTACGCTGGCTGCAGATTTGCGCCTGGATATCGGTTGCGACAACCATCGCGATCGTCGCCATTTTAGTCCTTGAATCAAGCGCCTTCTTCGCCGTGGTTCCTGTCTGGAATTTTCTTACAGGAACAAATTGGTCGCCACTTATTGACCCCCGCTCATTTGGTGTTTTACCACTCATCACAGGAACTCTTGTCGTCTCGCTGGGGGCTTCGCTGATCGCGGTACCGATCGGCCTCGGAAGCGCGATCTACCTTGCTGAATACGCGTCCCCGACCACACGCCGATTTATAAAACCAACGATAGAGCTGCTTGCCGGCATTCCCTCAGTTGTCTTTGGCTATTTTGCCGTGACCACGGTGACGCCTTTTCTCCAGGCAATATTCCCGTCTACTGAGGTCTTTAACGCCGCGAGTGCCGCTATCGTTCTTGGCTTCATGGTGCTTCCGATGATCACATCCCTTTGTGATGACGCGATTCGCGCCGCGCCGAGGACCTTGCGTGAGGGCGGCTTCGCGTTGGCCGCCACCAAAGCAGAAGTATCCATCGGAATTCTGATCCCGGCGTCCATGAGCGCCATCATGGCAAGCTTTATCCTTGGATTCTCACGGGCTATCGGGGAGACCATGGCTGTCGCCTTGGCCGCGGGAAGCACGCCAAACATGTCACTTAATCCACTCATCAGCATGCAGACCATGACTGGTTATATTGTGCAGGTCGCCATGGGTGACGTGCCGCACGGCACCATTGAGTACCAGTCAATTTTCGCGGTCGCCGCGGCACTTTTCGTAATGACGCTGATTTTAAATCTTCTAAGTCAGTTTATCGTCCGCCGCTTCGCGCGGCAGTGGGAGTGAGGGCAATACTATGTCAACAACCCCCGAAAATATAAGTGGCACAACGATCCATGAGGCCGAACTGGAGACCTCGTTCAAGGATAATCTCGCCCGCAGACGGGTGGAAGCGGCCATTTTTAAAGCGGTAATCTTGCTGGCGACGTTTTTCGCGATGGCGATTCTCGCCACCCTGGTCTGGCGTATCAGCGCCCAAGGCTGGGCCTGGCTCAACTGGAATTTTATGACTAGTTTCCCCAGCCGGGTGGCTGCGCGGGCTGGAATTTTGAGCGCTTTGGTCGGCAGCGCCACGATCATCTTACTAACTGTTGTATTCGCTGTAATGCTTGGTGTTGGCGCCGCAATTTACCTTGAGGAACTATCACCAAAAAACAAACTCAGTCAATTCATCGAGCTCAACATCAGTAATCTCTCCGGGGTTCCGTCACTGGTTTACGGAATG
Source organism: Oligoflexales bacterium (assembly GCA_947468665.1). GTDB lineage: Bacteria > Bdellovibrionota_B > Oligoflexia > Oligoflexales > RGVZ01 > CAMDKS01. Next base: position 11,480 of record CANILH010000023.1, on the reverse strand, counting down.
CTTGGACTCGCCGTGTTTGTCCGGCTGCTCGGTTTTGGCCGCAGCATTATGGCTGCCGCGTGTACCCTGGCAATGATGATTCTACCAATTATTATCATCTCCAGCCGGGAGGCCCTGCGAACCGTCCCCCCCAGCATCAGACTCGCGGCCCTCGCGCTCGGGGCCACCAAATGGCAAACCACCTGGCATCACGTCATACCAGCGGCATCCCCAGGAATCCTGACTGGGATTATTCTCGCTGTCAGCAGAGCCATGGGCGAGGCCGCTCCTTTGATCATGGTTGGAGGTGTCACATACATCGCCTTTCTGCCAAACTCGCTTTTTGATTCTTTCACGACGCTTCCGATTCAGATATTTAATTGGGCTGGTCGTCCTCAGGAGGAATTCCAGGCCATCGCGGCCGCAGCCATCATCGTGCTTGTGGCCTTAGTGCTGGTGACCAACGGCGTAGCTATATTGATCCGCGCGCGGCTCGAGAACAGGAACAGGTGGTAAATGGACATAGTGATCGCGGCAAAAAACCTTACTTTGGCATACGGTGACAAAAACATCGTCAAAAACGTATCTTTGGCTGTGGGTCCGAGAACTGTCACGGCCCTGATCGGCCCATCCGGATGCGGGAAAAGCACGCTTCTCAGAACCTTCAACCGCATGAATGACTTCGTGCCGAGCTTTCGCCTTGTCAGTGGCGAGATCAACTACCGCGACCTCAACGTGTATTCTGAAAAAGTTGACCCGGTCTATATCCGCAGGCGGGTCGGCATGGTTTTCCAAAAGCCAAATCCATTCCCGTCCAGCATCGCCAAAAACATCACATGGGGGCCGTCTATCAACGGCTTTACCGGTGATTACGATCAACTGGTCGAGAGTTCGCTCCGCCGCGCCGCGCTTTGGGATGAGGTCAAAGACAAACTAAACTCCTCAGGGCTCGCTCTCTCCGGCGGTCAGCAGCAGCGGCTTTGCATAGCACGCGCCATCGCCATGGACCCCGATGTGATCCTCATGGACGAGCCATGCTCGGCTCTTGATCCGGCGTCTACAGCGCGTATCGAGGATCTGATGACAGATCTCCGTGACCGCTACACAATACTGATCGTAACCCACAACATGCAACAGGCTGCCCGGGTATCTGAAAACACCGCGTTCATGTTCCAGGGCGAGATGGTCGAGTACTCCAATACCAAACAAATATTCAACGCCCCGAAACAGCGGCTCACCGAGGATTACATCATGGGTCGCTTCGGCTGATCCCCACTATGAACGACACACGCGGACAGATTAAATCACAACTGGCAACCGGCCAGTTGCGTTCGTATATCGATGACAACGCCAAAGACCCCCATCCGTTTCTGGCCACCATCCGTGCGCGAAGTATGGAGCACAAATGGAATTTCATGCTTACGACCCGCGACCAGGCGGCGTTTCTGTACACCCAAGTTCTCACCATGAGAGCCCGTAAAATCCTTGAATTGGGCTCTTTCTATGGCCACAGTACCCTGGCCATAGCAGCTGCTTTGCCCCCGGATGGGAAACTTATCACAGTTGAGCACAATCCAAAATTTGCAGCTGTCACGCGAATACACATGACAGAAGCCGGCGTCGGGCATTTGGTCGATGTGGTCACCGGGGAGGCTCCCGTGGTGTTGCCTGACATTGAGAGAACTCACGCGCCTCAGTCTTTTGATATGATATTTGTCGATGCCGACAAAAGGCATTTTGATATTTACTGGGACGCGGCTATGCGGCTCTCGCGACCGGGCGGCTTGATTATTTTTGATAACGCGCTGGCACGAGGCGAGATCCTGGACAAGTCCGCTGACGCAGCCGGGCATGTCGCCGCCGTACGAAACTTTAACGCCCGGGTCCTGAATGATAACCGCGTGTTCTCATACATCGCCACCCTAGCAGATGGCATGCTCGTAGCAATCAACTATCCTGGATGATTTTAACGTCGGATGAGTCCGCCTGGCCGGCGAAATCCGACGCAAGATCCACCAACGCGTACTCAAGATAGCAATTTTTGCCATTCAAAGTCGCTGTCGCGACAATCCGTGGCTGAGTTCCCGCCAGCGGAATCCCCGCATAACGACCAGGCACGATAAGTGGGGCGGTGGGCTCAATGTAAAGGCCAAGTGCTTTGAGCCCTGGTATAAATGTCTGTACCACCTGCTCCGCCATCTCACCGGCGCAGGTCTCGAAAATCTCCAGCTCCTGAGCAGCGACTTCCCGGGCCAGCATAATCCTGGCGAATTCAGCGGTAAAGCCAATCTCATATGAGACAGTCAACACACCACTCATACGTCGCCCCAAAAGCGTAATCATACCGCAGCACTCAATATTCGTCAGCGCGGACTCATTGACCTCAGAGGCTGTAACTATAACCTTTTCAGCAAGATGGCCTTTTACGGTGCCAACGAAGGCATCATGAAACAATTTGACGATTGCGGGATTATATATCTTGCCCGTTTTTTTGGTCTTGTGTTTGGAAGTCTTTTGTATAATCCGCACCAGAATATCAATGTCCGGTGGCTTACTCATAACATTGATGATGCCCAACTTCTCAAGACCAGCCATCATATCATCAGTCAAATGCCCAGAGAGCATGATTACCGGAGTACTCGCGTTATGAGTACTGGTCTTGATTTTGGCGATCATCTGAAGACCGGTCATCTTTGGCATTTTCATGTCAGAAACAATGGCCATGAAGGCTTCTTTATTCGCAGCGGCGACGCCTTCCTCAGGAGTTCTGACTCCAAGACAATCAAAACCGTGACCCTCCAAAACAACTTTCAGGTATTCGACAATCTCAGGCTCATCGTCCACCAACAAAACTCGAAATGCGTCTGCCATTTTGATATTCCCCTCAGCACCATCCTAAAAACCTTATCGGCGCATTATAGCATAACCAATCCCAAACAATATTTCCCAAAGAAAGAATGGTTATTGGTTGACATCTGACCGCATTGCGCAGGAAAATTAGACTGGTACCAATCGCTCCCCGCAGTAACTTCACCCAACCTTTGAGCGAACGACGTGAGGCAGTGCCCATGGGCATGAAAATTACAGGTTTTGACCAAATCACCGCGTGGATTAGTGGCGCGGCGATTTCCGGCTTGATTTTTACCGGGGTCTGGTACGCTGGCAAATATATGGCAAATCGCGCGATCGAGGCCGATGAGCAGCGCGCCGCCGCGGCCCAGCATGACCTAAAAAACCTCCGCAACGACACTCCCGCGGAACATGAGAGCCAAACCTCCTCTAAGTCCGAAGCATCCACCCAACATGTGACAGACCACGAATTACAAAACGAGCCCCTTGAACACTGGGGTTACACGGGTAATCTCGCTCCGTGGTATTGGAATGGCCTGAATACAAAATGGGCGGCCTGCGGGGCAAAGACAGGACAATCCCCCATCGATATCAGCGGAGCGAAATTGGACGAAAGTCTGAAATCTCTCAAGTTCTATTATACCCACGGCATCACGCACATGACACTTCTCCACGAGACGGTCCAGGGCGAAGTTGATCACGGCAGCTATATGGAATGGGACGGCGAGCGTTATGACCTTCACCACGTGATGTTCAGAACACCATCCGAGCACCGAGTTAACTCCCTGCCATGGGAGATGGAGATTCAGCTGGAGCATGTCGCCGTGACAGGCAAAATAATCTTATTGTCCTTTCTTGTAACGCCAGGCAAGCCTTCAGAGCTCATCAACTACCTTACCACTGACCTGCCCCGCATGGAGGGTGAGGTTAAAGACATAGAGCGTGTTAACTGGGGGGGCCTGCTGCCAGCGAAGCGAACCTACTGGACCTATACCGGCTCAACCACCACGCCGCCTTGCCTCCCTGACGCCAAATGGATTATTTTTACCGATCAAATCACCACCTCCAAAAAAACCATCGACAAACTCGTCTTGCTGCAAAAATCAAACGTGCGTCCCGTCTATTCCCTGGGTAAACGGGTACTTGGCCGCAGTAACCGCTAAAATCAAAACCAACAAAAGCAAGCCCACAGGGAATCGATTTCATGGGTCCCATTTTACTTTTTTCCGCGGCCGCTTTATGGGGACTCATCGGCCCCTTGAGTAAACTTATTTTCGCTGGCGGCATGCTGCCTCTGGAAACGGCGTTTTGGAGAGGATCCTTCGCTGGTCTCGCGTTTTTCATTCATTGGCTGTTCAATCGCCACCCCCTACCCTGCAGCCTGAAACAAATCACGGCCATTGTTTTATTCGGGCTATTTGGCGTCGCCCTTCTTGAGGGAAGTTTTGTCTACGCGGTCAGCTACGGCGGCGCCGCGCTTGCGTCAGTTCTTCTTTACAGTGCTCCCATCTGGGTGAACATCGCTGGTGTTCTGTTTTTTAAAGAATCAATCCCGCTGAAGCAACGTCTGTCACTTTCACTGGCATTCTCGGGTGTTTTGGGAATTTGTCTTTGGGGTGGGAACGCGGACTTTTCCGCGCCCGCCCTGGTGTGGGGACTTTTGTCCGGACTGAGTTACGCGAGCTTTTATATTTCTGGAAAAGTTTTTTTTCGTCACACCCACCCAGTTGTGGTTTACATGATCGCGTTTCCCGTGGCGTCACTCGCGATTTTGTCGGTTATTTTGATAACAAGTCCCTCGTCAGTTTCAGAAACGGTCAGCCATCTTGTGAGTCTCAAAGCAGAGACCATAACCGCAAGTCTGCTGATGGGTTTGGTATGCACCTATCTCCCCTATCTGCTCTACGGCGCCGGCCTCAAGCTTGTTGAAACAAGTAGGGCTGCCATCATGACCATGGTCGAACCTGTCGTATCCGTGGCGATCGCAGCGGTAATGTGGGGGGAGTTATTCTCCGTCCAGGGTTACTTATTCGCGGCGCTCGTAATTATCGGCGTAGCGATGGCCTGATCAAGGCGTCTTGCCAAGGCGAACAAGGTTGCTTCCACTCTCAAATATTGATTTGGCGCGGGAGACCACGCTGGTAAGACCACTCAGTGATGGGCTCTTTAATTTATCCAAAATATGAGCACGGTGATGATCGACCGTGAAACGACTGATATCAAGCTTCCCCGCGATCTCACGACTGGACATTCCAGCGAGAAGCAAATCCATAACCTCGCACTCCCGTTGAGTCAGCGTCTGCATACCGGACCATACTTCAGCGGACTCCTTGTACTTTACGCGAATGTCTTTCGACCAATCCAGCGCTCGCCTCGTCTTCGTAATCAACTCTTCACGATCGAATGGTTTTTGAATCAAATCAAACGCGCCTTGCTGCATCAAAGTCACTGCGATCGGCACGTTCGCGTGACCGGAAATAAATACAACAGGGAACACCGGCAGCCATCCACTAATTCGCTCCAGCACCTGGACGCCGTTAAGTCCTGGCATTTGAATATCCAGAACCAGACACCCTTCAGGAGTGCCGTCGAAGTCGGCCAAGAAATCGTCTGGACGTGTAAATTTTCGTAACTCAACATTCTGATCTTTCAAAAAAAACTCAACCAAGTCGACCATATCGACTTCATCATCGAGGACATAAACGATCGGTCGTGTCATGCGGAACTCCCTAAAATCTCAAATTTCTTGAAAGCAAATTGTAACACAATCGTAATAAAATGATTGCATTTATAGGTAAATTGCCTCAGCAACACCAAATATATAGTTGTCGCTATAATAGGCTCCATGGCCCACGAGTATCATCACACTGGCTTCGCTAAATCTATGTCAGGCAAAAAGTCCGAATAGTTCTGCTCAGTACGCTATATGAACCAACGCGTCCCCGTGGCCGACGACTGGGTTTCTGGTCAGGCCGATGACCACCCCGGCAAGGGGCGAACGAATGATTGTCATACCCTCGCCGAACGCGTCCGCGATGAACCCAATGAACTCTTCGTGCTCAATATCCTGCCCCGGAGTCACATGGGAGCGAAATAGTCCGCCCTTGGTGGCGCGAATCCACTTGGAGGACTCAAAGGTTCTCGATCCTTCGTGTTTGACGCGTTTGATTTTTTTGACGTGAATGTCCCTGGCAGAAATCATGTCCAGATGATGCATGACACCAAGGACCCCGATCAGACCTGTATCGATGGCGTCGCGGTCAAAACGCCCTGCGTCACCGGCCTCATAAGCAATACTCGGAATACCGAGATTGGTGGCCGCCATCCTGAGCGACCCGTCCCTCTCCGCAGAATGAATAATAAACGGCGCGCCAAACGCCTTCGCGCACGCGGCGGCAGCTGTCTTGTTTAAGCTTGCCCGCACCTGCGGCGCATTACTGCGATGCGCGCTCGCCGAGTGAATATCAATCAGATGGGTGCACTGACTGATGACTTGTTCCATGACAGTGTGCGCGATGCGGGATGCCTGACTCCCGCTTTTTGAGCCAGGAAATGACCGGTTAAGATCACGGCGATCGGGCAAATACCTGCTTTGGGTCATAAACGCCGGCACATTAACAATCGGGATCGCGATAAATGTGCCGGATAACGACTGCGGGGAAAGTAACGGAATCAGCTGCCTGATGACCTCAATCCCGTTTAGTTCATCCCCGTGAATGGTGCTGGTCACGACGAGTATGGGACCGTGCTCGTCGCCGGCGATCACCTCGACCGGCATGGTGAGGGCGCCCTGGGTCGCGAGCATTGTGATGGGAATCTCGACTCTCAACTGGTCACCACGACTGATCTCAATCCCACCAATGATGAGATCGTCGTCAGGTTTGTGTGAACGGGTACGGTTCATGTGGCGTAAAATCCCCCCAGGGAAAAACTCAACCGTTAAAATTCCGCCCAACAGTCATAGCCTTTTCCAGATACTCCATGATCAGACCGGCGATGTTAATTCCAGTCGCTCCTTCAATTCCCTGAAGACCTGGCGATGAATTTATCTCAAGAACCTTTGGTCCTGTGTTAGACCTTAGCATATCGACGCCTGCGACATTGAGACCGACGGCCCGACTTGCCAGCAGTGCTGTCTCTGTTTCCGCGTCTGTCAAATCAATTTTTTCTGATTTTCCGCCCCGATGAATGTTGGCGCGAAACTCGCCTTTCGCAGCCTTACGTCTCATCGCGGCCACAACTTTATCACCCACAACAAATGCCCTGATGTCCTCGCCCTGGGCTTCTTTGATAAATTCCTGCACGAGAATATGGGCGGAAAGCCCACGAAACGCCTCAATCATGGATTTTGCCGACGTGTGCGTCTCGGCGAGCACCACACCGATACCCTGGGTTCCCTCGATAAGTTTAATGACAGCAGGAGCTCCGCCCACCATGTTGAGCAGTCCATCGGTGTCCTGCGTACTGTGCGCGAATCCCGTGATGGGGAGGCCCACTTTCTCCTTAGCGAGAATCTGCATGCAGCGAAGTTTATCCCGTGACCGTGAGATCGCCTGAGAACCATTGGCGCTCAATACATTCATTAGCTCAAACTGACGGACAATCGCTGTGCCGTAAAAAGTATTGGACGCGCCGATCCTAGGGATAATGGCGTCATAATCCTCAAGACGCTTCCCAGCGTACATCACACAAGGGCTGTCTGAAGAAACGTTAATGTAACAACGCATGTAGTCAACAACCTTGACCTGATAGCCCCGCTCCTCAGCGGCGGTTTTCAGTCTTGAGGTTGAATACAGTCCCGCGTCCTGACTCAAAATCGCTAATTTCACCAGGCACCTCCTAATGGCTTCATTTATTATTGTGACCCCCTAACACCCTAAAACCAATGGGTTAATTATGCCTATAAAAGACCCATTTTTGCGCCTTGAGATGCCCCTCGTCCTGTGCTAAATCCTGCCCTCCAAACTTTGTAAAGGTTTCGTAAATACGATGCAGCAGAACGTTTCCAAGCGTCCCTACAACCATTGCCGCTACGCCGGCAATAACGGTGATGTCTGGAAGCATGTCCTCCTGATTGAAGTCCTCAGACACCTTGCACCCCTCAGACACAAAGCCTTTCATTACGTCGAGACCCACGCCGGTCCCGGCTACTCACGCCTTGGCGAGAACGGCGACTGGAAGCGCGGCATCGGTCGTTTTATGAACGGTACAGCTAAATTGATCGATCACCCCTACTTCGCCCTGGCACTCCCGGCCATGATCGAGAATTTTCTCTACAAAGGCTCCTGGGTGCTGGCAGCCGAGTTTTTGAGAAATATTGGCCACATGAACTTCAATCTGTCCGTCCACGAGATCAACGCCGACACCTTAAAAATGGCCGGCAGCGCGATCCGCAAAGGACAGCTCTCTACATGGGTTCGGCTTGAGCCCAAAAGCGGCTATGACGCCCTGCACCGCATGGAGCAGGCCGATTTTGTGCTGATTGACCCTCCCTACCGCAGTAGTGACGGCTCCGCCGACGACTGGGACAAGGTCATGAACGCGGTCACCAAGGCGAAGACTTTGGGTGGTCGCTGGATGGTTTGGTATCCAATATTTCGCCGCGAAGAGCCCGACACACTCATCAACATGTCCGGCGGAACGAGCTTTGAGTTAACCTGGGCCCAGGACGCTCCGGGCTGGGTCATGAAAGGCTGCGGGATGCTGGCAGACGGCGAGACCGCCGAACTTCTGAAATACCAACCCGGCATGCTGAAAAACCTTGCAGAGGCCTTAGGCGGTGAGATGGCGATCCGTTCAGCGACAACGGAAGCAAAATCTCCGGAGCACGTCAGCGCCGCGCATCATCGCGCCGGCGGCAACCTCGGTGATGCCGAGTTTTTGAGCAAGCCAGTGCACCTCCCGCAGTGAGGGATGGTGTTCGGTAAGCCAGAGCCACGCTTCTTTTCCGGATAATTCCGCCTTTTGACCCTCTATCATCATCTCAATCGTCAACTGCTCAGGACGTGGCGTCTCGCTCGGCTCAAAGGTCATTTGCTCCTTCGGAACGCGCTGACCCATAAAACCCGCCAGCGTGGTGCATAAAGAACAGGCTGAATCATAATGCACAACCACGTTCAACGCCCGCGGAGCATCAATGTGAGCCGCCGCGGCCGATATTTCCAAGCTGTCTTTTGACAATTCCATATGAATTACTATACAACATTGCCTTCGGTCCCGTGGTGGAATCGGTAGACACAGGGGATTTAAAATCCCCCGGCCAAAAGCTGTACCAGTTCAAGTCTGGTCGGGACCACTTTCTTTTCTTGAAATTACATTGACGGCGTAACAGCGCGCAAAGCATCATATTCCCAGCTGCCAGGACGGCGGCGAAGGAGGCCAGGATGACGCTCGCCATTCGCGTTCGGTGTACTGCCGCCGACACGGTAGACATTTCAAAGCTCACACATTTCCAGCGTGACCTCAAAGACCTCAGCCTAGAAAACTTCGAGAAGCTCAAAAAAGAAATTCTCACCGAGGGGTTTAAAAAACCGTTCCTCGTTTGGAAGGATGACGCTGGTACGCTGATTAGCCGACTTTTCTTTTTTCAGCCTTGATTGAAACAACCAATTCATATCCCATGGCGGACAGCAATTGATCTAACTTTTCAAATCCTGGCGCATGTTTGCCAGTTTCGTATTGATAAACTGAGTTATGGTTTTTTATCCCCATTTCCTTGGCGGTTTCCAGAAGAGTTCTTTTTGATTTTTTTCGTAGACGCTTCACCATGAGTGAAAGAATAGGGACGACGTTTTTGAAACTCATTGAAAACACATTGCCGACGGATGAAATTTCAATCTCACAATCCGGATCATTAACCATGGTTTGAACTAAGTCCACCATCATGGATAGGGCCTCTTTTTTTGTGAAACCCTGAGTTGACGCGTCAATGGTTGGGCAATCAATAACCCAAAACTTTCCGTCCTTCCAAATTTTTCCTAAGACTTGCATTGGCTATCCTTTGCTTTTTTTAAAATCTTCTTAGCTGTTAATTCGTTTATCTCGTTATGACGAGGTACGTATTCTTGTTCCTTCCCGTTTGTCCATACGTCGTGATTTCCGCCGTTTCTGAGCAAACGCCAGCCTAGCTTTTTAAGTTCATTTTCTAAGTCCCGACGTTTTATCCCCGCCCCCTTATAATATACTTATCGGCAATTTTTTACATAAACTTATGTAAATTTATAATTGCCCAAAATTATTACCATTTCTGGAGAGCGATTACCTTCGCCGCATGGCGGTTTAATGCCTCCCGCTGGCTTGCGTCGTCAAAGTGCGCGTAATGCTCCGCCGTCACCGCCGGGCTGGAGTGATTCAGCACCTTTAAGTGATTTTGCCCTTTAAGGCTCCGGCGCAGGTTGACTGCCGGGAAAAGCCACGGGGGGACCTATGACGCGAGGAATCCGCTTGATGACCTCCGTACCAGTTCAAGTCTGGTCGGAACCACTTTTCGCGCTACGCCGCTGATTTTTTCGTGAGGCGGTGCCCGCAGCGCGCAAGATATGATTTGTAGCTTCGTTCGGCTGCGGATTTTTTATTTTTCCACACGTCTGGCAAGATTTCCCAGCTAATTTTTAATTGGTCGTGCTTGATGTCATAGGGAGATCTTATCCCGTAATGGAACGCGGCTCTTGCTGTTTGATTCATTTGAGACGTCGGAATGATGTCTATCCTCAGAGGTCCCGGGTTAAATGGGACAAGAAATCTATATATCTCTCCCTCGCGGGTCCAAAAATCCTCCCAGCTTATTTCACCACGCTCGAACGCCTGCCGCATGGGGCAGGTTATTGGCGCCTCCAATCCGTAGAACGTCGTGTGAAACGTATTCTCGTCAAAGCCACCAAAAAGAAGCAGGAAGGTGGTAGACCTGTCTGGAGTGTCGAGTTCGTACGAGGCGCCGATCATCAGGTAATCATAGGGCTCGGAAATTTTCCGTTTCCTGAACTGCTCAAACGTCCAGGAAAAATCTTTCGACTTTTTTTGAGAAACTTTGATCATATGAACTCCTTTGGTCAGGCCCTCGGTTGGCATTGCTGTTTATTTAGAGCCCGGAGAGTTCGGGCGTGTGTTTTTCGTAAAATTTTCATCGAATGATTTGTTAAATTCGCGAGTTAGCTCGTCGCGCTGTTCCGCTGTTAATTTAGCCTCTAACTTATAGACAACACGAAGCATGTACCTGCCGATCTGGACTATCATCATAAACGGCGTATCTTCCATGCGTGAGATATAACTTTCCGCAGTCCATCCGTAGGCCTCCAAGTTCTGCCGCAGATCCTCAACAACAACGGCCAGACTCCTGTCAAAAGGCGCCTTAGAATCCTTGAGCGTTGGGATGCCGCTATCGAAAAGATAAACCTTCAGCACCGCCTGATGATTCAGCTCCATCTCTCCGCGCCTCATCACGAAGTCAGGACTTTCGCCAATGCTGATGTGTCTTGATGGCCTCACCAGAGTGTACCTTTCGCGTTACGCCGCTGATTTTTTCGTGAGGAGATGCCCGCAGCGGGCCATGTACCCTTTGTAGTTGCGCTCGGCGTCGGACTTCATTTTTTTCCACGCGCTTGGCAAAATCTCCCAAAAAAGTTTTAAGTTGTCAGCCTTGAGCTCATAAGGGG
>CANILH010000022.1 GCA_947468665.1 Oligoflexales bacterium | reverse complement strand
AGATGCAGATCGACAAATTGCTAACAAAGTCGCTAAAAAATGCACCTTGGAAGGCGTGAGAAATAAAAAATGGCAATCTATACGTATACTTGCAGGCAAAAATTTACACGGTTAGACCGCGGAATGTAGGATATAAGTCCCAGACTCAAGCACAAAAACTCCATTGTCAATCTTGACGCGGCTGGCTTGCTTGGTGCCTTTTACGCAAGACGCGAGGGCGAAGGTAAATGTTAAAGTAAAAACGGTGCAAAACCCAACGTCCCTGAGACGAATCATAAGAACCTCCACAGGCCAACGACGGCAATTAAAAATATCAGCGCGGGCTGAAGGAAATCTGCGTCGTGATCGCCGGCGCCTCACCGACTTTGACGTGGAGTGGAACTTTAAACACTCCTGTCGCCGGTGAGCCGTCGCGAACACCGACAATTTTTACGTTATTAAGAATTAGCTTCAGATCCACCGACGCCAATTGCGGACTGACCATCAGCGGTGAGCTGGACTCGAAATGACCGTAATCATCACCGGTGTTGCCAAAAAGGTCAGACCCCATAGTAAATGTCATTTGCCCGGAAACGGGTGAAGCGCCCGGCACTGACATCTGGTACGCGATCTGTCTGGATGTTGATGTCCCGAAATTCATGTCCGCGTCGATGTCAAACGTCACGGGAAGCGATGTCACAGTCTTCTGATAGGCGCAGGGAGTGAATTTCAAGGTCACCGCGACGAAGTCATTCGCGCTCCTTTGATCCACATACGTCTGCGACGTGAAAACCGAAGTCAGTTGAGCCTCGGTACAATGTACCGGCTCCGGCGGCGGATTTTTCTTCAGCGCTGCCCCTCTCGTGCCTCCGCCAGCGAACTTCTGCGGAGCGCATGAAACCATGACCAAGCCCATCGCGAAAATCTGTGATTTATTTAACCAAACACGCATTCGCTATGACTCCCTCACTTCATTTTCAAGTAATTTGAATCCGCGTTCCCGTCACTTTCAAAATCCTGGCCGGAGCCAGAATCCGGACCGGAACCTGAGCCGTTATTTTGAGACCCTCCGGAATTGCCGTTTTGACTCCCGTTTTGACTGCCGTTCTGACCGCTGCCGAAACCGTTATTCTGACTACCCTGGTTATCGCCGCCACCTGAGAATGAGCCACCGGCTCCAATGAATACCTCAGAGGTACCCGCTGGCTGCAGGGATTCCTGAAACAAAGTGGCCACAAGACCAGTGCCCTTGGCGAAAACAATACGGGCTTTTGAGTCACGCCCTTCCATCACAACCTCAACCGCGTCCCCACCGCTCACGGACTGACCGGCCGTGTTGCCGACGTAGCTTACGAGCTTGGCGGACTGCCGGGTATAGCCTGGGTGAACCTGGCCGCCGTTCCGAGAGCGTTTGTTGCAGACGACATCGTAAGCGAGCTGCGCGTAGCCATCACTACCATTGAACTTCCACAGGCATCGTCCCTGGCCATTCTTCGGCGCGCCGGGACAAAGAAGCAGCTGTGTAGTGGTGTTACCCTGCTGTTCAAAATACCCATCAGAACCGATAACTCCATAACCCTGACCCGCGCTGTTATCAACCACCTCGTAAGACGATGAGAACAAAACTTTGGTGTTTGCTGCATAGCTGTTACTCGGGAAATACCCCTTGTCTTTGATATATGAGCAAAGTCTCGCCGGATCAGAACCTTCAGCGATCTCACCCTTTACCGTGGTGTTAAGACTCGCGAGAGAGGAGGATCCGCGCTTACCTGCCAATTTTTTCTGGCAGGACAGTGAGAACATTCCCGCGCCGATAATTGTCGCGCCGAGAAGTAACTTATTATGGATGCTTTTTGACATTTTCATTGTTGCGTCCTCCGGTTACTTACTGGTTGGCGGTGTCATGAGCCAGCGAACCATCGCTGTAGCCTGATCCGCGCTGCGGCGTTGTTTGAACCAGACATCAGCGATCTGATACGTCTTGCCGTCAGTTTTCGTAAATACCCCGCTTAAACGCACCTCATTACCCGCGTTCACCGGGTATGCGCCTTTGGCGTCCTTAAGATCCTTGTGCGACAGATTTATTGACGCGATATCAAGTGACGCCAATGATTTTAACTCACCCTTATCCGTAACGCCGTTTTGATTCAGATCCGTCCATACAACGAGTTTATCGAAATCTTTATCTTTCGCGTCAATCACACCATCATGATTCATGTCAAAAACAGCGAGCGCATCAAAACCATTCTTGAAGGTCTTTGGTCCAAGCACGTCAGCGCTCGTATATTCGCCAAAGAGCTCCGACGCATCGTCAATTTTGCCATTACCGTTACGATCATAAGCGAGAAACCCGTCGGATCCCTTGACCCATCCCGTCACGAAGGCACGGCCCTCAAGAGCCATATCAAAGCGCACGAGATTCTTCTTATTGTTCGACTCATCCCAGACATCGGTCAGAGCGAGTTTTGCGTCACCGTTAAGATCAAGAACAAGTGGCGACTGAAAGTCTTTAAACGCTTTAGCGGGAGCCGCGAAGGAGTAAGCGGGGTGCCACGCTGAAAGTCCAGGTGCGCCAGACTGCACACTGACCTTGGAACCATTAACCTGATAATTCGCCTGACCGTGGTAGGAAAGTGCGCGCTCTGAGTCACCCTCAACGGCGCTGCTGACCTCTCGACAATTGGCTTTGGCTTGTGGCTGATCAACATTGTCATCCATGCATATTGATAACTCACAGTTGCCAGACGTCGCGCCTGGGCGGATATACTGAGCCTCAGGACGCACAATCAGGCCCTGATATGCGCCCTTACCATCTGTTGACTCGCCGTTAATGGCAGCGTCGATTGAAAGCTTAGCGGTAGATACAACACCCTGACCGTCCGAACATACGGCACGGTATCCAGGCTCAAACACATGCATTCCGTGTTCCATATTGGCGAACGGCGTAATCGTGAACTCCATCTCGCCAGTCCTGGGAGGTGCTGGTGGAGGTGGCGGTACTGGAGCCGGTGGTGGAGCCGGTGGTGGAGCCGGTGGTGGCACCGGTACTGGCGACGGTCTTGGTGGTGGTGGTGGCGGTGGCGGGGCGGGAATTGGCGTGATTTTCCCGGCGAACACCGCAGTCGGTTGAACGGAAATTCCCGCCAACGCGAGCAAGGCCGCTATAATAACGTTTTTGCGCATGTTACCCATGGAAGCCGTCCTCCAAAAAGAAATGGACCTAAAAATAAGATAGACTGAAAAAGCGAGAAACCTATCGGCAGGCTCCCCGGAAAACTTAAGCTTTCCGTTTTGTATGGCATAATATTCGGTAATGGTTAGGCTTTCACGGAGCCATTAAAACTTTAGTGTCTTGGATTCGAGGGGCTTACGGCGGGAGGATGCCGATATGAGGACGAAATTCGCGGATCTCACCCGGTTGCTGCATGTTGGGATTATATCCACAGCCGTTTTTGGATGGCTTATTCCTGACCCAGCGTGGCTGAGATCTTATATCGCGCTACTCATTCTTATTTTGGTTCAGTGGCTGCTCAACGACAATCAATGCGTGATGACGGCATGGGAGCGTCGTCTAAGACATGGATTCAGCTCGAAGGATCAGCACCCGGAAAACACATTTATTGGACAGATGGTTCACCGGATATCCGGATACCACCCAACCTACCGGCAGATCAACGCCTTATCCTACGCCTCAATCATATTATTTATGACTGCTGCCATTGCGCGTTTATATTTTGAGATCTAAGCGTGCTGTCAGTATACGATCAATTTTCATTCCAGGGAGCGATGACTTTAGAAGCTACAAATACATCTGTCGCTGGCGCATCACCGGGAGCCGCCTTGATCAGCGTACCCATGACAAACGCTTTAACCGGCTCAGCGCCCTGAACCACTTCTGGTTTCTCGGCGCCCACAGCCAGTTTAATGACAGCCTTCTTATCCATGAACTCGCCTATCAGCGGCCCGTCTGCGACCGCGACGGAAAGCTTCATCGGCACAGCGTAAAAATTTGTTTTATCACCGGATATAACGTCGTCGAGAACAACGCTGTTACCCTTGAAGCCGACGTTCTCGATTACAATATGCTTGGCGTCAGCAAGCTTGCCGCGAATGTTTTTCTGAAGGTTAAGCATCCCGGGATTTGTGTTTCCAAGAATAGATTTCTTAACGGCCACCAGACGTTGTACCGCGCCCTGAGGAGTTGCTACCAGATCCGATTGCAAACTAAACTCCGAGCATAGACGCTCACACCAAATTTCCATTCCGGATCTCAGGTCAACATTCCAGTCAAACTCACCATTTGCGGCTGAGGGAGAGGTTGGATTAATAACGACCCACTGAAGGATCTGAGGCTTCAAACCAACCGGGGCCTGGTAGGCCGGAAGAATAACCTGCCCAAGGGCGGGGCCGGGAGCAGGAGCATCCTCGCGAAGCGACGCCCCCTCTGGAGAGGTTGTCCGGCAAGAGGCGCATCCTGCCAGTATAATAAAAACGACCGTTAAGTTTTGCTTGTGAAAAATCATCTCTAACCTCCAATCACTTTCTTACCCGCAGATGCCAGACCCGCCGCCGGCCAGCCACCGACTAGAGTTTAACAATAGCATAAAAACCCTAAAATTGTAATGACTTAGTCTTTTCAAAAAAAACTTTTATAAGCCTCAAACTAATGCCGGACGGGGTTCACCCGATAAGTCTGACAGCGGGAGTGCCAAGTCGCACTTGCGGGGGATTTAAATTGGATTTAACCTAAAGAATCCCGCAACTTCGCAAGAGGAGCCATAAGGGCTACGCGGGAACGGCCGATGAACGGTCATTGACAGGGAAGGAACAACAGCACATGCCTATGGTACCTATTGTCGTCGAACAAACAGCTCGTGGAGAACGCTCCTACGACATCTACTCCCGCTTACTCAAAGACCGCATCATTTTTATGGGCAGTCCTGTTTATGATGAGATAGCGAACATCATCATCGCGCAGATGCTTTTTCTTGAAAGCGCCGATCCCGATAAAGACATTCACTTTTATATCAACTCTCCAGGTGGGAGCGTCACGGCGGGACTCGCTATTTTTGACACCATGCGCATGATTCGCTGCGATGTCCGCACGTACTGCATCGGGCAGTGCGCATCGATGGGAGCATGGCTTCTCGCCGCAGGCGCAAAGGGCAAGCGTTACGCCCTGCCAAACAGCCGCATCATGATTCACCAGCCTCTTGGCGGAGCGACCGGTCAGGCGACCGATATCGCGATTCAGGCTGAGGAGATCATCAAACTCAAAACAAAAATGACCGGTATTTTGAGCGACCTGACCGGTAAACCGCCCGCGAAGATTCTCGATGATATCGATCGCGACTTCTTCATGTCCGCGGAAGAGGCTAAGGCATATGGTCTGATCGACGAGGTTGTCACTGGCGGCCGGAGCAATCGGACAGACGACAAGTAATTCACGCACAGCTTGAGTACGCCGAGGGTCATCGCCTGAGGCGGGAACAAAATAAAGGAGACAGGGCACATGGCAGAAGGATCAAAACACAGCTGTAGTTTTTGCGCCAAAAGCGAGCGGGATGTCAAAAAACTCATCGCGGGCCAGAACGTTTACATCTGCGACGAGTGTATCGCCCTCTGTAATCAGATTTTAATCGAGGAAGCGGCTAAAGACGAACAGATCGCGACGCCAAGCACCAAGATTCCCAATCCGAAGGACATCAAGAAAATCCTTGATGATTACATCATCGGCCAAGATCAGGCCAAAAAGACTTTGTCTGTGGCTGTTCACAATCACTATAAGCGTCTTGACGCGGCCAAGAATAAAGTGTCGATCCCCGGACTTGAGGAGGTTGAGCTTCAGAAGTCCAACATTCTTCTCGTTGGTCCAACCGGCTGTGGTAAGACTCTGCTAGCGCAGACACTCGCGCGCATTCTGAACGTCCCATTCACGATCAGTGACGCTACAAACTTGACCGAGGCGGGCTACGTTGGCGAGGATGTCGAGAACATCATTCTCGCACTCCTTCAAAGCGCCGATTATGATGTTGAGCTTGCCCAGCGCGGAATCGCGTACGTGGATGAAATCGATAAAATCGCCCGCAAAGGTGAGAACACATCAATAACCCGTGACGTTTCCGGTGAGGGTGTTCAGCAGGCGCTCCTCAAAATCATCGAAGGAACCATTGCCAACGTCCCACCACGCGGCGGCCGTAAGCACCCTCAGCAGGAATTCCTGCAGGTGGATACATCGCATATCTTGTTTATCTGTGGCGGCGCGTTCGCAGGTCTTGAGGACATCGTAGCAGCCCGTATCGATACAAGCTCCCTGGGCTTTGGGGCGACGATCCAGTCAAAAGTGAAGAAAGACGTCACAAGACTGCTGTCTCAGGTACGCACCGAGGACTTGATGAAATTCGGGATGATTCCGGAATTTCTCGGTCGTTTGCCGGTCGTGGTAGCGCTGCAGGAGCTTGACGAGACCACTCTGCTCAACGTACTTAGCGAGCCTAAAAACGCGATTATCAAGCAGTTCCGCAAGCTATTCGCCTTTGAAGGTGTGGAGCTTAAATTTACCGATGGTGCCATGAGAGCGGTCGTGAAAGAAGCTATTGAGCGCAAAACAGGTGCACGCGGTCTTCGCGCGATTCTCGAGGGCTCGATGCTCGAGATGATGTATGAGATTCCCGGCACCGTTGGCCTTAAAGAAGTCATTATCACAGAAGAGACTATCCTCAAAAAAGGCGAGCCAATCCTTGTTTACAAGCCCGAGCAGGAAGCAACAAAAGTTGAGGCCGGCGGCAAGAAATAATCACAGAATTCTCCCTTGTCTCAACAACGGGACAAAATATGAAAAGGCGGGTCTAGTACCCGCCTTTCATTTTGGCAGTTAGCTGTAATTCTGCATATTATTTGTACAGAATAATGAAATTCTCTCATAGGCAGAACCTTTACCTTTTAAGTAGCCATGAGATCCTGCTAAAATTGACCATAGAGCCAATTAAAGTATTAGTCGTTTCAGCGTTGAGTGATAGCCGCACAAGGAAGTGATGGTATCCGCGAGGTTAGTTAACGTTATCAGGGAGGTTCAGCATGTCCGATAACACGCCGCAAGATCCTAATAGTCGTCGCAAGCGTATTCCACTGCTGCCACTGAGAGACATTCTCGTCTTTCCGTCGACAGTAGCGCCGCTATTTGTTGGACGCGATAAATCCATCCTCGCTCTCGAGCAGGCAATGAGCGGCAACAAAGAAATTTTCCTTGCCGCCCAGATGAAAGCGAAAACAAACGACCCAACTGCTGACGACATCTTTAAAGTCGGAACTGTCTCAACAATTATTCAATTGCTTAGACTTCCCGATGGAACAGTAAAAGTCCTGGTTGAAGGACAACGACGAGCCCGGATTACTGAGTTCCTTCAGTCCGATGATTTCTTCTACGTCGAAACGGAAGACCTTGAGGAAAAAGTCAACGCCACAGTTGAGAACGAGGCGATTGTCCGCACAGTAAAAATGGCCTTCGGCAACTACGTCCGCCTGAACAAAAATATCCCGCAGGAAATGGTGTTAAGCATCACCGGTATTGAGGATGAGTCAAAACTGGCGGATACGCTCGTTGGGCAAATCTCGAATCTTAAACTTCAGGATAAACAGAGACTTCTTGAGCAGACTGATCCGAGAGCCCGCCTTGAGGAGCTCTACGGATACATCCAATCTGAGATTGAGATCATGCGTGTCGAGAAAAAAATCCGCGCGCGCGTAAAACGCCAGATGGAAAAAACCCAGAAAGAGTACTACCTGAACGAGCAAATGGCTGCCATTCAGAAAGAACTCGGCGATAAAGACGACTCTCGCGCGGAGCTTCAGGAAATTGAAGCAAACATCAAGAAAAAGGCTCTTTCAGCGGAGGCACGCGAGAAACTAACCAAAGAAATACGCAAACTCAAACTCATGTCACCGATGAGTGCCGAAGCGACCGTCGTCCGCAACTATGTTGAGACGGTTCTCTCGCTACCCTGGGGCGAGTATGCTCAGGAGAAAAACAACATCAAAGTAGCCTCCGAGATTCTCAACCGCGATCACTACGGACTTGAAAAAGTCAAAGACCGTATCCTTGAGTATCTATCCGTCCGCGCCCTGAGTGATCATGCCAAAGGCCCTATCCTTTGCCTTGCCGGCCCTCCAGGCGTTGGTAAAACCTCCCTCGCCCGCAGCATCGCTGAAAGTACCGGACGTCCATTCGTCCGCATTTCCCTTGGCGGCGTGCGTGATGAGGCTGAGATCAGGGGTCATCGCCGTACTTATATTGGCTCCATGCCCGGAAAAATCATCATGGGACTGAAAAAGGCCGGTAAATCAAACCCTGTTGTGCTCCTTGATGAAGTTGACAAAATGAGCCAGGACTTCCGCGGCGACCCGTCGAGCGCGATGCTCGAGGTTCTTGACCCAGAGCAAAATTGCAACTTCGTGGATCATTACCTCGATCTAGATTATGACCTGTCGCGCTGCTTGTTTGTGGCGACCGCGAATAACCTGCATACGATCCCCCGCCCACTGCTTGACCGCATGGAGATCATTCAGCTGTCCGGTTATACGGAAGAGGAAAAACTCTCTATTTCTCAGCAGTACCTTGTACCCAAAGAAATCAAAGACAACGGCTTGGAGGGATGCAACATCACGTTTCAGCCCAAAGCACTCCGCGAGATCATCACCTACTACACCCGCGAGGCGGGCGTCAGAGGTCTTGAGCGTGAGATCGGAAGTGTTTGCCGGAAGATCGCCCACAAGCACCTGACGAAGCACGCGGAGGAATCCGAGAGCAAGGGCAAAAAAGAGGAAACGACCAACCCCGATGGCACCGCTATCCGCCTGAAACTCGACGTCACTGAAGCAGTTACAGAGAAGTCAGTTAACAAGTTCCTAGGCCCCCGCAGACAACGCGTCGGGATGCAAAACAGTGCCAACGAGATCGGTATCTGTACCGGCCTCGCGTGGACTGAGGCCGGCGGCGATCTTCTGGTCGTTGAGGTCACGACTGTCCCCGGCAAAGGCAAGTTAACCATCACCGGAAAACTTGGCGATGTCATGCAGGAATCGGCTCAGGCAGCCATGAGCTACGTACGCTCAAGAGCGGCGTTCCTTGAGCTTGAGGAAGGATTCTACGACAAAGTCGACATCCATATTCACGTTCCTGAGGGCGCTATCCCCAAAGACGGCCCGTCAGCCGGACTTTGCATGGCAACCGCCCTGACCAGCGCCTTCACCAAGCGCCCGGTCAGCAAGGACGTGGCGATGACTGGCGAGATTACGCTTCGCGGACGAGCACTTCCAATTGGCGGCCTCAAGGAGAAAATCCTGGCGGCTCACAGAGGCGGAATCACCAAAATCATTATCCCCCGCGAGAATGAGAAAGATCTGCTCGAGATCCCCAAAAACATCCTCAAGGATATTAAGATTGTTGCAGTAGATCACATGGATGCCGTATTAATGCACGCGTTGGCGTGGGAAGACTTCAAGAAAGAGGAAAAAGATCATCAGGACGCCCTCTTCGAGAAGCTTAAACGAATCACCGAAAGTGAGATTGCCGCAGGCGACGCCCACATTCACCACTAGCACTTAACACTGCCATTCAGCAAATATCAGGGGTTTGTCGCGACGCGGCAAACCCCTGATCGCATTGGCAAACGACGTCCATTTTCGGAATATATAAAAAAAGGAGCTATGCCCATCCTGGTGATCACCTAATGAGATTCCCTGATATACCGATAACTGACTGAGAAGATTTCCATTTTACTGGGAGACCCTACGTGGCCGCCAAAATAAAAATAAAGCCTAACTCCGGCGAGAGTCCTAAGGAGACTCTAGCCTTTGTAGAGGAATTGAAGCGGCAATGGGTCGAGACAATTGACGCAATCCCTGATCCATTTCTTATGCTGACCGACGACTACATCATCACAAAGGCAAATGTCGCGATGGCTGACATTGCCCAGGTTAATGTCAAAAACCTTGTCGGCAAACGATGCTTCGAGATATTCGCCGGCCGGGACACGCCCTGTGACAACTGCAAAATGCGCGACGCAAAGGCAGGAAAGACGCTTCCTGGTTATGAGATCCATAACGAGCGAAACGACCACTGGTATGAGGCCGCCACGAGACGGCTCAAAAATGTCAGTGGCCACGAGAGAGTGGTCCAAATTTACCGCGACCGCACTGACGCCAAAAAACTACAAAATCAGGTTGCTCAGAACGAGAAACTCGCTTCCATCGGACAGCTGGCGGGAGGGTTCGCCCATGAAATCAATAACCCCCTGGGCGGAATTCTGGTGTTCTCACAAATGCTGCTCCGGGAAATGAATCCAGACAACCAGCATTATCAGGACGTCGTAGAAATAGAGGGTGCCGCCAAACGCTGCAAAACCATCGTGGAGAACCTTCTGGACTATTCACGTCAACGGCCGCTCAAACCAAAATTCGAGAGTTGCGACGCCCACGCACTTATCGCGAACGCTTTAAAATACGCAAAGCTCGCCCACAATCAGAACGATCGCTGCGATATCGAACTGCGACTTGATGCCGAAAAACACACGCTGACCACTGATATCAACCGCCTTACCCAGGTGTTTGTCAACATTTGTGCCAACGCCTTTCAAGCGATGCCGGACGACGGAGTACTGACCATTACGACCAGCAATGTAAAAGCTGGAAAATTCGAGCGACTCGTCACAAAAATATCAGACACTGGAGTTGGCATCGACTCGGATCATATCGATAAAGTATTTGAGCCGTTTTTCACAACCAAGCAGCCTGGCCAGGGCACGGGCCTGGGACTTTCGATCGTGCACGGCATCGTCCAGGACATCGGCGGCAACATCGATGTATCAAGCATAAAAAACAAAGGGACTACGTTCACCTTGAGTATCCCGCTGACACACAACAAATCTGGAAAGGAGTAAGTCCATGCGCGCGAAGGAGCTGCTCTCACCCTCGATTATAACTTTGCTTGTGGCTATCTGCGCCAGTGTTTCTGTCACATATGTCGTCATAAACAACGCGGCAATCCTGCCCTCGCCCGTAAACGAGTCAATCGCCTTAATTATCGCCCTCGCTTTTGGCACTGCTATTCCAGCGTCATTTTACGCGGCGTTTCACCACGGCCTGTTCATGAAGAAAATGAACCCGTTCAGCGATCCAAGATCCCTGATTTCAGAGCTATCGCTAGTGCAGATTATGGCCGTTTTGCTCTACAACGCTCATAGGATAGACACCCCGGTATTCTATACCGCAACCGTCACGTTGCAGTCCTGGGCAACGTGGCTAAGCTTCTCAATCGCTATCAACGGAATCAAAATACCCTCGAAATTTTCTGCCAAAGTGCCATGGATCGCGACCGCAGCGGTAGCGGGCTTTGGGTTCCTGGCATACCCTGTCCGAAATTTTTGGCCAACTGAGAACCTCCTCATTGCCTGTGGGGTCTGGCAGGCAGCGGTCCACATTGTTGGCCTTAGCTTTACTTTGGGATGGTTCGCTCTGCATCCACGGTTTCGACTAGACCAAAACAGCGTTATGAACAGCATACGCCTGAGGATTGACAATGAGAACAAACGAGTCTCAGAATGGACATCTTCATTTCTGACAGCCTTAATACAAATGGGAAGCATCCTCTCAATCGCGGCCATCATCAAATATCAAGAGACAACCTACCCACTGGTGTTAGCCATCAGCGCGCCGTTTCTTTATCTGCCCTCTCTGGTGGACGCGTGGACTCGCCTGGACCAGGTTGGCACTGACCAGGAGAGGCTGCAGGCATTCTCGAGATTAACGGTTCAGAGCGCGAGAAATCTCCTGACCCGTCACAATCAGGGCAAGGACAACTGGGCGGCCACTGTTGGACTAAGAACCACAACATTTACCATCGATCATGATCCAGAATCCACCATCGGCAAAAAAATCCCTGCAACGCTAGCCCGCATCCGCAATGAGGAGATCGCCGCACTCGTCAACCAGATCATGAAAGACAAAACACTGTCGGTTAATTCCATATCGCAGAAAATACTCGGGTCGATTGATCCGGAGCACAGCATCCGTCCATGCGTTGACGCGCTCAACCTCTGCGCGACCCTCTATCTCGACGCCGGCGCCCTTGTTGAGCGTCGAATCTCAGGACTCGTGTCCTTGCTGCCGCTTGTAAATCAGGGCCTCGCCGATATCATCAATCTGGAAAGTCTTTTGCCGATTCTCACAAAAACCCAGTGGTTCTTTCACTTTGACTACAACTGGGTTGATCAAAGCATCGTCAGCACACAGAAATCTTCCCGCTACGGCATCCATCTTGAGCCAATCAGCCCTGAGGCGCGAATCGCCATCCTGGATTTTATGCGCCGCACTCACAGCATCGGCAACTTTATCTGGGTTGGCAAAGATGCCCATGACAGGCTACTCCAGGAAGCCCCGAACCTGACTACGATTATGGAGCCGCATACGATCAAGGTGACATCCGAGAACGATCTATTGGTGTTCTCAATCAAATTTGAGCATCTGATCCCACGCCTTCAACGCTACTATGGCCTCGATGATACACGGGCGAAAGTCATCGACTTTGAGCCCGGCGCCGAGGCACAGCGCCTTCTTAGCATCATGTCTCTGCAGAACCAAAACTCAAAAACACCCTCAGAAAAACTTCGCATCATTGAATCCATCGCGAGTTATACGTGGCGCGGTTTTAAAGAAAAAGACCAGGCGCTCAAGCTACTCCTGAAAATCTACCTGTCGGAAGCTGCTCAGAACGCGGGCCCATCACAGAAAGCCCCCGGCTTTGAGTTAATCCTGAAAACCCTGAGAACCGCGGTAACAACGATAGGCTACCCAAGTCAGATTCTCAATCAGGCGCAACTATATAAAACTCAGCTCAGAGATCTAACGAACCTTCGGGCCAACGCCCTGGACCCCCACAGCGCCCGCTTCGAGGAGGCCTGGGTTCTCCTGGGGAATCTTGACTACCAAAGGCATACAGCGGAGGACGCGAAAACCGTAAGAGAAATTCTCGGTGATGCCCTGCGAAACAAGAGCATTATGAAAACATCACTTGTACAGGGGAAGTTAATTGACACTATGGTCTCCCTCATTCGCAGAGGCGTGAGCGACGAATTAAACCCGGACACAAAAATACTGGTTAAAATCACCGAAGCCATGCTGCTTGCTAAAGCGGGCGCTGAGTCTCTGAGCCTCGCGGTGGACGCATTTGCCTTCGTGGCTCAGACAACTGGAATTCCGGTACAAATGAGTGACGAGATCATTCAATACCTCGACGCGATCCTCAAAACGCCGGGAAATTCCGACGCATGGAACCAGTCACTCAAAAACCGCTGGCAGGAATACAGGTCAATATATTTGACGGACTCCCATAACAGGAAGTCCGCCTGAGTAAATTTAATTCGTCTGCATCCTGGCAGTAATACTGCCTTTTTTGCGGCTATGCAGGTACTTGTCAATCCAGAGCAGATAAGAACTACCCACAAAGTTTGTGGTCAGTGTCGCCGCGACAATACCGACCGACATGGCAATCGCAAAGTTACGGATGCTGTCAGGCCCGAACACAATGATACCAACCAATGACAGGTTCGTAACAAGGGATGTATTGATGGTACGGGTCAAAGTTTCGTTAAGCGATGTATTGATCTGCTCTGCAAATGGTTTGTCTGGGTCATTATGCATACGCTCACGGATTCGGTCAAAGACAACGATCACGTCATTAACGGAGTAACCAATTCCGGTCAGCAAGGCGGCAATGGCGGTTAGGTCGAAAGACCTCCAGAAAATAATATAAAACGCCAGCATCGCGCAGGTATCCGGAATTAACTTTAGTACAGCTCCGGATCCAAAGCGGAAATCGAATCGGAACGCGAGATAAATCATGATACCGAGAATCGCGTAGGCCATTGAGATAAAGCCCTGATTACGCATTTCGTTTCCAATCTGCGGACCAACGTAATCGACACGGGTAATATTTGGCCCTTTTGCTGCAAGATCCTGGCGAATAGCGTCCTGAAGACGATTCACCTTGGCGCCGCCAGAGGCGTGAGCTGCATCGTTCTCAGCCGAGGTCAACGCGCCCTGGTGGGTTTTAGCTTCCTCGAATCGCAGAAGGTAATCCCGCTCTCCGCCTTTAAGGCCCTGAATTGTCAGATCATGAATATCAGCCTTAAGGGCCGCGGCTCTGAGTTCATCTGAGGTGACTGTCTGGTTGAAGGAGACTTCCACCTCTGTACCGCCGATGAAATCAATGGACCAGTTAAAGCCCTTGCTGGCTGCCACTCCAATTACCGTAACCGAGAGAACAACCGCGGCAATAGTCACGGGAACGTCAAACTTAAGGAAGTCAAAGTTAAAATGATGAACTTTCTTGGCCTTCTCACCGCCGAGCCATTTAAGGATCTGGTTGGAGTCGGTCTGACGTGACATCGCCCAGTCAAAGAATACATGCGAGCAATACAGCGACGTCCAAAGCGACAACACGAGGCCGATAGCCAGTGTCACGGCGAAGCCACGGATTGGACCGGAGGTGTTTGTGCCGAGCAAAATAAACGCCGCGAGAAGTGCTGTCACGTGAGAGTCAATTACAGTCCAGAACACTCGTTTAAAGCCAGTATCGAGAGCGGCGCGAGGCGCGCGACCGGCACGAAGCTCGTCACGGATACGCTCATTGATAAGAACGTTGGCATCAACCGCCATACCCAGGGACAGAACAAACCCGGCGATGCCTGGCAGTGTAAGGGCAAAGCCGAACATCGACATACACGCCAGCAGAAACAGACCGTTAAGCATCAAAGCCAACGTCGCGATCACACCCGGGCGTTTGTAGTAAAGAATCATGAACGTAAACACACAGAACAACCCAACCATAACGCCCATAAGACCGCGTTTGCCGAGCTCAGGACCAAGGCTCGCGCCGACCTGGCGTTGCTCAAGAATTGTGATGGTCGCCGGCAAGGCACCGGACTTCAATACCATCGATAGACCCTGGGCCTCCTGGATTTTAGTCTGGTAGTCACGGCCACCACCCAGGGTGATCATGGCGCTACCGCCGCCGATCTTACCGTTAATTACAGGCGCGCTCTCCACGATGTCATCTAGGACGATCGCCATGCGTTTTTTGATGTTGGCACCGGTGACTTCCTCAAAGCGTTTCCCACCGATGGCTGTAAAGCGCAGCGAGACAACTGGCTGTTGATCCATGCCGCTCTCGTTTACGGTTGTAGTCGCGTCCAGTACGTCATCACCCGTAATTTCAGTAGCAGCGTGAACGATATAAGAACGGAAACGCTGTTTGCCTCCGGCGAGAATCTCTCGCCCGACCAGGATCTCATGATCGGCTGGGATCAGACCTTTGGTCACCTCAAAAATCTTGTCACGGCTCTCACTGACGAGAGCTATGCCGCCTGCCCGGTCCAGCATTACGTCCGGAGGAAGTTTACCGTTTAGGCTTTCCAGCCCCCGAAACTCGTCATCAACGATTTTAAACTTCAGCTGCGCCGTGCGACCGAGCAGCTCTTTTGCCTTTTCGGGATCTTTGAAACCAGGCAACTGGGCAATGATCGAGCCGTCTGAGCGGCGGTTGATAACAGGCTCAGTCACACCCCATTTATCAACACGGCTACGAACAACCCGCTCTGCCTGCTCAAGAGCGCCATTTTTGATTGTTTGGATCTGGTCGCCACGGAATACGAACTCAATAAATGTTCCCTGAGCGGAAACACTTTGGATGGATGGATAATCTTTACCTATGGCCTTGGTGATAGCAGCGACGTCCGCGCCCGGATTCGTTTCAACGCGAAGTTTTGTCTCGCCTTTTACGACATAGGCTGTTTTGACGCCGACAGGTTTGCTTTTGTCCTCAACCCAATGGCCGATATCTGTCCCAATACGAGCCAATCTGTTCTCAACGGCCTCAGTGAGGTTCACACCCAGAACAAGCTGCACACCGCCTTGAAGGTCAAGACCAAGATTTAAGTGACCCTTCGGGAGCCATCCTGGAAGAACCTTGCTCATGTGTTCCTGATCATTGCGGAGCTCAGCGGGCTGAGACATATAAATACCGGTCGGTATC
This sequence comes from Oligoflexales bacterium, assembly GCA_947468665.1. Lineage (GTDB taxonomy): Bacteria > Bdellovibrionota_B > Oligoflexia > Oligoflexales > RGVZ01 > CAMDKS01. Next base: position 25,148 of record CANILH010000022.1, on the reverse strand, counting down.
AATACGTATACCGAGAACAACGCAAGACCCGCGATTAACATCAAACGCCAGCGCAATGACTTCATAGGACATGACCTCTACAAAAAAATTCACGACATAAATTCGATAATCAATGATTAAGGAGCTTTAGACACTAGCACACGCTTTTCCTTCGCACAACGAACAAGCTAGAAACTCAACATTGTTGGCCTCAAACCCTGACACCGCGGTGGTTATAGTGTCAGCTACATTAAATGTTACCTGGTGAAGAAACTTGAGGCATCAGTCACCGCATAAGCTTTGGCAATGCGACGTTGCGCCTCAGGCAAACCTTTATACGGCAAAGCTACCAGGCTCCCGTTCATGAAATCAAACACCGCGTACTCAATTCCATCCCGCTGTATTCCCGGCAACCTCAAATGAATTTTGAGCTCCTCCATGGAGGACGCCTGACGACCATTAACCGCCTTGAGAACAAGATTGCTTAATTTCTCGTAACCGGCATTGAACTCATCTCCCAAAACACTTGCCAGCACAAGATTTCGACGGCGGGCAAGACTCGGACGGTTCATATAATTATAAATAAACGCCAAAGCCGGCGGGGAGTTCCGTGGCCAATCCCGGCCAAACGCAGACAGAAAATCAGCGCTCAATTCCTGAAACATCAAGCCACCGAAAATCAAGTGAGGCACACCACCTTCATTGGTTGGGCCCGGCACCGTGTTGTCCATGCTGGAAAAACGGCGCAAAACACGGGAGCAGTTAAGGAATTTACCCGCGCGCGTATAGTGGAACGTCATGTGCTCACCCGCGTACTTCGCGATCACATAGTGGCGGATAGGAACCGCGCCCCATTGAGGATGCTGATAGAACCCACGATGATCAACGGCCACCTGATCAAGACCAGTGACAATATCGTCAACTTTTAAGCAGTCGGTAAAAGGACTTGTCTCATTAACTCCTGAGACGCGGAGGGCGCCCTTACCCGCGGAAATCCCAAGAAGCCTACGGTGCCAAGGACTCCGAACCGGAGAAAGCGTCACACCAAATGATCCGAAGCCCCGATATAAGTTCGCCGACAACTTATCGCCAAGAAAGTGACTGATCACCCCGGACGTCAACGCTTGTGGCTGTGACTCGGATATTCCGACACAAATACCCACCAGGACACCCCTGCGAATAATTGGATCAGCTTTGCAGGCTGATCTGGATTGCCCGGAAAGACTATAAATAGGAACTGTCATGCCGCCGATCACGGCCTCGCGAATACCCACTTCCATAGCCCGGAGCGAAACTCGCTGCAACTGGCGCTCGCTCTCAATCGCCACCAGCCACACATCACTCCCCACGGGGAGATCAGGACCAACTGGCATGATTTTCACACCGGTCAGATGTCTGCCGTCAACAGGAGCCAGCACCGCGAGATTCGCCTCATAGTCCGCGAAAACAACACGCATGGGTATCTTCTCAACATCATCAACTTTCTGCGCTTGAATATAGACAGCCCGGGATACCAGTGACGCAAGCGTCAGCACGCGGTTCTCACCGACCACGACTCCCGCATAACCACTCAAATCGGTGTTTTGCAGGGCCCATGGCGACTCTGGATCGGGAGCTGACCTGGTCACTGTCAAATGCAGAATACTTCGCTCAAACTCCGACGCGTCACGGGCTTCCTCCGCCGCGAAAACAGCCTGGGCCGAGACCAGCAAAAGAAACACTGGAATTAAGAATATAAAACGGGACGTCATTTTACGCCCCCTTTCGTAATCGCGCCATCAACAGAATATGGCTCCAGCCAGAACGCGGGGGCGACACCGTAGCGGCGATTGGTCTCCTCGTGAGCGGCCTTAAGAGCTGCGGCATCAAGAATCCAGGGATCCTCATCAAACATAAAATCAATCCGTAGCGTCTCTTCCTTCAGGGACATAAGCGTCTCGTGCAGCATTTTGACGGATGTTACGGTCTTACCATTTACCTTATCAACGACAGGACTTTGAACCTGAAGAAAACTATTTGCCTTGTTAGTGAGGATGTCACTCACAATCACAAGTTCCTCGCGATCTTCGACGCTTGGCACGTCAAAAGGATTTTGCAGAAGATATCGCAGCAGCAACGGAGCGCGTTTTTCCCACGAGTCACCCCAAAGCTCCATGACTGAGCGTGTCAGCGCTGTGAAAACGATGCCGCTGAATACGGTAAACCTTGGCCGCTTTGAGTAGATCAGACCAGAATATTGGTGCGGCTTGCCATGACCGGTCTGCAGCGTTACCTCCCGAAGCACCCCCTCCCGAAGCAGTTCGAAGCGAACCCTGTCGCCAATAAGACGGAGATCATACAGCGCCTCAAAGTCAACACGCTCACCCTCAAATGCCACTTTGCCGTCAACTCCGATATCTTTGCCGGAAATCGACATCAAAACATCTCCACGTTGAATCACTCCGACAGCGGGCGACCATGAGAACACCCTGGAGACAACCACACCGCGGCGTTCCCCGGCCGGAACCTGATAGAAACTGGCAGAGGACGGGTTATTTAAAACAAAGTCCTGTGTCACAACCCCCCAGCCAGGAACACCGTCATATTTGCCGTCCTCACAATCTGTCAAGAACCTCTGCACCACAGGAACCGGAATAATAAATCCCGCGCCCTGAACCCGGGTCAGGGCTTGAAAGGCAACTCCGATGACATTGCGCCCCTGAAACACAGGCCCACCGCTATTGCCCGGGTTGATAGCTGAGTCCACCTGCACCAAAAGATGATCGTCGGCGTCCGAATGTACATATGTCCGGTAACTGATGCGGTTAACCACACCGTCGGTCATGGAAACCTGATCGCCGCCCATGGGGTAACCAACAGTCGTCACCGGAGACCGAAGGTGCGGCACAGAGCCTAATACTAAGGGTTCGATATTTTTAAGGTAGTTTGGATCCGCCACGCCAAGAATGGCAAGATCCACGTCGTGACCGATGAATTGCACAAACGCCGGCATATGCCGGGAATCACCGTCCCGCTGAATCGTAATCGAGCTGGCGTTGGCCACAACATGGGCATTGGTCAAAATCCGACCATCGCCAATATAAAATCCGGTCCCGGAAAACATATCGGGAGAGCGGAGCCGCCATGGGTTGACAAAATTGCGGTCCTGGCCGGTAGTCTCAATGCGAAACACCGAACGCCTGAGGGCCATGGGGTTCGCGACGACAACGCCCTCCGCCAGACACCACATGACGCAAAGAAGCAATATCCGCCTCAAAACTGCCAATTCTAACCCTCCCCCAATAGCAACTAATTGATTGTTAATACTAATCTTTTTGGGGCCAAACCTTCAACATTTATTACTGTCGGCCCGCCCCGGGGAAACCACGACGCTGAATTCAATAGAAATGGACCAGCTCCTGGTAAAAATCCTAGACAGATGAGATTTATTTCTGTTACAACTCCGCTTCGCAATTTGCGGGAACGTCAAGTCGTTTTAGGAGACTCAATCATGGCAAAAGCAGGCACGCGCGAACTTATCCGCCTTGTTTCGACAGCTGGCACCGGCTACTTCTACACAACCAACAAAAAGAAGGGCAAAGACAAGCTCGAGCTCAAAAAATACGATCCAAGACTGCGCAAGCACGTAGTGTTCAAAGAAGCCAAAATCAAGTAATTTGGCCGGCCAGAGCACCCGCGGGCAAGAAGTTTAAAGTAGAATCAAGAACCTGGGAAGCGGCCGTGTCGATAGACGCGGCCGCTTTTCTGCCTCAATGAGGATATATAGTGACCAGGCAGCTATCATTAAATGACGCAGTCCCCTCCCCGTCTGAAGACCTCGTCATCGCGAACGCAACCGTCATCACCGGGGCGTTTTTGCCCGTCCTCGAAAACGGGGCGATATTTATCCGCGCTGGAAAAATCTCCGCGACCGGTTCCGCGCAGCAAATTATTTCTCAAGCTAAAACAAAAATTCCTGGCATCCGCGTTCTTGACGCAACCGGTTATATCGTGATGCCGGGGTTGTTTAATACCCACACTCACGTTGCCATGGGATTTTTCCGCGGCCTCGGTCACGGCAAAACCGACATGATAGAATCGTTTCTCTTTCCGGCGGAAAAAAGCCTCACACCTGAACTACTAAAACCACTCTCCTACTCTTATATTTTTGATGGGCTGAGAGCCGGAGTGACATCGTTCGTTGACCACTATTATTTCAGCGAGGGAATAGGTCGTGCCTTTGAAACGTTCGGAGTTCGCGGATGGATTGGCGAGACGGTGGCCGATCTTGGCGGCGCGTTCCCGGGCCGCGAAAGCTGGCAACGGGCAAAAGACCTGATTGAGAAAACAAAATTCGGCCCCCTCATCAAACACGTCATAGCGCCACACGCGGCTGACACCGTATCGCCGGGGCTTTTAAAAGAGTGCGCGGACTACGCGAAAGCAAATAATCTGACACTGCATATGCACCTTTCGCAAACTGACGGCGAGCTGAACCGCGTCAAAGCCCGGGACAACATGACGCCGGTGGCTGCCGCCAAAAAAGCGGGCGCCCTTGGCCCGCGGTCTTTGGTAGTCCATTTAACTAGTGCCACAGACGATGACATTAAAACCATCAAAGACTCCGGCGCCACCATTGGCTACTGCCCAACCTCAACTGTCATGTATGACCGCCTTGCCAAAATAAAATCATTTCACGAGATGGATATTCCGCTTGCCATTGGCACGGACTGCGCGGCGAGTAATGACGCCGCCGACTCCCTCGGCGAGCTCAAGATCGCGTCCGTACTGGCGAGAACTCATGGCGTTGACGCGGCGAAAATCAGCCCGGATCACCTTCTCGCCATGGCCACAACCATCCCGGCGAAGGTTCTCGGAGTTGAAAAAGAACTGGGCACTCTTGAGGCCGGAAAACAGGCCGATATGGTTTTCCTTAAAACCTCTCTAAGCTCCGAGCCTGCGGATAACAAACTGGCGAATGTCATTTACTCAATGGGTGCCCGTGATGTCACCCATGTGATGGTCAACGGCAACTGGGCGCTTTGGAATCGAACACTTCCAAGCCTAAACGAAGGCAAACTTAAAGACGAGTACCTCGCGGCCGTCGCCGAAATCCGTCACCGCATCCAAAAATCGGGTCATTCATGATGATTTGGGACATCTCACCTGTCATCTCAACCCGCCTCGCGGTCTGGCCTGGCGACACCCGCCTCACCCGCGAAGTACTCTGCGATATCGCGACGGGCAGCAACATTGATCTCTCAACACTGCGCGCTACAGTACACCTGGGCGCCCACACGGACGCGCCGAGACACTACCACAAAGACGGCGTGACCATGGAGGACGCGGATCTCAGCGTCTACATGGGTGACTGCTATGTCCACACAGTCGCGGGAAAGAAACTGATTGAGGCCGCGGACTGCGCCCACGCCGTCTCAACAGGCGCAAAGCGGATTCTCTTCCGGACCAATTCCTTTCCCAATCCAGATGCCTTCAACGAGGACTTCGCCGCGTTTCATCCCGACGCCGTCGCTCTTATGGGACGAGCGGGGGTAAAACTTATCGGCATCGATACGCCGTCAGTAGATCCCTTCAGCTCAAAGGATCTTCCGTCGCACCAGCAGTTATTTCAGTTTAAAATGGCAAATATCGAGGGCATCGTTTTAAACGACGTACCGGACGGCCGCTATGAGTTGCTCGCACTGCCCCTCAGGCTTGAGGGCTTTGACGCCAGTCCCGTGCGGGCAATTTTGCGGCGGCCGGTTGAGCATTGAATCGCGGGAGTACCGCCAAATTTAGCTATCCTCGGCCATAGAAACAACCATGAACTTTACTCAAACGAGCAAGGTCACACAACATCATCGAAGCTCAAAGACCTCCTACACTTCGTCTACGATAATTTCGCGCCGATAATCGTGTTTGTTGTGGCTGAACACTTGGTGGATTTGAAGATAGCAATTTTGGCATGTGTCGTCTTTTCGGTAGCGGATTTGATCTTTCGGCGCGTCAACAAACACACCATCAGCTCCCCCTACTGGTTTACCCTTGTGGTGAGTTTGGTGTTCTGCGCCATTGACCTCTATGCCACTAATCCCTTTATCTTTAAATACGAGTCCGTGCCCACCAGTTCGCCTGACCATTGATGAGGCCATTGCCGTGCGCTCCACCTTCGGCAACGCGAGCATGTTGGGACTCTTGGTGGGTGAGCAGGTGCTGCGCCCAAGACTCGTCGCGCTCTGCAAATTCTTGGGCTGGATTAAGGCATAGGAATCTAAGCTAGATTGCCCCATGTCTACCCGCCGCATTGGCATCAACCATGGTCGCTTGCGTCGAAGGTAGAGCCTGTTATTTGTGCGCTGCATGCGACATGAATGTAGCGACTAATTTGAGGGCAAGCGCATCCCCTCTATGAGAGGCAAATATTCTTAATATTAACCATCGCCGCTCAATAGTCGCGGCCTTTTTCCAGCCATAATTGATGCACTTCGTCCCAGCCCGGCACGGTCTTTGACTCATAACCAAAAGGTCTTGCCGGTGGCAACCTTGTGGAAATTCTTGATCGCGACAGCGTGGGCTCCGGTATCTTACCTCCACCCTAACTGGCTAAAATACCGTTTTTATTAAATTATATAGAATATCAGGGTGGTTAATCGCGATTCGCGAATACCGAATTATCCTTCGCAAATCACGAATATAGTGCTATAATGAATTACTATGAAACCACAAGACATCATTGTCCTCATAAAACTGCAAATCTGGAACAAGGGAAGATGGACCTTCGCGTCCATTGCCGATTCCGTTTTTCTAAGCCAGTCTGAAACTCACGCCGCCATAAAACGTTTAGCAAAAGCGTCGCTGTTCGATACCGCTCAGGAGCGTCCAAGGGTAGCGGAAATGGAAGAATTTATTATCCATGGGTTAAAGTACGCTTTTCCCGCGGAGCTGGGAGCCCAAACCCGGGGCATACCCACGGCCCATTCCGCAAAACCTATGAATGAATTGATTATTGGAAAAGTGGGTGATGCCTACGTCTGGCCTGATGCCAAAGGAAAAATAAGAGGGCAAAGCGTTGCTCCTCTATATCCTACGGCACCTCAGGCCGCTTTAACGGACATTCATTTGTATGAATTTCTTTCCCTGATTGATTGCCTACGGGTCGGCAAAGCGCGCGAACAGGCCCTTGCCAAAGATGAATTAATCAAACGCATGAGAGTATAGGAAAATCGATCTCTTCCAGTCACATTAAGCGTACTGATGGTCCATGATGAGCGTTTACAGCACCTGTAACATCCCAAAAAGACGTGACTAATCAATGTATAGCTGTTATAGCAACCATTTAACTTATTAAATTAGTTTGTATAGGAGCTAAAAGTGCTTGACTCCTCAGAAGGCGGAACCCCAGGTCGTAGTTGCCGCCGCCAGGCGAATAGAGCCTATCGCGAATCGCAGAGCGACAGCCCTGCGCCGTGCCGACCCAACCGCCGCCGCTATCGACAAGGTTGGAGCCCGAACTAGGTCCCACTGGATCTGTGACCTGTGAGGATGAATAATCGCCATACCCATACCAGTCTGCCCTCAGCGTGGAGCATGGAAAAGCCAGCAACCATACCGCACGGGCTCTTGATTAATATCCTTTTGTCTTGAGGTCACTGACCACAGTATCCAGGAATTTAAGGTGATCAAATTTCGTCGCCGAGTCGTCCACGGTTAAACCGCCGAGATCCAGATGATCCGCCTCCAAAGTACCTTTGTATTCGCCCCACTTCGCGCTGGAAACAGCCACCATGCCGTCATTTTCGCCCGACTTGGCGTATATATATCCCTGTGTCAAAGCAAGTATCGTCTTCGTCTTGTCCCCGGTGCCCGATCCTGTTCTGGCGCCCCATGATTGATAGTAAACACCAGGGTCATTTGGAGTTTTTTCATTAAAGCTTCTCATATAGGACGTTGAAAGGGCGGTAAACGCTGCCCGGGTGTCATTACTGGCGATTCCCTGGGAGCTCACCTCTCCTGTCATTAGATTCAACAACGCGTCGATCATAGATTTGGAAAATGGATCGGTACTGCCACGCAGTGCCACATCAGCGACTGGCGATCCTAAGTGAGGTGTTGACAACGTAGTCAGCGAGGCGACCGATGAACCCATTTTAAGGATTGAAATAGCATAGCGCGCGTCTAGTCCACCCTGAGAATGCGCGATGATATTGACCTTCTGAGCTCCGTATTGGCCAAGAATACTTTTTAATTGGCTGGCAATTTGACCGCCGCGCACATCCACTCCGTTTACCGCCGCAACCTCAGTCATTACAACCTTACAGCCTAGGCCCTCAAAGTACTTTTGAGCCCCCGCGAACGAACCCTTTTTTCCACCCATAAATCCATGTAAGAAAACCAGGGGATATTTCGAGCAAACGACGGCTGGGGGGCTACTATTGTCTGAGTCGGGAATTTTGACTTTTGAATTGTCTGATGTGTGACTGGCAGCTCGCCGCCCTTCGTTTTGCGAGCCGCCATTGCTGCACGCAGAAAGAAGCAAAGCGAAGACAAGAACTCTACTCATCACGACCTCCGATAGCACAATTGGGATCGATTTGGCACTTCCCGCTGCCAGCTACCCTAACCTATCGGAGACATCCTCCATAAAACTGAATGAACAGTAAAAAACGCAATATTTACAGGTATTTTTACAATGCCAATGCAAATTAAGTCATTTAAAGTTTTTGAAGTCATTTAAAGTTTTCCCGGGCGAAGAGCTTGAACATCTCAAAAGACCGCCGGTCCGCGGCCGCGTTATATGCGGCGCCCTTACTGTTATCAGACCCGGCACCCTTATCAGTGAAGCTGTGAACCGCGCCGCCGAAGCTGACCATCTGCCAGTCGATTTTGTTGTCGCGCATTTCCTTTTCAAATGCCGCCAAGTCTTCCGCCTTTTGGAACGGATCATCAGCGCCGCTGAGGATCAGGACTTTGGATTTTATTTTTGCTCCATCGGTAGGCGTTGGGCTATCGAGGCCGCCGTGAAAACTAACGACACCCTTGACGTCCGCCCCAGACCGGGCTAGTTCAATAACACTTGTCCCGCCAAAGCAGTATCCAGCTGCGATGATTTTACCAGCGTCAACACCGTCCATAGACGTTAGCTTTTTAAGAGCACCCACAAGACGCTCCCGAAGACGTTTACGGTCAGACTTATATTTGCCCGCCAGCTGACCTGCTTCCTGGGGAGATTTGGCCTGATACCTTTGCCATAAACATCCACCGAGAGAACGTTATAGCCCTGCTCCGCGATACGCTCGGCCTGATGTTTTGTCTCGTCAGTGACACCCATCCAGTTGTGAACGAGGAGAATAGAAGGCATTTTTACCTTTGATAAAACCACCGGAGACGTCATCAGTCCCTCGAATGTTTCTGAACCAATTTTGTATTCAATTACTGATGTCTTAACCGACGCGGCCTCCACACAAAAAGGTGCGATCACTAATCCAATCACCACAAAAAACTTCAAAAAACTGCGCATCATTTCACCCCAAAAATATTATTTATTTCAAAATCCATCCAATGACACTGGCTGCCGTGTTCAGAATTCAGCGCGACGCTACAGGACGTGGCTTAATCACGATCTCACGCCCCAACAAATCAAATTGCCGACCGGAAAATTTCGCGAATGAGCCTGCGATATCACGGTCCAGGACCACTGTCCGGCGATCCCGGCACTCAAACCGCACAGTTTTCGCGGTTGAGACCTTACTCCTAATAAAACAACCGTACTTCTCACTGAGAACCCGGACCATAACCCAATATAATCTGTCGTAATCAGCGATTGCTGCCCGTGGCGCAACAAATACGGTACGTTTGCCGATTTTCCCGTAAACGCCGAGGTCCATTTTTTGAGGACGCTCAAGCCCGAACCCAACGGCGATTTTAGAGAGCTCGTCGTCACGATTAAGCTCTAGCGACCACTGCCCACCCCCGGCGCCTTGAGCGCTCAAACGCGCAGGATCATACCAAAGCCAGTCCAGCCTAGAAGATGATTGAGATACAACCGGATCCAACTTGTCGTCCCTTCGTCGCTTGCTCCCGCAACCGCTTATGACAAGCAGCGCAAGACCACCTAGTAACCAACGGCAACTACGCTGACTGAGATGAATCACCATCATCTTCACCTCCAGCGTTACTCGACTCAATAAAGGCAAACTCCGTCATAAGTCTCGCAAACTCCGTCTGCTGCCCGACTGAAATCCCACGGAACAGAATTCCGTGAGCGACACCCGATGACGTCGTATAGCTCCAGCGAACCTCGCCCTCGATTTTTTCCATACCAATTTTTTTGAGTGCCTCAGCCAACCCAGGTACCCGACTCTCAAAACTTATCTCAATAGAGCTGCCCCGTGAGATCTCCGTTTTGAACAATGCGCTGATACCTGTGCCATTGAAATTCAAAATATGCCCGTTGCCGTAAGGGCATTTGATGACGATGCTCTCTGAGTCTTTGACAGTCATTCGGTCAGAATCGCGGTGCAGACTATTGCTCAGACGGAACGCGTCCATGACCTCTTCACGTTCGGACTGCCTGGACTTGAGGGCGTTAACCTCATATGCGTCCATAAGATCCTTGTGATGCTTTATCTTAATCATTTTGCGGGTAAACACATCATTTCCAAAGTCTATTCCCTTAACCAGGTCAAATGTCGTTGAGCCGATCATGACATTATACATAGGACACGCCGCCTCAAGACGTTTGGCATAGTTCACGCCGTTACCCACCACAGTAAACTCGATTCGTTTACCGGATCCCAAGTCGCCCAGATAGCAGGACGCGGTATTAATACCGATACGCAGTGGATAAATAGGTGATCCCAGCCTGACAGCCTCGCGACCATCCGTAAGCATCAGATCCTGAATCGCCATAGCGCAACGCAGGGCCTTCTCAGGGTGATTCGCGTCGGTCAAATCGGTGTCAAACCTGTAGCCGAAATAGCACAAAAGCCCGTCACCGAGGGTCTTATCGATAACTCCATCGTAGGAGTGAATCACGTCAGACATTATAGCCATAAGATGTTTCAGACTGTTAAACGCGAGTCTCGGCAGCATGTTCTCAGATGACAACGAGAAGCCCACTATATCGATAAACATCAGAGTCACAATACGCTCCCGGGGCTCCAGGTTTATCTGGTCTGGCCTTCGGGAAATAGCCTCCATTTGGGCTGGAGACACAGCACCATCAAGAGCGGCGCGAAGAGCGCCTGCCTTCATCTCGGCGCTGCGCACTTTGAGCGCGAAGATATGGGCGCCGGCAAACGTACCCGCGATGAGAGGCAGAACGTAGGGAACAACCAGTCCGCCATAAGCGAAAAATGCCTGCGCGACACCGAAAAAACCAACCATGGTCATCAGCCACACAAGCCAGAAATATCCAGACGACAGCGCGTAGGCCGCAAACGCGCTTCCCAATGACAGCAAGATGATCAGGACGTTTTCCTCAAGAACAGGCTGCAGCCACTCGCCGGTGAGTACGCTGTTAAACATAGCCGCAAGATAAAGGCCACCAGGGATCCAACCGTAGGGACTCGGGCGAAGATCGACGTTACCGGTGAAGTAAAGAGGCAGAATTAACACAACGTCTCCCGCCTCCACCGTTTCCGCCATATACCCATCCTTCGCGTCAACAATCATCTGCATCATTGAGTGGATGTTCAAACGCGACTTATTTATAAAATTAACAGGTATGGCCCCGTGACGATCCATTGCCACACGATGGTCATTGACAATAAGATTCCGCTCACGAAACTGAAGCGAGTCGGCCGCGTACATCGAAATGTGCGGAATGACCCTGTCGTGTCCCACCATGATAAATGGCTCTGCCTTATTTTGATCAAACAGTTGAAAGTGGCCGACCGTTCTGAATGTGGACTGCAATGCCACGGTCGGCCCATAAGCGTGCCAGCCAATTCGTTCAGGCCATGGGGGAACCTCAGGGCGCGCTTTGGGAAGATTCCCCAGGCCAGAGGGAAGATAGGAGCCCAACTCGTATCTTGGGCCCTCAACGAGCAGCGGGTGCTTAAACTGCAGCTCGTCCTTTGAGACAAAGGCTCCCGTGACAACCGGCACTCCGGAGTTTTGCACCTTCGTGAGAATCCGCCGGGCCCGGTCGGACATGTCTTCAGGACGCGCGCTGAACATGGCGTCAACGGCGATCAACTTTGGTTTTTTTGAAGCGATAGAATCAAGTATGTCAGCCCACAGCTCAATACCCGGCATTGGGGTACCAAGCATGGCGAAAGTACGGTCATCGATCGCGTAAATTTTCAGGCGCTTATCCTGGCTCGGCCCGCGCCCCAGGGCATCCCGGATTTTAAAGTTCAAGGGGTCCGCAAGGGTTGCATCTATGTATGATCCGCTGTCAAGGAAAGCGACGACAAGAAAAATAGCGGCCCAGGCGACGGCGACCATGACGGTCGTACTCACCCGAAGGCCGTAAGCCTTCAGCCAATGCCGCTGTCCGCTGCCATCTATATCTATGTTGTGATTTTGCTGTTCGGCGCTCATTCCAGCCACCTGGTTTATTAGACTTTTCTCCCGGTACTACCGAGACTTATCGGCCTCTTCAGGAAAGCCATGACCAGACGCCTTTGACAAACTGTCAAAATTCATGACATTAGCCAATGTTAAGCGCTGCCTGCGCAGGTGCTCAACATGCTGATATTATGGATAATTATATTACCAACCCCACCTCAGTCGAGGTTGGCAAGGTCCTTGCATCATATCCATTACCAACAACACAGCCCACGAGGCCCAAAGGAGTACCACATGAAATCCGGACTTATCGCGACCCTGATCACCGCAACATTCGCTGCAAGCTGCGCCATTCACGTACAAGTGAAAAAAGAGGCGAAAAACAGTAACCTCAGTTCCGCTAACTCAAGCAGCGCGGATCTAACGGTCTCCCAGGATTTCCTGAAACAACTCGACGGCCTCCGCACCACAGCGTCTGACCTCATCATGAAGGAAATGGCGCAACACGACTACGTAGGATCCTTCAGGAGTTCTGTACGTAAATACCGTGAGTTCATGATTACGAAAGCTGGCAAGCCAGTTGTGATAACCGACAGTTTCTACACCGATGCCTCGAAAGATTGTCGCTCCAGCGGACTCAGCCTTAATGCTGACGACCACAACGAGATGCTTGGCATGATCCTCAAAACCGTCGTACTCGCTAAACTAAGTGAGACAGACGTCGCTAAACTCAACGCCGGCCTCGCCAAAGAAATGCAAGCGGTTGTTCAGTTCATCACTATGGAACTCGGCGTTGATATAGTGGGAACAAGCGAAGTCACCGAAGTGGACGGCATCAAGACAACCAAAGGAAACGTAAAACTTAAACTAAAACCTATCGACGGTGAACAGATCGACGACGCGACTAAACACAGAGATGACGTAGAGATACTGTCGCTTAACTTCGAACGCGCTCTTGGATCTGACATGATTGGCACTTTCGCAGCAATGATCGATCTCGCGTACGAAAAAGACGGGCAGCCTAGCGAGGCGGCAGGATCAGTAACGGTATCCCGCGTTAAAGAAGGAAAAAACCACATCCATGATGTTATGATGTCCATGGGCGTGAAAGGCGAGACACCAAGCTACACCCGCGAGATCATCGTTAAGGACAATGCAAGTGACTCGATGAAATATGACTTCACTGATGTCCTCAACGCAGGAACAGACAAAGAATCCCGCTTCGACTCCGTCATCGACCTGAAAGCCGGAACCCAATGTAAAGGAAAGTCGATCAGCTCTGATGACAAGAAATCTGAAGACAAAGAAAGCATCGCTGATGCCCCCAAAGCCACAGACGACACCGGCAAAGACGATGGCAACAAGCCGACTCAGTCACCAACTCAGACCCCTGTTCAAGGCAAAACTAGCCCAAGTCAAATGAAGTAATACCCGGTCCCCTCCAAAGACTGTGTTTGGTTTAGGGTTTTGATCCGCAAGGATCAAAACCCTTTTTACTTTTTTGATGATCTAACCAAATCAGTCAAGGTGACAGACGTTCCCAACACCACGCACCATTTTTAAGCGTGGCCCGGAGGCGATCATGAAGCCGGCTTGGACGCCCCTGCCAGAACTCATAGATATCCGGAACCAACCGGTAACCACCCCAATGAGGTGGGCGTGGGACTGCGTCCATGGACTTGAACGTCTCTTTATAGGTCTCGACGGCCTGTTCCAATACGTCCCTTGATGCTATAACCTCACTCTGACGGGATGCCCAGGCACCGATCTGGCTTTCACGGGGTCTCGACGCGAAATAGGCGTCTGACTCTGCCTCCGGGACTTTTACAATACGCCCGCGTACCCTCACCTGGCGCTCGAGCGGCTGCCAGAAAAACTGTGCCCCGGCTTTTGGATTGGCCGCGATCTCAAGACCCTTGCGGCTCTGATAATTTGTAAAAAAACTTAAACCGTCTTTGGCGGCATCCCGCAGCAACACAATCCGGCTGACAGGATAGCCATCCAGATCAATCGTCGACAGGCTCATGGCGTTCGCGTCCGGGACGTTCCGATCAACAGCCGCCTTGTACCAGTCAAGAAGGAGATCAAGTGGATCTCCTGGAATAACGGCTTCCAATAATACGCCGGACGTGAATTCACGCCTGGACTGCATCAAAGACTCATCTGATGAATTTTTCATTGATCGAATGCCTTATATTACTTTACCGACGCTTACGACGTTACCATTGACGTGGACGTCCTTCCATAACACAATGAACCGATAGAGGGGGCGAAATTTTTGAACCACTCACCGCAAGAGCGAATGAGCCTGATTGGCTTCAACGAGGACGACGTTCGCCTGGTTCGTGAGGCTGGAATCCTTATCAGCCCCCACCTTGACCAGGTCATTGACGCGTTTTACGCCCACATGACCAAGCACGCTCCCCTCAGAGATATCATATCCAGGCACACCACCACGGACCGCCTGAAGCAAACATTCAAGGTCTACCTCACCTCACTCTTCTCGGGCAATTACGATACCGGTTATGACACCCGTCGCATTCAGGTTGGTCTCACCCATGACCGCGTCGGGCTGCCGTTAATGTGGTATCTCGGGATGTTCGGCCATCTGGAGAGGTTACTATTCGATCAACTGGAACCCCATTACCTGGACAAACCCCTGCGAGACTGGCGCCGCATCGAAAGAGCCATTGGTGACCTTATTAAATACGACCAGCTTTTGGCCGTTGACGCTTACGTTGACGCTTATACCGGTAAACTCCGCGAACAGATGCAGGCGGCGGAAAGTGCCCGCAAGGCCAAAAGCTTATTTCTCGCGACGGTGTCCCATGAGCTGAGAACTCCCTTGTCGTCTATCCTGGGCTACACGGATCTCGTGCTGGATACCTCGAAGGAAATCTCTCCCCAGACAAGACAGCATCTTCAGGTGCTACACCGAAACGCTGAGAACCTCCTTGGAATGATCAATGCCCTTATTGAGATCGGAAGAGTCGGCAGTGGCGGGTGGCAGTCCCAGCAAACCACAGGCACCATCAAAGCATTGATGGATGATATGGCGACCAGCGCCGAGGGGCTTTTGGCTGGCAAGCCGGTAACTGTTGATCGGCGCTACAGCGAAAAACCAAGCCCAGTCATCTCAATGGACTTCTCAAAACTTCGTCAAGTCATTTTGAACATCGTCAGCAACGCCTGTAAATTTACCGATGACGGCAAGGTCAGTCTTGATTTCAATCAGGCAGAGAGTGTGGTCACCTTTGTGGTCAGTGACACCGGACCGGGGATACCCGAAAACCAGCATGAGAAAGTATTCGTGGAATTTTACCGGATACAGGCCGAAACGGCGAAAAAGCCCGGCAGCGGACTCGGGCTGGCACTCGTCAAGACCCTTGTAGAGTCAATGAGGGGAGCGATAAGCATTGAGCCTAACCTCCCCTGTGGAACTATTTTTAAAGTCTCGATCCCGATTTAATCCCAATCAAGGTTTTGGAGCATCAGCCTCAGCGGCTACAGCGGCGTCATAGATTGTTTTCAGCTGACTCCACTGAATGTGACCCGAATGAGCTTCTGGCGAGCTATCAACAAATTCAGGCAAAGACTTCGACCAAAGAAAATCAGGGCGCTCGTCATCAAGCCACTCACCGCCAACGATCTCACCAAGAACACCGATCTCAAGTCGGTAATTGTAAGTTTTGCTGCGCGTCATCGCGACGCCGGAATTCCATTGCGCCTGCACCTCAACACCGTAGAACATCTCTGTCTGAACAACGACTTCCCGCACTGTGCGAATCGCCGCGCCTGGTGAACGTCCCAGCTGATCGCTGATAATTGTCGAGCGAAAGCTGCTTACAGGTTGATTCCAGACTGCGCGGTCACGGGTGACATCCGCGACGAAACCTTGTTTTTTGATACCAAGCAATTTCGCTAAAACCAGGTGAAATGCGCCGGCATTCGTATCGCGGCACTCGGGGCTCATCGCCGCCTGTGGATCATTGGAGATATCTAAATTGCAGCGGGAAGCCAGGATTTTCGTGTCAGTTTGGGCGAACTGACCAGTGTAAAGACTCAGGAGCGCTTTAACATCGGAGGCGCCAAAGGGAATGGCGAGCCCGGAAGGACTTGTCACGACAACGGCCTTAGGCTCAGCGAAAAGCAACGCGGCTGGAGCCCATCCGTGGCAAATACCAAACCAACTCTCGTCTGTAGGATGGGTGCGCTGGCGCTCACTCTGAAACAGACTCATGGACTCATCACCAACAAAAATATCGAATTTTTCAGCGGGAGATAAAAGTGACAATTGAGCGGGAGACATATTCACGGCCTGTGACGGTGTGACTGGAGTCACTTGATGACCGCTAATCCCCTCTTGCCAGCGAGCGGCCAGTCCACCATCAGCGCTTGGCCAATAAGTGTCAGACCACGGCTTCCTCTCAACGGAACCCTCAAGAGGCAAGCTACTCAAAAGATAAACATAGTCAGCCGGCAACAGATGAATGGGGTCATTAGCGGTGTCCCAGCGCTCTGTTAACTTGGACGGCGCGCCTGGCTTTGCGCCGCAGCTCGCCAAGACAAACATTGCCGTACATAAAACGCCCCTATGAAACCGCATAAAGCCCCCTGGTGTGTGACCGGTCATCTTAATATTTTTCTAGTAATTAATAATTACAACACTCCTTTAACACTGTTATTTTAAAAGTCAATGTCTTTTAATGTATTCTATAGATTGGGCGGCCAATTATGTTGCGAGATGACCCTATTTAGGAGTAGCCTAGCTGATCTGAAAACTCTCTTTTAGGTCAAAGTTTGGAGAATTATTAGAGACTTATGGTGGCGTCAGGTTCCGAAATATCGTTTTCTGCGGAGGCACGGCATACGGTCCTTGTTGCCGATGACAACGAGGACAATCTTCCGCTGTTGCGGGCTATCCTTGAGTCCGCGTCATTTATCGTGCGCACGGCGGCATCTGTCGCTGAATCCAAGAAAATACTCCTCAATCCTACCGCGTCCGTAGACCTTGTACTTTCTGATATCAGCATGCCGGTTGAGACGGGCTTTGATCTACTTGAGTGGATGCGTCATCCCGAGAACCACCAGGACCACATTCCTGTGCTTCTCATCACGGCAGCGCTGCCTGAAGACGAAAATCGCATCAAAGGATTATCGCTTGGAGCGGTTGATTATATTGTGCGGCCCATCAATAACCAAGAACTTATTCTGCGGATTCGTAACGCCCTGACGCATTACAAACAATTTCGCGCACTGCGAGATACTCTTGAGTCGTCACAGGACATGGCCATGACCGGGCGCGTTCTCGCGGCGGCCAACCACGAGATCCGAAATATTGTGACTCTGATAAGAATCACGGGAGATCAGGCTCTGGCCGCGGCAGAGCGCGGACAGGATATGAAACCAGGAACCACAGGGCACCAGGCGCTTTCCTCGTTATCACAGATGACCGCACTGCTGACAAAAATCAGCCGGGATCTCAACACTCACATCAGCGCCGAGCAAATTCGCACAACACCATGCGACGTCAACGCGTTGATTGATGAGGTCGTGAATATTACGCGCCTAAAAATCGGGAGCGTCGCGCTTGAGTTCACGCGAGGTGATGCCAGCCAATGTGTGCTGGCGGATCCTACGCGGGTCAAACAAATCCTTGTCAATTTTTTCCTGAATGCGTTGGACGCAATCAATGAAAAAGGTCTCGCGACACAAGGCCGCATATCCATTCGCGTCACAGAGGGCGCTAAAGACAAAATTCAAATCCGCGTCGAAGACAACGGAATCGGCCTGATTAAACAAGAAGTCAGAACTGACTTCGAGGCATTTAAAACCACGAAGGCCATTCGCGGCGGCAAAGGGCTTGGCCTCTGGCTTTGCTCAAGACTCGCGTGCGCCATGGGTGGTCGCATCGCGCTTGAGAGCAAGGGAGCAGGCATGGGCGCTACGGCCTTTATTGAGCTGAAACACTCTGCCGCGCCGGTAAAAGACTCTTTTAATATCAGCGATTATCTCATTGACTGATTTCACAGGAAACCGCCTATATGCTAAAACTTCGTAAGTCAGATGACCGCGGGCGAGGTCAGATGGACTGGCTTCAGAGTTGGTTTACGTTCTCATTTGATCAATACCGGGATCCCGCTCACATGCATTGGAGTGTTCTCCGGGTTATCAACGAGGACATCATCGCTCCCGGCATGGGATTTGGCATGCACCAGCACCGCGACATGGAAATCATAAGTTTCGTCATCAGTGGCGCGCTCAGGCATCAGGATAGCCTCGGCAACACTGGCATTCTGCGCCCGGGAGAGATCCAGCGCATGACTGCCGGCAGCGGGATCACGCACTCAGAGTTTAATCCTGACACAAAAACACCAACTCACATGCTCCAGATCTGGATCATGCCGTCCGAGAAAGACCGGGCACCGTCCTGGGATCAAATCAACTGGCGGGCACTTTCCACACAGCCAAACCAAATGCGACTCCTGGCCTCGCCGGATGGTCGTCACAGTAGTTGCGCCATTGGCCAGGATTTGACTTTATGGCATGGGGATCTGGCCGCGGGACAAACGATCACGATATCGCTGAAACCAGATCGCAAAGGCTGGCTTCAGATCGCCGAGGGAAAAATGGAAATTCAAACATCAGGACAATCACCCGTTCAGTGCGCGGCTGGCGATGGCGTCGCGGTGTCTGGCGAGTCGTCGGTCACGATCAAGGCAAAGGACGCCGTGAGTCTCTTGTGGTTTGATATGCCCTGACAATCTGAAATAAGCTCGCGAAAATCACTCTCCTCAGTGTCCCGGGACCTCGATTCGCCAATTTGGACATCCACGAACTAACACCCTAGCCCCTAATAAGTTCAACCCCATCAGACAATTTTGGAACACGGCGGATTCCTGGGTTCTTTACCATGACCAGAGACTGCCGATACCTAAATATCGCCGACCGGTTTGGGGCCAATTACGCGGGGAGCAGATGAAATACTTCCGGATTCTTTATGAACCAACATTTCAAAGCGACGGAGAACGCGACTATGTCGTCGCGATTCTGGAGCGGCGCGAGCTCGTTATCGCGCGCATATTTCTAATGTTTCGCGTGTTCGCGTGGATTCCGGTACTTCTGCTTGGTCTCTCCGGCAAAATCACCGATCCCGCTTACAAGGTCATTACAGCGTACGGGATCATCCAGGCACTGACGGCGTTATTTCTGCTCCTATCAAAGGTCCGCACTAAGACTCTTGTCCTAAGCACTTATTATATGCTGGTCATGGCGCAGGTGTTTTGGACAATCAGCGCTATGATTGAGGCTACTGGAGGCCTGATCAGCCCCGCTCTGATCCGGACATGGATTTTATCCATCGTTTTCGGAATGCTGTTCTTCCCGATGCGTTCCTGGCAGCATCAAAAACTCAGCGTTATTATAATTCCGAGCTTTTTATGGGCATGCATGTATTCCGAAAAACCCATTCTCGCCGCCGTCCTGACGACCATTGGAACTGTAGCCGCGCAAAACATCCAGATCATCACTCACCGCATGGTTAAACGCGACGCGATCAACGCTTTCCGCGAAAAGTCCAGATACATACCACGGCAGGTCCTTACAAAAGCCGCCCTGGCCGATGTAAAGATCACCGATGTATTCAGCCCGTCTGACAGATACTGCGTATGCATCTGCTCTGACTGGAGTCATTTCAAATCACTAATCTCGGACGAGACTATGATTTCCCTTGGCGTCCGCATGACCGATTACTACGGTCAGATTATGAAAATCCTCATTGAGCAATTCCCGGAGGGTAATTTCTTTATCGACTGGATCGCTGACGAGTTGTTCGTTGTGATCTTCGCTGAGGACCAATATCGCAATGTACATTTGATGAACGAGGGGTTTGAGGCCGCGCGCAAAATATTCAGGCACCACCAGGGGTTTGTCAGCAAGAACCGAATTTCCAGCGGCATCGACATCGGCATGTCAGACGGCATCGCCGCGGTCGGGATTTTCGGCACTGGCGGCATCGCGAAGGCGACAGCGTTTGGATCCGCTCCCGGACTGGCAAGACGCATGCACTCCATATGCCACAAGCTTCGACGTGAACACGGCAGTTACAATCGCATCGTCATGACAGATGAGTTCGCCCATGTACTCGCAAGTGGTGGCATTGATTTGTCCCGAGTCTCGGCTGAAATCAGCAAAGGCACTAAAGACATCTCCAACGAGAAAATATATTTTTGGCCCCGTCTCTCCGCGCTGCTTCCGGAAAGACGATCCGAGTCAACCAGCGCGTCAACGACCACGCCACAAAACACTCCAGCTGCCTGAGAGGAAAGGAGGTTCCGCCCATGATTATTGGTGATATTTTGTGGCGCGAGCCGACATTTGAAAGCGATGAGGAGCGGGACTACGCCCTGGCAATACTTGAGTTGAGAGAAATAAACGTCGGCCGGACTTACCTTTTTTTGTCTCTCTTAGGTCCAATTCCTGTCCTGGTCATGAAACAAATCGGGGTCATCGCCCTGCCAGAAGCGATAGCCACCGGAACATTTCACGTTGCTCAGGCTATTCTCGCCTTGGTAATCCTTATCAGGTCACCGCGACTCAAAGTTTTGCAATATACCGTATTTTGGTCTCTAATGACCGGTTTGCTAGCGTGGGCGGTCGGGGGCGCATTCGAGGTTTACAACAAAAATACGTCCGTCCCTTACGCCGGCACATGGATTGTTATGATTCTTCTGGGCAGCGCTTACCTGCCCTTAAGATCCCGTTGGCACAACATCGTCGCCGTGGTCGCGTTGGGGACAATGTTACCCATTCTGAGCCACTACCCGGACCCGACCCTTGGTTATATCCTGACATTCACGGTTCTCGGGGTGGGGCAAAACTACCGAATCTACACACAGAGAATGGTAAAAGCCGCCGCGACAAACCGTTACCGGGAGCAGTCCCGTTACATCCCCCGCCAGGTACTGATGGAGGCGGCGAGGACTGAACGCAGTAGCGACGAGGTATTCGCGCCCACGACGAGATTTTGTGTCTGCATCTGTTCCGACTGGAGAGGCTTCCAAAAATTAACCGAGTCAATCGGCACGGCCGAGCTCGGGCAAGGTCTAGTTTCCTACTACACGGAAATTGTCAAAATGCTTAACCGGAAATTCCCCGACGGTAGATTTTTCGTTGACTGGATTGCCGACGAATTATTTGTTGTGGCATTCGCCAATGACACGGCCCACGACGCGAATCTGGTTAAAAGCTCGTTTGAATTCGCGGCTGAGGTTCTCGAATATCGTCAAAAATACTTCGAGTCGCATGGTTACCCTCCCGGCATTGATATTGGACTGACCGCGGGTCTTGCGTCTGTTGGCATTTTTGGCCAGGAAGGGGTGGCAAAGGCCACCGCGTTTGGCCGCCCGCCCGCGTTCGCGCGAAAACTCCAGGAAGTAGCCAAAGGCCTGCGGCAGAAGTATAGCAATAGCGATCGTCTGGCTATGAACGCCAACTTCGCGTCGCTGATTTATGGTGGAAAGGCGAGTTGCACCCGCTGGGCAATTGAGGATTCCGCGGCAGAGGGCGCGCCCGCTGACGAAACTCAGTGCTTTATATGGCCACGACTCGATTGCTAGTCATAAAATCCGTCGGATTTGTTTATTTTTGATTTCGCGAATGGCTTGCGGGCATCGCGATGACTCGCCGCTTCTAAACGTTTAAGAAGCCCAACGGCTGGCATTATCGAGGCCAACTCGTTATGATCAAATCGATAGACCCGATCACCGTTGGTTTCGCTTGAGCGACTGAATACGCCAATTTTGACGCCGAGATCTGGTATTTTTGTGACGTCGGACAAGGGTCGTATGGCACGGATCCTGGAAGTAATTCCTGAAACCGGCAACAAACTCAATGACTGGTCTGAATGACAGGTGAGACGCAACAGGTATCGGCGGTCTCGGCATGGCTGAGACACCCGGTATATACACCACTTTCACCTGGTCAGCCTTCGTGCTCAAGCTTTTCCACCACCATCAGAGCCCATACGCCCGGACAAAAACTGCCCCTGGGAATTCAAGGTCGCCATTTTCGTGTCAAGAGATGCGAAGGTTTTTTGCAGTTGGGCGCGACGCTGGGTCATGCGTTCTTCCTTATGAGCAATGTCCTGATCCTGGGCTTTAATCCGCTGGTCAATACCCTTCATCCGGGTCGCCACGGCTCCGCTCGTCCTGTCCTGAAGTGACTTTATAGCGTCACTCATACGGGCCGCAAGCCCCGGGCCGGATTCTGATGACGCGAATATCTTCGCGATACCGTCAAAATCACCTGTCAGCGCTTCTTTAAGCTTGTTTTCGTCAAGTTGAAGCTCACCTGTCTTGGGGTTTGTCGAGAGCCCCGCGGCTGAGATCGGCAGTCCCGACATAGAAGACTGGAGAGACCTCGTGACCTGTGACATCGAACTATCGCCGGAAAGCTGACCAGCGCGACCCGTCGCCGGATCCACCTGAGACTGCTTGCGTCCAAACGATTGAATCTCGTTAAAGTTCTTCACGAACTCACGGACACCATCGGCTGTTTTATCAACGTCGTGACGCACATTGATCGTAACGTTAGTGCCTGGGGCCGCCTTGGACGCCTTAAGATTCACGCCATCAATCAGGTCGTTCAGCGCGTTATCCGGTCGTTTGACATCTACACCCTCAAATTTAACATTCAGATCCTGACCTTTGACCTGATTCTTGAATTCCGTAAAGGTCGTGTCGGGATCAATCTCAACGACCGCCTCCTCACCAGACTCAATACTCGCCACCATCAGGCGGAATGGATCGTTTTTGGAGCCGGTGTTTATGATGCTGGCCCTTACACCCGAAACGTCCTCATTAATTCGTGCGGCCACGTCTTTAAGCGTAGAACCTGGATCAATCACAACGTCTTTGGCCAGACCACCCACTCCGACCCGCATATAACCAAATCCAACGGACGTCTGATCTTTATCAGGAAATCCAAACGCCAGCTGCTTGTCTGAACGAGCCAGGCCCGCCACCTCAAGCTCATAGCTGCCAACCTCGGCAGTATTGGATACTGTCCCGGCGATAATGTCCGGATGTGATGACTCCACTAATAATTTGCGAAAGCTCGACGGCATTTTCATACCGTCGGCGGTAGACTGCAATTTTGTCAGAAGTGAGCCAAGATTTTGAAATTCGCTTTTCTTACCAACGGACTGCTCACGCCGTTGTTTAGACGAAGCGATAGGAGCGGACTCGGCATCGACGATCTGATCGACCATAGACGACGGCCCTGCTGACGGACCTGACGGTCCCACCATTCCAGCCATGGAATTTAAGGCATTGACGCGCATAATGAAAATCCTCCGATCTCTGGATCGGAGGATTTTTGATTTTTATGAATGAACGGACTTGGTAAAGACCGAAAGGATAGTAATTCCCTGAATCAAAACAGGCGGGCAGAAAATCCATTGGCCGCGAGTTTTCCCATCCAGGATCGCACGGGATAAAACTGCTCGACCAAGCGATTTTCCTGCACAGGATAAAAATAGCTCATGGTGCTGCGGATCAGATCCTGGTCATATTGTGCCAGGCCGAAACGGGTGCTGTTGGCTAGCTCGTAACGATATGCCTCGCGCTCCGCCATTCCCGTGCCGTCAAATCCAGAGATGTTCTGAAGGTGTATAGCCAGAAAGTTTTGGCGGCAGTGAACCTCAATCTCGTGAGCGAGGGTACTTCCAAGAAGCCCCCAGCTGGTGAATGCCTCTGGGCCGATAAAAACCAAGGGATCACTGCCAACACCGTGACGAATGGTAAGGCCACGATCCTGAATTTTGGTATCCAGAAATGGTCCTTTGATATTTTTGGGCATTTTGATGTCGTACGCAATCAGTGCGATTTTGATCGACGACTGAGTCAAAGCGGGAATCCCATCCGGAACCCGGATATCAGATAAGGTTTCATTAGTGTGGGCTAACTCCCTGGCTCTCTCACCAGAGTCAGAGACACCTTTAGCAACCACAAGCGCGGCGATACCAAATGAGATAAAGACACCGGCGGCGACACCACCCAAGAGACGGGAAATCGATACAATTTTCATGAGAAGCTCCACAACAGCGACAGGAATTTCAACGGCGACAGTTACAACTCTCAGCCCCCACCCCACAAGAGATGATGACTCTGGGACTTGAAAAGCAAGACCAAGGCCAACACCGCCAGGAATGCACTCGCCCGAAACTATTGGATAATTTATCTATGCCGCAACAGGAAGGCATACAAAGTGTCAAGTTTCGTGACACCACCATGTCCCTCTGCCGCTTCCGTGTAAGTATTTAAACCTGAATTTACACCAGAGTTTGAACACGAACTTGTACACCAATTTGAACCCTAACTTGGACCCGAATTTTTACACGG
Organism: Oligoflexales bacterium; assembly: GCA_947468665.1. GTDB lineage: Bacteria > Bdellovibrionota_B > Oligoflexia > Oligoflexales > RGVZ01 > CAMDKS01. Next base: position 276 of record CANILH010000022.1, on the reverse strand, counting down.
AAACACGGAGGGGCGGAGGGCACGGAAAAATTAATTGGATAACACTCCCAATTCCACATCTCCTCGTCCCCCTTCCGTGTTCTCTGTCCTTCCGTGCTTCCGTGTAAGTATTTAAACCAGAATCTGAGCCCGAACTTGAGCCCGAACTTGAACACGAATTTGAACCCGAATTTTTACACGGAAGCTCGGAGGGGCGGAGGGCGCGGAAAAATTAATTGGATAACACTCCCAATTCCACCTCTCCCCGTCCCCTTTCCGTGTTCTCCGTCCTTCCGT
>CANILH010000021.1 GCA_947468665.1 Oligoflexales bacterium | reverse complement strand
TACTCATTATCAATTCCGGTAAACTGCAAATCCACCGACGCGCAACTATAGTCGATAACCTGTTTTTTGGCCTTGCCCTTGGCATCAACGGTAAAGCCAATGCTCCCCTGATGCTCGCCTTTGATCACGACATCAATACTTCCCGGGAAAAACAAAGGTACAAACACCTCAATATAGGCCTGACCGTTTTTGTCCTGGGTTACGAAGGATTTACCCTCGTACTGCAAAATAACATCTTTGGGATCCACTTTCAGAGTCAACTGAAATCTCGCCCGTGGCACCAGCAAAACGCTGTCGAGCCGAACCCACTGCACACTTTTCTCAATAAATTTCGCTTCGGCTATCAGCTGTGGAATATCAGTCTCAACATGAACCTGACTAAGAGACAGCGGAACACGGTCCTCGCCAATCACGACCGGACCAAGGGTCAATGCGTTCATGGTTGATTCCTGCGCGCTTGATACGCCAGATACGACCATGAGCAAACACCCCAAGGCGCCGGCCAGAATTCCATTTCTTAACGCGGTTATGATCACCTTTTAATCCCCATAATCTCGCTACTGACGCTCAATGTCATGTCTATGACGAATGCGCTCATCCTCAACTATATAAACGACAGTCTGCGCCACATGGCAGGCGATATCCGCGATACTCTCAAGCTTATTGGCCATAAGGATCATGTGAATCCCCATCTCAACATCAAGAGTCCCGGCGCGAACCCGGTCGATCACCATTTTATAGGCCCGGTCTTGAAGCGCGTTGACGGCGTCGTCCATCGCGGGTACTGATTTTGCCAGCTTTGGGTCACGATTGCTGACGGCTGTAATGGCCCGCTCATAGACCGAAAATGACTTGGTCGTCATATCCTGTAAAAGATGCCAACCATCGGGACAGTCCTCGCGGAGATCCTTTGACTCAATAAGATGTCTCGCGACGTACTCAATACAATCGCCAATTCTCTCTAAAGCAGCCGCAACATCAATGGCTCCAAACATAAATCTGAGGCTCGCTCCCATGGGAGCCCGGTTCGCGACAAAAAGCATCGAGAGGTCATCGAGGTCAATCTCAATCGCGTCCACCTTCTCATCACCCTCAATAATCGAACTCAAAAGGGTAAAATCAGCCCCATCCAGCCCACGCTTGAGCCCGACGAACTGCTGCATGACGGTTTGCATGAGTTCTTCTAATTTTCCACTGATGGCCTGGAGCTCGCGCTCACCCGCAGACTTTTGAGGCATTTTGACACCCTTTTCCGCTTAATTGTCAGTCCATCCATATAGCTGAATTTACTGATAATAGTATATTTTTTGATGATTCATTTTGCAATGGCCGAACAATGGGCGATGTTATATATGAATCACCTAGACAATGTTTGTTAATTTTTGACGCACTCACGAAGCCAGACACTTTGACGGGAAAATCAAATGAACAATGACCTTCAAGGTGTTGTAATTTCAGGAAATTCGGACGGCAAGTGGGAAGCCAGACATCTCCCGTCGGGACGTCTTGTGATCGGTGATACCGTTGATGGAGCCCAGGGCCTGATGCGAGATGCGTTAGGGCTCACCTCTTCAGGCACATTTGACGAGCCGCTTACGAGCGACATATTCTCTGGTCTATCGCAAGCGATCGCTCTTTTTTTGGAGGGTCCTGTTTCTAATGCCCTCGCCGTTCACTCCGGGTTTGCGCGTCTGGACGCTTTTGAGAATGGCACTGCCCATATCAGGCTGGGCGGCGGCTGCCGAGGTTGCCCATCGTCTCAAATTACGCTTTTCTCCGGTGTCCGCGACAAGCTTCAAGATCGCTTCGGTGAGGACGTCATTGTCGATGTCACGCCCTCTCTCGACTGAAATTTTCCAATAAAAAACCCCCGCCAGATAGCGGGGGTTTTTGTTTTATTTTACCGGGCATCCAGCTGCTGAATTAATTCTCTCGTATGATCCACGATGTCTTGCTTACCGGCCTGGCGGGCGCTGTTGCGGACCGCGACAATTTCAGACCTAACTGCCTGAATCTCAGCCGCGTAGTCATCTCCCAGGGCGGCGAATGTGGCCAGAGATTTTACACCCGCGATACGGGCAGCCTGACTTTTGGCGTCACCAAGATCCGTCGCGCTGAGGCCCTTCATAGCGATACCACGGAGTGTCTCAACGGCGATCTGCTCGGCGGTTTTACCATCCGTCGAGTACGACGCGAATTTGGCTTTTTCTTTCGCCGCGCTTAACGCGCCAGCGATCGTCACTCTAAGCGCGCCAAGTGATTTGACAGTGCCAGCATTAACGGCATCCTGGACTGATTTTGTGAGCTTAGTCGCGAGAGCTGTCCGCTCATCTGTTGATCCAAAACGATCATTCTGAGTTATAAACGCGCTTAAGATATCATTCAGTTCCTTAATTGACTGTTTTGGCGCGTCAGGAAGTGCCGTCATTTGTGCGGCTTTCGTCAAAATCGCGACGTACTCCGCGCGTCTGTCTGATTCCGGCATCAAGATACCATCGACTGTCGGCGTTGAGTTCCAGGCGCGAAGAGCGCCGGCGTTAAGACTGAGGTTAACCCGAAGAGACTGAGCTCCCTTATCGGTATAGTAACTAACAAGCTTCGCGAGAGCCGTGCCGCGTTCTGTAACAAGCTTCTCCGCGGCAGCCGCGTCTGGCGTCAGCGACGTGTCGGCGAGGCGACCAAGCAGCTGATCTCTCTGACGATCAATGGCCTGACTCAAAGTCAAAGTCTCTATACCCTTGGCGCCCGAAGCGTCAACCAGTCGATTCATGGCATGTCTTAAGCCAACAAGCGGGTTTGACTCAGCGTCATAGCGAATACAATCAGGATCTAAGCCACCATCGATGTTATCGGCGTCCTCATCATTACAAGCAGGAATAACCTTGTCAGTTGGCTTGATGTCACGGCTCTCGTTATAGAGAAAGCTGATCATCTGACGATCGTACTCAAGTCTTGGACCGTCGGTTGTCCCAATCGCGCCAACAAGATCCACTTCGTGCTGATAGTAGTTGTAATCCATAGTCGAGTAGGTGGTCGGATTGGTCCCAAAGTCCACCGGCTTCTCGCCGTCGTAGGCAAGGGATGCTTTAAAGTTATGGCCAAGACCAAACGCGTGACCCATTTCATGAAATAAGGTCGAGATAAAAATCCTGCGGCCAAATTCGTCGACAATTTTCACAGCGTCCTCAGGAGTCGCGGCTGCCGCGAGATCTGCCTGAACCGGAGTCGTGGCGGCTTCGCTGACGTCCCGGGCACAGCGGATAACGTCGATGGTCGCGCCAAAAAGAACCTCCGGAGATTTCGGGCCGAGTTTCGCGGTCGCCGCCACGGGAAGCTCACGGGCATCACTTAAGCCAGCGGCGATATTGTACCAGGCGTAGGGCATATAAATCATGCTGTGACTTTGGATACCGGTCATAGGATCGGCTGCCTGTGTTTCGTACGCGGCACCAGCTTCTGCGACCGTGTCAAAGTTAATGACGTTATAACGTGGATCGCCGAGTTTCACGCCCTCAGGCAGGCGGCCTTTAAACTGAACGACGTCGCGGCCAAGTTGATCGTGAAAGTAACGGTTCCAGCCCTCAGTGGCGCTTTTCATTTCCTTCATAAAATCATCTGGCACATTGGGTGTCACATACCAGTCAATGGTGCTGGTTGAGGTGGCGAGATTAAAACGGTTGGCGAACGCAGTTTTCTCACGCTTTGGCACGCCGTTAGTGAGACCGCGCTCAACAAAAACCTTCTCATTGGTGATCATCATAAAGCGCGATGCTAAAGGGTTCTTGTCCCTGTTGTCCTCGATACCTTTGTACGTCTCGGGAACAAGCGAGTCTCTCGGGAACAGGGATTCCATAAAGGTCTGCACATTACCATTGGCTTGCATGATCGCTGATTCTTGGAGGATGTAATTGCCGTCTTCGATGTACTGAAGGGAGCGGACCCAAGTTCTTTGTGGCGCGGCAGCGTCAGCGCCGTTAACTGTTTTGTGAAGAAGCATACCGGGACTATCCATTGCGACAGTCAATGTATCGGCCGTCTGGCCGAGAATCCGGTACTCGTTGACGAGAATCTCAGGGTGATTCACAGCGCTCTCAAAAAGCCTGGATGAGTCAGAAACAACCTGAAGCTTATCTCCCAAAATTCTGAAGGTAACGGGCACGTGACCGAGCGCCATGCTCTGATCAATCAACGCATAGTCCGCGTTTTGCCCGGAGGAATACTGAAGGTCAAACCCGTAAAGAAATACGCGGTTTAAAATCAGTGATTTTTTGAGGGTGATCTCGCCTGTGACTGTCTCAGAGGCTGCGGTGGCGCCTGTTCCTGCGCCACGGGCGTCGGCTGCGATCAACGCGGAAGATACCACTGTGGGCTTTTGGGTGACGGCCAAATTAGACGCGATGGGTGCCTGCTGATGTATCTTAGCTTTCGGGCTAAAAACTCCGCAACCAGTCATAAAAATAGCCAACAAGCCGATTTTATAAGAAAAATTCCGCATAAATCCCCCACAATTGACTTATTGATGACAGCTAAAACCTACAGCAGGGGAGGACAATAGCAGCTTTTTTATAGAAATCAATGTAAAAATCATAATATGCCATATTAGACCTTATAAAGTCATTATGGCGAGGTATATAATTGATACCACTGGGGGCCCCAGTGGATTGACGCGAGCGATCATTAGTTTAGTGCAGAACTTTGACCTTTTGAGATTGTATTAGTGATCAAAACGCATAGACGGCTGAGACCATTGGTTTGGTGACGATTGACTTGCTCGTCTTTTCTGTCGTTGTAACGTCGCCCGTGTTACTTGACGTGGATTCCTCTTTTTTGAATATGATCTGTGTCCGAACCAATTCAACGCCGGCGGATAGTTGCCCGTATACTTTCCAAATCTTTCCGACTTCGGCGATATAGCCACTGCCGCCGTATGATTTGTCTGAGCTGTCCGAATAGGTCAGGCGTGGATTTATTAAGTAAGTGCCGAGCGCGAATGTTCCTAGAGACTCACTCATATATCCAATGGTGGGGCCATAAGCTTCAAGCTTTTGCTGCTCTCCGCCATAAAACATTTCCTCAAAATGATAGCACGCTCCAGCAGCCCATCCCGCAACTTGACCTGCAGCCACCACGTGGGCCATGCTCTCACGGATGAAATTGTCGGAATCATCGTCTTGATAATTGGAGTAGTTTTGGAAATAGCCACCTTGTACAAGAGCCCCAGCGCTGACAGGAGTTGCCAGAAGAATCAGGGTGCTGGTTAAAATAGTCTTAACTGAAAGCATAAAACCTCCTATTAGAATTCAGAATAGATCTGCTATCGGAGGGTATATTTGAAACTTAATAGGGCAAATTTTGCCGCGTGAGTTATCGCGACCTAAATCAATGTCGCGTTTTGATTATAGGGCTGTCCATCGAGGCCCTTCAAAATGTTCAGGATAATGGCCTCTGAATGACGCCGATTAGTGATGGCATCATCCACAATCATCTTTGCGCCGCAGTGACGGATCTCCGGGTCGACACGGCATGTGTCATCGTTCCATAAATCGGTATTTGAGTAAGTCCGCCACCGAAGTTTCACTCCTGCGTCGGTGGTAGCGCCTTTTTTTTAGGCTCTACGTCGACATAGCGTAAGTGTCTGCCACGATTTGGGCTGCGTCGTATTGGAGAGCATTAAACGTGAGCCAGATGTCCCCACCCGGCGTCGATGCCAATTATGACGCAATATTTCCCTCACTTTGATAAGATTTTTACCGCCAAGAAATGATCCAAAACGAGGTCAACGCCGTTGCGTAGTTAGAATTCAAATCATCGGAGGATCAAGCTTGAAGAATCTGGCTCTGTTTGATTTTGACCATACTCTCACAACAAATGATAATTTTACGAACTTCATTTATTACGGTGTCTCCAGCACGAGGCTGGCAATTGGTAAGGTGGTTTTAGCTCCAATGCTAATTGCTTATAAACTTCGCATCCTGCCAGGAACGGTTTTGCGCCAGCTTATTGCCTGGATTGGATTTTATGGAGTTTACACTGGCAGATATCGCGGCGGCGACTGCTCGGGAATGGAGAAAGCGCGGCGGATCCGCAAGAGCTTCAATTTAGAAGCCTATTCCACGATCTACGCCTATGGTGACTCACCCGAAGACGAGGCCATGCTGAGTTTGGCTCATAAAAAATTCTACCGCTGGAAGGAGCGAACATAAATGATAGACTGTCGCTTCGATGAAACCTCTCAAATTAGAACGCTGGTCAGTTGGTCGATTGTGGCCTTTGCGTTCTTTGTCAATCATACTGGATTTGCGGCAAATAACTTGATCTCCACTAAAGAAATATTTTTACCTACGTCCCCTCATGCTTCGGCTTTTGTTGTCCAAAGCGAGCAAGCGGGCAAAAACCGCAAGCCAGCGATTATTTTTTTACACTCCGCCACATCGCATAAAGACTCCTTTCTAGATGAAGCTAAGGATCTCGCAAAACAGGGAGCAATATCTATACTTCCAGAAGCTCCCTATGGCCGATCCGAGTGGAAAGTGCCCAGAGGCATACAAAATCCAGACAAAGAATTGGAAATATGGAAACTAACAAGCGCCGAACTTTCACTGTGGGTTGATTTGCTATTATCGCAATATCAAGTAAATCCCGAACGCGTTGTTTTTATAGGAAGGAATTTAGGCGGCGGAATTGGTGGATTGTGGATGACAACGGAACATCGAATTTATGCCTCCCTCTTGACAGGCGCGATTCCAGACCTTTCCAATTTTTGGACCACAAGTCTCCATCCCGTAGCGCTAAAGGCCCGTGACGGCGCGAACAAAGCACAGCTTGACCGGTTCAGATCAATTTTAATGCCAACCGATCTAACTGAGACACTTCCGGCAACGAGGGCCAAAATGCTGTTTTTGCAATATGGAAAACAAGATGATTGGTTAACAACTAAGGCTGTCGAAGCCCTGTACACAACCGCAAAACAGCCAAAAAAACTTGAATGGATTGATGACGATCACAACATGAACTCAATTGAATCGAAAAAATCGCGAGTCAATTGGGTTAAAAGCATTATAAAATAAATGAAAATTTATTTTACGAGGCTTTGCCCATGGGCTTGATTGTGACCTTATAGGAGAGGCCACACTTCCGCAGCTCTCCCTGTAGGGCGAGCTCAATAAATTGTTCTGGGTCATAGCCAAGCTTTTTTGCCCACTGACTAGCTCTGATTGGACTGACAATACGTCGATCTTTCTCAACGTCACAAAGATGCGCTTTTGACACTCCGAGGCGCTTGGAAAATTCGCTTTGTGTTTCCTCCTCGCCAAGACGAATCGCGGCTACAAGTCGCCCGAGACTTAGTGGTCCACCAGTAAGATCTTCGAGAAACGAGACCGCTGAGCTTTTTTTAGACTTGCCTTTAATATTCATGCTTATGCACCTCCTCAATACTGATGAATTCAACGGCCTTTTGCTCAATCTCAGCATAAATCGCGCGATAGGAGCGATTAGAACCTTACGAAGTTTTTTTTGCGCCTCTGTTTCGATTATAACGATTCGAATATCCGGCATACCAGAACCTCGTAGATAATACCCTTATCAGGGGTGTTAGGCAACTATGCGACAAGTGGTAAGAATGCCTTGCCCCAAGACGCAAAAAGAGCCGGCCACCTCAGTGACCGGCTCTTTAAATTCATTCTCTTACGGGGAGTTAAGGCTGATCTAACGTATCCATAGCCTTCTGATACCACCCTTGTCCCTTACCCGTGTAATCACCAATTGCCCAATCATAGGTAACATCAGCGACCGTCGGACGGTTCTCGGAGTTCATATCCGCGTAGGCGGTGGGAGTGTCATAAACATGAGTGCCCACTGATCCACCTGGTCCAAAAAGACGATTTGGAATCCTGAGATTCATGACCTTATAGCGATCTTGCCAGACAAGCTCCTCAAACGGCCCGGACCCGATAAATCCAGCGCCAGTGCCATTCGTGTGCGTACCAATAATTGTCGCGCGTTTTGCTGTGTTAAGAAGAGTACTCATACCATCACAGGCACTGATACAAAATGGAGTTACAAGAGCCACCATTTTTTGATCGTAGCCTCCGACATCAGGAGAGGCTTTGATGTCATCTGTCAGTGTAAATGCTGACGTATATTCACGGTGGTCGGCAATGGCTTTACGAAGCTCCACGACTGTCGTGTAATCATAATCGTAGTGCCCGACAGGCGGAATCTGATCTAGAGCCCCAGATTCAATCATTTGGCGGATAATACGCGTAACGCGAAGCGCTCTGACACTGGGCGGATAGGTTTCGCCAGTTTTGGCGACCGCCTCAAGAACAGATACCGAATTAAGTGGATTACCACCACCATTGACTCGAAGATCAAGAATGAGCGGCAAACCGGCAGCTTTAAGATCTTTTACGAAGGAGACCACTGGATCTTTGTAAGCCTTTTGCTGCGCTTCCGGCGCGTCAGCTTTGAGGGCGACTTTTTCTGATACGAACTCAAAAAGTTGAATCACTCCATAAGCCTTGCCGCTACGCATCATATAGCCCGTACGCATACTCGTCGCGCCCGAGACAACTCCATTTTTATCCTTGTCGACACTGACCCAAGTCGTAGCCCCTACCATGCCCTGAGGAATCTCAGTTGAGCTGTAACCCTCAACCGGAAGCGCATGGCTATAATTCCAGGACGCGGTCGCATCGTCCCAGGTGAGCTTTAAATCATCGATTTTCTGAAAGCCTTTGGTCTTAAGAAAATACAAGGCGTCGGGGCGTTGATCGGCAGCTGGCGCGTAAAAATATGGAAGACGCACGAGAACATGCTCCTGCGCACCCTCGACGGCGAACTCCCAATCGGCAAAAGAATTCTCAGGGTAGCTAACGCTTCTTTGCGCCAGTGCCATGACTGATCGGCTATCACCGAACTCAGGCGTACTAGCTGACATCAACGGGCGAAGAGCCGCGGCTGCGTCATTTACCGGCTGGCCATCAATACTTACAACTTTACTGCCCAGAGTGATTTTCGCGTAGTCAGCCGGTACGGCCGCGTGACTCGCGTCATAAGCGATGACCTGTGGAATTTTCGCGATAACCCGAACATCAGCGCCCACGCGGGCAAGGGTGATTCCGTTCAAAATCTGGGGAGCGGCAACAACGGGACGACCACTGAAATGGGTATCCTTAAAACTCGCGATGATTATCTCAGCCCGTTCAATAAATCTTAAATTAGAACGAGCCTGATCGAGGGGATCCGTCAACGAACTGGCGTCGATCTGAGACTCACGGGTCATCGCGTCATCAAAAAGTGTCTGTGGCTCAGTTACGATGCCAAGACTGGATTTAATAGAAAGCAAAACATAGTTATCTAGAACCATATCGCGAAGATCGGTCAGAATTTTTACGCGGTCTTCAGCCGTCAGATAGTAAAAATGGTCACCCGAGAACTCATCTGCTAAGCGAGACGCTTGTTTGGGCGCCTTCTGTGCTCCGCAGGAGGTGAACAAACCAGCGACTGCCAATATTGGTATAATTATAGACTTCATATTAAAACTCCTGCTACAACGTCAAAATGGCCGATAGAATCAGGACGTATCTAATAGAATGCACATATAATGTCAAGACGAAGCATTACCGGCAGAGTTGCTGATACCCGCGCTGAGCGCTCATGTCACTCCGGTAACGGCCCAAAAACAAAGAGGTTTTCCCTGCCGTTTTTCGTGTCGACGCCGACGACTGGTGCGTTACCTATAAACGTCAATGCCTCGGGATGCTCCATTGATTTTGGAAGATCCCAGTACGCTTTAATATTCACCTTGTCCTCTTTAACTCGAAGGCGACTCTCAAGCCTGGCAAGTCTGTTGCTTTCATCACTCAAAGCATAAAGAATACCATCAGGACCTACAGCAAGTTCACTCAAATCCTGCATGAACGACCTGGATTTATCTGTAAAACGCCACCACTTAAGAGGCTTATATTTAATTTTTTCTCCAGCTGACAACGCAAACGGCTCTCGTTTTGCGATCAAAGTTTCAGGTGACACGCCGTAAGGCTCGTCTCCATCCGGGCCAAACTCAATCAGCATGGCGGGGTCTTTCTCTTTTAATATGAGTATGTGCCCATTTTGAAGTAGAGCTATGCCCTCTCCTAGCGAGTTTTCCTCAAAATCACCTGCCCGCAAACCCTCATGTTTGTAATCGAGCGTGATGGTTTGAATCAGGCGTTTCGCCGAGGAATCAAAAACGTGAACAGTACCAGGGGATTCCTCCAGGACAAATAATAGCCCATTAGCGTCCGCGGAAATCCCCTCCCATTGAGATCCATCACCATTACGGGGAACAAGCTTCTTTAATTGGGCCGTGTTTGAGGTCCCTCCTGTGAAATCACGCGAAAATTCCGACGCGATGATCTCAAAGCCCCCGTCTCCAACTCCGAAAATGGTAACTTTGCCGGTTCGTGGATCGATAACGCTATCCATCCCGGAGAACTCATCTAAACCGAACCGGATCGCCCGAGTACTTTCAATTCGTCCGTGAGACTTAATGTCGTCAAGCCCGGCACCATCCGGAGCGCCAACGGTCTGGCTGTACTCGCCAGTGCGCGGACTCTTACACGCGGTGAGACTCGCCGCTATGACCACAAAAAATATCGCGCAAAAACGCATCAATTAAAAACTCCGGTAATCAGAATAGAGTTGGAAATTCTAACATGATTCAGTCTGTCCTAAAACCAAATATTCGCATATAATCCCACCATAACCTGGAGGTTCATCATGACACACACCCTTGGATACGCCGCTAAATCAGCCACCACACCACTTGTACCATTCACATTTGAGCGTCGGGAGCCTGGAGCTCACGATGTGGCGATCGACATTAAGTTTTGCGGAATCTGTCACTCAGATATCCACCAAGCCCGTGACGAGTGGGGCGGGGCAACATTCCCCATGGTTCCCGGTCACGAGATCGCAGGCGTTGTGACCCGCGTCGGTCCAAAGGTGACCAAATATAAAGTCGGAGACCACGTGGGTGTTGGCTGCTTCGTGGACTCCTGCCGGACATGCTCATCGTGCAAACAAGGCCTTGAGCAATTTTGCCAGGAAGGAATGACCGGCACGTATAATTCACTTGAGCGCGACGGTAAGACCCCCACTTATGGTGGCTACTCAAATCACATCGTCGCGAATGAAAACTACGTTTTAAGAATCCCCGCGAATATCCCGCTCGACAAAGCAGCTCCTCTTCTATGTGCTGGCATTACACTTTACTCTCCACTGAGACACTGGAACTGCGGCCCGGGCAAAAAAGTTGCCATTATTGGCCTTGGTGGACTTGGCCACATGGGAGTAAAAATCGCTCACGCCATGGGTGCTGAGGTCACCGTTTTAAGCCAATCCCTCAAAAAACAAGCGGACGGCAAAAAGCTAGGGGCAGATCACTACTACGCGACCTCAGATGAGTCGACATTCAAAAAACTCGCGGGACATTTCGATCTGATTATTAACACCGTATCAGCCGACCTCGACTGGAACGCTTACCTTGGACTTTTAAAAGTCGACGGCACCATGGTCGTCGTCGGCATTCCCGAAAAACCAACACCCGTTCACGCGTTCCCTCTGGTCATGGGACGCCGCAGCCTCGCCGGATCATTGATTGGCGGCATCGCTGAGACACAGGAGATGCTGGATTTTTGCGGCAAGCACAATCTCGGCTCTGACATTGAGGTAATCCCCATCAGCAAAGTCAACGAAGCCTATGAACGCGTCCTCAAAAGTGACGTCCGCTACCGGTTTGTAATTGATATGGCGACGATTAAGTAGCTTAGTGAAAATTTATTTCGTTACTCCGGCGACTCGGGCAGCTCCGACGCCGGAGTTTTGCTCATTGCTTGATCGCCGCGTCAGCATCCAAAGTATCCGAAGATGTTCAAACAAATCGACTGTGTGATGATTAAGGTGGCTGACCCCTGGGAAGCTGCCAAATATTACCAACGGGTCTTTGGTATGACTCCCATCTGGGAAGACGAACAGTCGATTGGCATGAGGTTTCCTGAGGGCGACCGCGGGACAGAGCTTGTATTGCACTGCATCGAGGCAATACCGGTGGAGGTCGACGTCAATTAGTCTTGTTGATGACGTGATACAGGCCGTGACTCATTTATGCCAGAATGGATGCGACGTTCTCGTCCAACCGTTTGACATCCCCATCGGGAAGTGCGCCGTTATCCGAGACCCGCTCAAACATGTTTGGAGCATACTCGACATGACCAAAGGCGGTCGGGGAAGAAATTACAAGAGCAGGTAGCGACTTCGTGTCATCGCACAAATGGCGACAACTAAGCATCCTAGTGAAAATTTTATTTCGTTACTCCGCCGGATCGGGCAGCTCCGACGCCGGAGTTCTGCTCGACGATTAATCAATGCGTAAGATGGAGCTTTGAAAGCCACTCGCGTCACTTTCTGTAACTCATACCGATTAAAAAGGTCTAATTGGTCTGAGTACTAGAAACGCGCCTCACTGTGTGCCGTTACGTAAATTTAACTTTGAAAATTGTCATTTACGCGTAAATGTCATTTAATTTTTGTAAAATTACCGACGAGCATTGGACCTGCCTATTTAGGCCATTTAATGCCGGAGAATTTTTTGTTTATTTTTCTGGTCTTGGAGCTTTTTGAGCGAAATTTTAAGATCTCCTGGTCAGCCGTTATAATCTCAGCACCTCGGGCGACCGCGTTTGCGATAAGGTAGCAATCGACCATGCTCGCGGCATGTGTCGCCTTGATTTTAGCCGACTCTACAATAATGTCAGAAGACAGATCGCCCAGAGTCGTGACCGAGCCAAAATCCCGGATAATGCCCAGGTAGTAATCCAGATCGTGGATTTTCGATTTTCCTTCTTTAAATCTCACAGCCACTACTGAGAAGCTTTCAAGAACCGTGAGCGGAAGAAAGACGATGTCTCGTCCGTTGGCCTGTTCTCGATCAAGAAATTCTGTCAGGCTCGTCGCCTGCGCCTCTCCAAAAACAATATCAAGCACCGCGCAGGAGTCCAGAATAATCATGGCATTTCCTCGTCGTCAAGCTCACGGAGAATTTTCGCCGTTGAACGTCCCTTGAGGTCTGAAAAAAGTCCCAGCATGTTTTTGAAGGATTTTGTGGGTTTTTTTAACTCAATCCTGATCATGCCAGTCCCTGTCTCTTCCGCTATGAAGACTATAGAATCTCCGCCCTTCAAACTAAGTAAGTCCCGCAGTTCTTTAGGAACGACAACCTGGCCGTTTGCGGCGATTTTCGAGGTGAATTTCTTCGGGGCAGCCATTTGATTCAGTCTCCAAGGTCATTCGAATTCGCGCGCATAAAATACAAATACAATTGTAATTGTAGCTCATGCGCCACTCCCCGTCAACACCCAGACTGTGTTTAAGGATACTTGGTTAGATGTTTGTACAACCTTCCTTCACCGACAGTTCAAGCCTGTGGAAATCTCGCCTAACACCCGAAATTATGCGAGTCTTGTTAACGCCTATCACGAATAGGCGCGCGCTCAAGTCGTTGGCGGTCATCCATTTAAAATGGTCTGATTGAGCTCATAACGTCCCCATAAAGGAGACTACCGTGAACCAGCCGCGCAACTCATTTACAACAAAACCAGTTGACATGTACCCAATTTGTGGGTACATATACAGGGAAGGCCCGCTTGATTAACCACGTTAAAATCTCAGCGTTGGCCGTCAAACAACTTCGACGACTACCATTTTTTATTGTGGATAAATTCTATCTTTGGAAACGGTCCGTGGAAGACATTGGCTTGGGAAAAGTTCGAGAGATTCCCGGCTACCATGATGAAAAACTCATTGGAAACCACAGGGGTCAACGATCAATTCGTTTAAATAAGTCTTATCGGGCAATTTATGAAGTCACTTCGGATGGCACTGTAACATTCGTGAGAGTTGTTGAGGTAAATAATCATGAATATTAAGAAAAAACAAAAGCCACCCGCCAGGAAGAAAGCACCTGGATCAAAAGACTCAGAAGTAATCTTACAACGACTTACTGGTGGTCCACTTAATATCGGGCGAGCTCTAGCCGCTCTTCGCCTGTCTGACGAGATCTCCCAAGCGGAGTTCGCGAGAGTGTTAAGCATACCTCGCCAACACCTCAATGATATCGAAAAAGGACGACGATCTGTAAGCCTTCTCAAGGCCGTAGCGTTTGCCAGAGCGCTTGGTCAACCGGAAGTTGTATTTATCCAGTTAGCGTTACAGACTTTAGTGGATGAGTCAGGACTTCGCGTCCAGGTACGAGTCGCGTCTTAAAAACGGAGCGCGTTCCGATTGCCGACCCCAAAAATGTCCCGAAATATTAGTCCAGAACAATGATGGCGCGTCATGACGTCTGTCACCGACAGTTCAAGCCTGTGGAAATCTTACTTACTGCCTGTAATTCCCGGAGTCTTTTTAATGCCTCCCAGAATTAGCGCGCACTCATGTCGTTGGCGGTCATCCAATTAAAATGGTTTGATTGAGCTCATAACGTCCCCCTAAAGGAGACTACCGTGAGCCAGTCGTTTAGCGCTTTTATCAGTATTGTTTTTGGATTGGGGCTATTTGCCTGGACCTGCTTAGCCCTGCTAAAAATATCTGACCGCAACCATCAGATTTCAAGGTCTCTTTGGGTGTCAGAATACAAGGCCAATGCCTGCGGACGGGCCCTTGCGGCCATCACAAACTTTCACGCCTTTGCTTTACAGCAGGTCGTGAAACACCCCCGGTCCAGGAAGCTCTTCGGCGTTACGGATAGCTTTTTTAGAAAATCCATCACCGCACGCTACGCCGCAGAATTTGAGATCACGTCGGATCATTGTCTCGACATCAGGTCACTTATGCCAGTGGCTGAGCTTTATCTAAGAAATTCGGATGAGGAAAAACCAGACACACCAAACTACACCTACCGCCTCAGTGAAACCAATCTAAATGAGGACCCCGACCTATGGAAGTAGCCCCCATTCTTTCGGCGACGTTTAGCCTGATACTGTCACTTACGCTGGCGGGATTTAGCCTCAAATATCACTCTGTACATTTTCGATTACTCTCTTGGCAGGAAACCCGTCACGATTGCGAGGATACCGCAAGCGTCGTGACCAGCCCTGAAGACCAGCTCATCACTCCCTTTGAACATGTGTCTATAAATTGCCTTATCCCACACCTCCATGAGGCCGGACGCGGTAAGGAAAGTCCTTTGCCAGAACTTTTTCGGGAGCTCACTCAATTTTGCGCCTCGGGGGGCTGCGGATGACGATCGAAAACCTGCCTCGCAAAACTCTGACCTGCGGAGCCTGCGTGATTTCAGGATTTATTCTTGCCATGTGGTGCATGCCACTTCTCGACTCAAAACCCCGCGTCAGCTCAGCGAAGCAAGGGTTCTCGATCACGGTTCCATTGACTCAGCTGCGCCGGATGACTGATGCGGAGACCCTACGGGGGAAATCAGTTCGATTTTTGAGAGTCTCCGGAGTCGAGTCTGACCCGTGCGTTATCGAGCACATACCCCTGACATTCTCAATTCATGAGAGTTTCGCGATTTTCTCCGGGCCACTGGAATCACTCGAAAATACGGCTCTCGCGATTACACCAGGAGATCTTCGTTCTATTCAATTACTTGACGCGGGCGCTGGCCAGACTATCCATGCCTGCCGTCAACACCCTCGGGTCACATATGGGGACTAACATGAAACGCTGGTACATCACGCTCGTGGTGCTCATGATACAAACATCAGCCTACGGGGAGGCTGATGTTGAAAAGATAATCCTCCACACAGGCGATGCCAGAACCATCGAGTTAAAAGACGCGGTTCGGGTGCACGTCACCCGCAAAGGAATTATTCATCTGGTTCACGATCACGACGACTACTGGTCTGTAACGGCGCTCAGGACGGGGGTCGTTGCTATTGAGACAAAACTAAAATCAAGCGAGCCAAGAACACTCTACGCTGACGTCCGTCCGCGGCCGGAAAAAACCAAACGCGCCCTGGTGGATAATATTTCGACAATAAAGCCCGGAGACGTCACTTGCGCCCCAACGGATGGAAGGACACAATATGAGACACACGCAACCATTGAGCTGGTCGACGACTACGATCTTCAATCGGCCGGCATCGATATCGACACGATATTACGTTGGCGGAATGGAAGCCTCACCACGGGCCTTGGCATCAGCCTTGATCCGCGCCATAGTCAATACAAGCGCCATATCATCGGAGATCCGGTTTTGACCTCTACGCCATGTGAGGACCTGACAATCAGGGCGGGTGCCGAAGACGAGTTTCAGTCAAAAACCGATCAGGGACACGTAATCAGCACGTGGAAAAGTCACGGCCTGGACATAAAAATGAAACTAATTCCCCTGGATGCACAAAGTCTCAAAATTCCTTTTTCGGTATCACTCAGGACGCCGTCGCGGGGAAAGGGCTCCTATGGATTAAGCGATGTAACATCATCGATTAACGTTAAACTAGGACAAAAAACACTCGCTGCCATCATCAATCTGTCCTCATCCTCGACATCCATAAGAGAGCAACCCTGGCTGGCTTCAATACCGATCCTCGGACCGCTCTTTAAAGACTCGGAGGAATCTCTTTCGACCTCAAAGCTCCTTCTATGGTTTGAGATTCTTCAAAGCTCCGCCGACAGCCCAATCCCGTAGATAAGCCTCGACCACGATGATGTTTCATCTTTACTGACGGCGCGGTTCTCAATAGCTGTGTCAACAATCAGGTTCCAAAGCGGAGCCACCATCAAGCGAGCACCAACATGAGCGCCCGTTGACTGATCTGTGCCACCATTGTCTTTAAAGGTTCTCGACAAAAATTCCGGATCCATAAATAACTCAACTCTCCTGCTCACGACCCAGCCAAGCTTCGCCGATAACCTGATAAGTGAATGATCATACTGATCCATAATTCCAGTCCGGTAATCGACCGTTCCATACTCACTACCCAACCACCAGGACAACTCCCCGTTCATGGCGGCCGCATTGACTAAAAAGGCCAAATCTAAATGACTATGATCAGCCTCACCCGTATAAAGGCTCAGATCCAGATCAATGACATCAGCGCCGCCTGGTTTTGGATCAAGATATTTATCTGATTTTATGCCGCATGACAGATGACTCCAACTGGGACGCCCCACGGTCATTGACCAGCCCATACGGTCACGCTGCCTCTCACCGCCAGCGAGTCCGGTTCCGATTGTTCCGGCCAGAGCCCCGGTCCACCGGTCCACCGGCTCATTTCGCTCATCAATATCCCCGCCAGCGATTACTTCCGCGGAGATCTCGTGAACCGATCTCGAGGCAAACGAGATACTTGATTCTTTTGGCACGTAAACGTCGTGAGTTCCAGAAATTTTAAGATTGAGATCCCGCGCCAGGTGACGAGTCGTCCACCAATCACCAGTAATACCGAACACAAGTGATCGACTCACCTTCGCGTTTTGGGGCATTACAGAGATCTTTTTTGAGTTTACAGGCAGCGCCTGGCTATCCATAAACATAAGCCCTTTGACCACGCTTCCCCATGGCCGGTAAGTGCGCCAATTCGACGCGTCCCTAATATCCTGGGGATACCGGGCATCATCGGTCTCATAAATCATCGCCACCTCAAGCCAACGCAGCCTCTCGATTGGATTCTCATCGACCACGGCTGCCTCGATGGCGTATCTGGCGAGCGCCGATCGGTCTTCAAAACCTCGTTTAAAAGCCTCACGAAACCATTCAAGGGCTAATTTATGATGACCTGACATTTGATGGGATCTCGCGACCATAAAGGCCGCCCATAATGGATCAGCACCGGAAGTGTCCAGCTCAGTAAATGTTGCGAGAGCTTTGGCGAACAGCCCAAGCTCAAACTGACAATCACCCATGAGCCGTGTGAACGTTCCACGCCCTCCCGCTGATGGCTGGCGGATGCCGACCAGATCCAAACCATCCGCGCACCGCCGACCTTTCTGTGCCGCTAAGGCATCAGCAAGGATCAGGGCCTCAGAGCGATTGTCTTTTAGATGACCCCATTCCGCGCGCCATCTGTCAGCATTCGTTGGAGAACCCTTTCCAAGCCACCAGGGGGACCACGTCCGAACCAGAGGCGCGGGATCTCCGGCGTTAAACGCCTGACTTTCCAAAGAGACACATGCGCCCGTCGCGCCCAAATTAATTACCTTAGAAGAGCCACTATCAACAGATTCAGGGGCGCCACCAGCGCAGGACAAAGTAACCTTATCCCCCTCAAAATTTCGCGCGAGAACCTTGGCCGCTCCGTCCGCTGATTGCCCCATCGTGACACTGAGAAAAACACTTCCCAAAGTCTTTATTTGAGCCCCCGCGACGAGCGCCACGCCGGGAGTCGGTTGACTTCCCTGTAGAACGCGCCAAATGCCCTGGCCAGAAAGCAACTCGAATGCATTTTGGCGAAACTTAAAGGTAGATCCGGATGATATGAGCCACTCCTCCGCAGAACCAATCTTTCGCAAAATCGCCTGGCTTCCACCGGCAACGGAATAAATCGCGCCCTCGAGCACGCCCCCGACTGAGTCGACGCGCGTTGGTTTTGATGGATTGCGGGCGTTTGGAGTCGTAATGCTGCCGGCCCGCGCCACGATCAGCCATTCGCCATTTTTAACGACCGTTAGCCCGGAATTCACTTGCGTCAGTGTTGGGTTCACAGTTTTTGGTACGTAAAGGGGCGGCGAGTCATTCGCGCTGACCGACAAGCCTGCCGTCGCGATCCCCTCACCGTCAGATACAATAACCTCGTATTTGTACTCGCCCGGAGTATATGACGAGGTATCAATGACACACCGGGGCTTATCGCATATCAACGCGCCGCCACTCCACCATTCCACATGGGAAGACGGCGTCACGGGGCGCGCGTCGATAATAATCTGATCGCCCCTGTTGAGGGCAAATGGCCCCTGAGTCATCGCGGCGATGCCAGCCCCTGAGGCTGGTCCCGTCTGGAGCGTGGCAATGCTCGCAGTAAAAAAAACGAGAACCCGCCATTGGGGAATTGGCATCACCGAAATCATTTCTTAAATTTCTTCAGGAGCGCTTTCTCAACAACCGCCGGAACAAGACCTTTGATTTTTCCACCGTCTTTTCCAAGCAAAAAAACGACTTCCTTTACCAGAGACGAGCTGACACTTGAGTACTGCTGGAGACATGGAATAAAAACCGTCTCTAGTGACGCGGTCAGGTGATGATTCATGTGTGCCATTTGCATCTCAAACCCAAAATCCTGAGCGTCCCGCAGTCCACGAACCAGAACGGAGCATTTTTCCTGAGCCGCGAAATCAGCTGTCAGGCCCGAAAAAGACTTTATAGTAATATTGCGTATTCCCTTGCAGGATGCGGTCAGAAGGGCGACCCGCTCTTCAGTGGTGAATAATCCAGGCTTTTTGGGGTTTACCCCCACAGCCACAACAACATGACCAAACATCCGGCTGGCCCGCTCAATAATATCCAAATGTCCCATGGTCACCGGATCAAAACTACCCGCGTAAAGTGCCTTAGCCGCCATTGTTGGGAGTCTCCCGCTAAAAGAATTTCAATTTCGGGGTCTTGGACCCACCTCATACCTCACAATAAAGTGTCTCAAATGATCACTTCTTTTGCCATATCGTTATCAGAGTAGCACCGTAATTCCGGTGCTTTACCAGTTCCAGCCCAGCGGAGGCGCTCCACGGCTTCACAACCTCAAGCGACTCAGCGCCAGACTCCAGAACAAAAACGCCTTCCGGGGCTATGACTCCGGGCAGGAATACCGCTGCCGAGTCCAAAAACTCAGGCACCATTTCATAGGGAGGGTCAGCCCATACCAAATCAAAACTTCCAGCCTGAAAGGACTTTAACCGGGATAAGACATCTGCCGCCTCAACCAACCAGGGACTAAGGTGTATGTCCTGCTTATCAGCACGAAGGGCGGCCTCCGCCGTATTTTTCTTAAGACAGGCAAGGGCCGCTGGAGACTTCTCGACGAAATGGGCGCCGGAGGCTCCCCGGCTCACGAGCTCAATACCCACGGCACCGCTACCGGCGAAAAGGTCCAAGACCCTCGCCTCTAAAATCCATGGCTGAAGCATATTGATGGCAGCCTGACGAACCCGCTCCCGGGTGGGACGGGTCTCTAGCCCTTCAGGTGTCAATATATTCAGGCCTTTGCTCCAGCCCGATGAAATTTTCACTTGCTCAGCCCCGCTCTGGTGAATGTCCCTAAAAAAACAATAAATTTTATTATCCCGCTTGGGATCAATTTGCACTTGATATTTCGCCCAGTTGCCTTATGAAGGTTTTTCAGTTTTTATAACATTTTATCGGCAGCACCAGACTCCGGCATGCGAGGAACCACAAAGAGATGAACATTCGCCAAATTCAGGAAGCTCGTGAACTTTACGGCATTGATGGCTGGGGTGCTGGATATTTCGGCATTAATGACCAGGGGCACGTCGTTGCCAACCCAACTGGTGAAGAGCACATCAGCGTCTCCCTTCCTGAGGTTATGGAGGAGGTCCGCAAAAAAGGACTGACAGCGCCACTTATTATCCGCTTTCCTCAAATCATTGAGGGACAGCTTGAGCGCATGCATAGTTCATTTAAGAACGCGATTGCTGACAATAATTTTAAGGGTCGGCACATGGGAGTCTTCCCATTTAAAGTCAATCAGCGCCGTGAGTTCATTGACGCGATTGTAAGCGCGGGACGGAAAGTCGATTACGGTCTCGAAGTAGGCAGCAAGACTGAGTTTATCGCGGCCCTGGGCTACAAGCTCCAGGATAACGCCCTCATGGTCTGCAACGGATTTAAAGACGCGGAATTCATTGAGATGGGCTTTATCGCGAAGGCCATGGGCAAAAATGTCGTGATGGTCGTTGAAGGTCCCGATGAACTGCAGATGATCATTGATCGGGCCGCGCATTACAAAGAATGCCCGGAAATCGGTCTGAGAGTCCGCCTTTATTCAAAGGGCTCCGGAAAGTGGGAGAAAAGCTCCGGTGCACAGTCCAAGTTCGGCCTGACAACCACTGAGGTGATTCACGCACTTCAGATGCTTGAGAAAGCAAATCTTAAAGACAAACTCGCGATGCTCCATTTCCACATCGGAAGTCAGATTACCGAAATCAAGCGGTTTAAAGGGGCACTGAAAGAGGCGGCCCGAGTTTACTCCAAGGTCATCAAAATCGGCTTCACCCCGCGCTACCTCAACATTGGAGGAGGCGTTGGCGTCGACTATGACGGCAGCAAGACAAGTTTCGAGTCGTCCGCCAACTACAGTCTCCAGGAGTTCGCCAACGACGCCGTCTATGTACTTATGGAAGTCTGCGATAACGAGGCCGTGCCGCACCCAACCATCGTGACGGAATCCGGACGCGTTATCGCGGCGTATCACAGCGTCGTAGTAACAAATATCAGGGAGGTTCAAGGCGCTGACGTCAATATCGACGCTGACGATATCCTTGACCTTGAGCACATCGACCCGACTGCTCATAAGGCGTTAAATGAGCTCCGCTATATTGTCACCAGCATGAATCGCAAGAATTATGTTGAGTACTACCACGACTCCATCGTGTACCAGGAAGAGTTATTTACACTCTTTAATCTCGGCTACCTTCAGCTTAAAGACCGCGCCGTCGCGGAAGAACTCTATTATCGCATCTGCCGTAAAGCCTTGTATTTCTCTGGGTTTGAGCGCCATATCCAGGAAGAGTTTGAGAACCTCCAAAAGGTCATGGTCTCCAAGTATCTGGCCAACTTCTCAATCTTCCAGTCCATACCAGACTCGTGGTCGATCAATCAGCTTTTCCCTGTAATGCCCCTTTCGCGACACGACGAAAAGCCGAGCCTCAAAGCCACCATCGTAGACATTACTTGTGATTCCGATGGGTGCCTCACCACGTTCATTGACCGCTCAGACACAAAAACCGTGCTTGAGCTTCACCCGCCAAGTGACTCCCCGTACTATATCGGGTTTTTCCTCGTGGGCGCCTATCAGGAGTCCCTCGCCAACGAGCATAACCTTTTCGGCGCGATTCACGAGGCAGAGGTTCACGCGAACCAGGAAGGCGAGTGGGAAATAACTAAAATCACCCAGGGCGACCCTATTGATGAACTACTGGTAAGCCGTAATTATGACATGACAGAAATCACGGACGCTTACAGTAATCAATTGAATGACGCCGTCGCTGCCGGAAAAATGACTGAGCAATCTCGTAACGAAATTTATGACAAGCTAGTTCAGTATACAAAGGGCTACCCTTACCTTGTTGAAGGGTGACTCTCTGGTAAGATCTGTGATTTGGTCTTTTAATAATTTTCCCATATTTCAGAAATAATTCCCGGAAATCCAGGCCTCGTCATCTTAATGGCGGGGCCTCGCCGATTTAAGACCGCCCAATGACTTCCGATAAGAGGGGAACAGGGTGCTATGCCACCGGCGGTCGGGATATCTAACCAGGGAGAGTTTTTTATGAGCATCACAACTCAAATCGCGAAGAACGGTGACTGGGAGAAGCTGAGTTTATTCGGCCCAATCAACGAAGACGCGGAACTGCACCTGCCTAAGCTGTTACAGGCACTTGGAGCGAAAATCATCGTCAACTTCAAAGCGGTAGAGTCCGTCAACTCCTGCGGCGTACGAGCCTGGATAACATTTATGCGGGAACTTGAGAAAGGGCGCTCGATTATATTTGAGGAATGCACGGCGGATATCGTCGGTCAGATTAATATGATTCCTAATTTCCGCGGAAAAGCGGACGTGCAGTCCGTATATGCGACCTATACCTGCCAGCACTGCGGAAATCATCAGCAGCATCTTTTTGTTAAAGGAAAAAACCTCCCACAGACTGCCGGAGACGGGGGGGGCGACGTAGCGTGTGGCAAATGCGCTAAGCCTACTGAAATGGATGAGATTGAGGAAGAATTTTTCGCCTGGGTTGAGTCTTGAATCCACAATTGTAGTGACAAAGTCTGAAAGCGAGTCAACAGATGGAAACCGACAAAGACAAGATTATGTGTGCCTTCAAGCCTTACGAGCAATTTTGCAAGGCCATGCTGGACGCTTTCGTTGTCATTGATACAAATGGCAAAATCATGAAGTCCAATCCCGCGGCGGCCCTGCTTACGGGAGTTAGCTCAAAGCACCTGCTCAAGGTTAGCTCCGTGGACGAAGTTCTAACGATGTCAGTAGCCGGACAAACACTATCAAGCAGAGAACTACTGAAAAACATCGGACCAACCAGAATCGATGACATCACCGCTACCACAGGCCAAAGCTCGGAGTTAAACTTGACTATCGGGTATTTTCCCTTTGTTGTCGACGGAGCTATTATCGGTGCGTTCGTTTTAATCCGTGACGTCACTGCTGAGACACAGCTCCAGGGTAAATATAAAGACAAAGCCTCAAAATCCATTACAGATTCTCTTACTGGCCTCTTTAACAGGGCTCACTTCGAGGACTTTATGAGAAATGAGGAGCCACGAATCGCGAGCCTTCCTGTTGGGAGCGATCATCGCAACCTATCGGTAATCATGGGCGACATCGACCATTTTAAGAAAATCAATGACAAATACGGTCATCCGGCTGGTGACTATGTCATTAAGATGGTCGCTCAGATCTTTCAGAAGACATTCCGCAGAACAGATATCGTCTGCCGTTACGGCGGCGAGGAGTTTCTTGTCATACTTCCAGCAAGTGACGCTAAAGGATCAGTTGTCGCCGCGGATAAAGTCCGTGATGCCATCGAAAAGTTCAAGTTTGAGTTCGAGGGCATCACGATTCCAGTTACTATGTCGCTTGGCGTGGCTCAGATGATCGTCGGTCAGGAACTCGGCAAAGACACTATCAGCAGGGCTGACGCGGCGCTCTACCAGTCTAAGCACAATGGACGCAACCAGGTCAGCATGCATACCGGTGCGGCGATTATAAACCATAAGCAAGTCGCGGCCTGAGCGGGCCCGGAAACATGTTATTAATGAACGGCCTCTGATCCGTTGATCAACTGCTCGGCCAGGTCCTCGAGATTTACATTCAGGATTTGACCCCGAAGTTGCAGCTCGACTCCATCACAATCGTAATTTGACCAGTCAATGGTAAGATATGTCTCCTCACCACCTGACAAGTATTCCTGAATGTAAGCATCCATAAAGTCCATCAGAAAATCACGCGTCTCATCAGCCGTCATATCCTGATCAGCGAACATGATACGTCCCTCAATTGGGTAGACGTATGACTTATCACGATTCCTGAGAGTTATTTTTATCGTCAGGACTGCCCCGTCGGAATGGCTCTCCACCTCAACAAATCGCTGGCCCAGCCACGCGCCATATTTCCGCTCAAGCAATTGAGCCACAAGTTGGTTTTTTTGAGAAAGCTCAACAGATGTTCCTGAACTCATTGCAGCGTTCCTCCAGAATTGAATGACAAATATTTCCTCACATCACTCAGCAACGCGGAATAATCCTCCGTCGTCGCCAGGGGCCTGAATACTACCCGCTCAACACCCTCAAGACTCGAAACCTCTTCTTTAACCAGCGGAAAGCGGTTAAATAAACCCTTTAAAACCTCCGCGCTATCAAACCCAAGGGTTTCAAGAAAATCACGGTCGATCAGCCACAATGCCGAACCGAATTTACCGGACTTCCACAAAGACTCAAGCTTAGAGGCGTTGGCGGGACTAAGCGCCATAAGCCCGGAAATTGCCTCAGCGCGTATCGAGTTCACCGTAGAAATGGCGAACTGGAATACCACTTTGGGATACTCCGTAAATAAAATCTCAAGAGCCTTGGTCACATCACCTGATGATAGAACTTCCAGACCAAAACTTACCGTATGCCGAACCTGCGAAAGAAGACTCGACAGACCATGAATATCATCTGGCTCAACATGGCAGGCTCCCGATACAGCGTTCGCCAAATAACCAAAGCCACGCATTACATTGTCCACGGCAACCTGATCAGCGCGACCGGTTGACAGAGCGACTGACATAACTGCGTCAAGAAATAAAACACCAGCATCACCCGTTACGCTCAGATCGGAGGAGCAATCCGATTTGACTGCTTTCCATTTTGAGTAAAGAGCCTCACCATCAAATTCGCCAAACAGCGCGCGACTTTCCTCGGTGGTAACAAAGCCGTCCTCCTCAAGTCTGGCGTCGCGAAATTGACGTAGCAAAGCCTCCTGCTCATTGGGCGGGAGCATCGCCGCCATTCCAAGCAACGTGTAAATATAGGCCGCGTCCTCACTAATTGACGACTGAATAAGCGAAGATACGAACTCCTGGATTTTCTCATCGCCAGACTTGACGCGCCACCAGAGAGTATTACAAGGCATCGCGGTAAATTTATCCTGCTCGTCATGAGGAAGCTTCTCAAACGACTCCTCATCCACCATATCAATGTAGGGATTGAGAAACCCGACCTGATACTCCTCGTCGAGCTCACGAAAACGTTGATAGAGAAACTCAGGATCCATGTTCTTGTAGAGATCCAGCCAACGGATCGCCTGGTGTATTGCCAGCTGGCCGTCATGCCATGCTTCATTATCCATAATGGTAACAAGCTGCTCGGATGATAATAACGGCAAGATATCCAGAGCGACCTCTGACCCGCCGGTCACGAGAGCCAGATACATATCCCGCCGCGGAACAGCCTGAGCGGCCTCCGCCGGGTCTTTCGCGTCAAGAATCGCCGTAAAGTCCACAGACGGGGACAGGGATATGTTTTTACTAGAGTATTTACTCTTCCAGACGAGCGACTGCCAACCGGTGTCCAACGACTGTACGACGGCTTCTTCGGATAAACGACCTGCCATGCTGGTATTCCTCCCCTGAAAATGAGGGCCGTTTCTACCAAAACGGCGAGTATAATGCAACTTTTTTAGTCAGGCCTAAGGGGGCGTATGAATTAATGATTTCCTAATATCCGTAATCCGGGGTATAAGTCCCGACTCGATGAAAGCCTTATCAGGAAAGCGATTCAAAGTGCCTCTGTCACAAACAACATCCGATCGAGCCTTAGCCTTAAACCCGCTCAGCTTTGATCTCGGTCTAAGTGATCCCAAGCGACTCGTCGAGGAGGCGCTGCTTCCGGTCGCTGATAGCCTGTCTACTCTCGCCCCCCATTTGGTAATCCTGCTTGAGGCACAGACCGCCTCCGCAAAGCACATCATTAATCACGTACTGACCGGAGGCGGTAAGCGCGTTCGCCCGGCACTTTATTTTTTTGCTAGCCGGGTTGTTGAGTACGATGGCAGGCACTTGATGCCTATCGCTGCAGTGTGTGAGTATATTCACACCGCCAGCTTGCTCCATGACGATGTTATCGACAACAGCAGCCTCCGCCGCGGAAAACCCACCCCAAATAACATTTGGGGTGATGAGGCTGCCGTTTTGGTTGGTGACCTGATTTACTCACGCGCTAGTGAGCTTATGGCTGACACCGGAAGCCTCGAAATCGTATCCATGTTCGCCCGGGCGATTCGTTTAATGAGTGACGGGGAGCTGCTTCAGCTCGAGAACTTATATAATCCCGATATGCCTGAAGCCACCTACTACAAAATTATTGAGCATAAGACAGCGGTGCTTCTCGCAGCGGCCTGCCAGGCACCGGCGGTGCTTGCCAACGCGCCTCAGGATCAACGGGATGCGTTAAGTGAGTTTGGTCGCTGCGTCGGTTACGCGTTTCAGCTACTTGATGACGCTCTGGACTACGCCGGAAAAGACAGCGTCTTCGGCAAAAAAACATTGGCAGACCTGCCTGAGGGTAAAGTCACGCTTCCGATTATTTTATTGCGCTCACTTGCCACGGAATCTGAATGGGGGTTTGTTGAGAGCCTGATTCATGAGGAAAGTGTATCTCAGGAGGCGATGCTCAAAGTTCTTAATTTAGTAGACCACTATGACACCGCCGGAAAAACTCTGAAAGAGGCCTCAAAGTGGACTGATCGCGCGCTTAGCGCGCTCACTTGTTTTCCTGAATCCGCGGCGAGAACCGACTTAGAGACACTTGCACGTCGGCTTCTCATGCGCTTTTCGTAACACGCGGGGCCCATACCTTGTCAAACAACCGCGTAGCTGGTAACTCCCTCAGTCATCTGAAACAATTTGACACCAAATGGCGAATGTGGACCATGGAAAATGGGCTACGGTGCCTCTACATACCCTTACCTGAAGGGGATCCCAGATTTCAGATCACTTTATTGATTGGCACGGGTAGCCGTCACGAACCAAAACAGTATGCGGGTATCAGTCACCTACTTGAGCATATGATGTTCCGGGGATCCGCTCTTTACCCATCATTTTCTGATCTCAGTGTAGCCTTTGAGAGCCTTGGCGGTGAGTGGAACGCGGCCACTGGCCACGAGTACACAGAGTTTTACTTTAACGGAACCACCGGAAAAATTGACGAGACTATTTCTCTTTTCGCTGACTTTATCATCAGACCAGCACTCCATGATCTTGAGACCGAGCGCAGAATTGTCCAGCGTGAGCTTGAGGGAGAGTTAAATGAGCACGACATCAGCACTGACCCCGACTATCATATCGCGACTAAAGTATGGCCAGGAACGCCAATGGCCATGCCAATAATCGGAACCCCTGAGACTCTCGCCGCTATCGGTGAGGCGCAGCTTCGCGACTGGTATCAAACAAACTATACACCGGATAATGCCGTCGTTTGCGTGGTCGGCGGCAGTGAGATCCAAATTAGGGACTTACTTAGCTCAAACTTCGGGCCATGGCGCGGGCAGCAAACAAAAACGTCGCCCACGAAAATCTCATCAACGTTCACTGGGCCACACGCGTTTTGGGTTGATAACAGCGACAATGAATTCCAGGTTCAAATGAGCTTTGTCTGCGAGGGAACCGGAAGTGAGAAAACCGTCGCCTACGAGATCATTACACGTATCCTTGCCGATGGTTTCAGCAGCAGACTAACGCGGAGAGTCCGCGAGGAGTTGGGCCTTGTCTATGACATCAGCGCTGATTTGCATCAATATGATGGATCCGGCCTGATCAACATCACAGCGAGCGTCCTCGGAGAGAATTTGAAGCCGTTTTTCAAAGAGGTATTCTCGGTTCTCGATAGCCTAACCAACGAGGTCGTACCGGAATCCGAACTGAACAGGCACAAACACAGGGCTCTGACAGACCTGGATATCACAACCTCGGAACCAACGGCCCTGGCATGGCGTGGAAGCTGGGCGATCATCTCGAATACCGAGGCTCAACTCTCACGTTGGGCAGAGCGTTTTGAGATAATCGACTCGGTAACCGTAATGAATACCGCCAAAAATATATTCCGGCCAGAGCGGCTCTGTGTTACCGCCCTCGGCCCAAATGAGGATAGTATCGGCTCAGAACTTGCCAAAATAGTTTCAAAATGGCGTCCTAACGGGAAATCGTAATCTTCAGATCTCGACTTAACGTTTGAGAGAATCACTTTGCCCTAAAAGCTCTCAAAGCGCGGCGAGCGTCAATCAGCATCATATGTGTCTCATATTGAATTCTAGCCTCAACGCTGTTCGCGCCAACCTGTACCATCTCATCAATATGAGCAATAAGCTCCTCAGACACCAAGGCCGCACGAGTCGAGTCGGCGGGACCCATTCCCCGGCCACGGTGCCGCGAAACCAAATCCTTCAGCCTGTCAGGCAGCACCTGGGCCAATCGCCGGTAAACCTGCCGATTTTCCCTGGCATCATTACCCCATTGCTGAACGCGCCGGGTGAGCTGATCATGCAGAATGCGTAAATTCACTTTTGAGCCTCTCGACAGGACTTCCCATGCAGACTTTGGTATAAATTCTCGCCAGGGACACGCCGTTTATCACTATAGCGGTCGCCATGGCGAAAACCAACCATATATCCTGACCTGCGGCGTGATGCAGAATCAAATCTTGCCCCAAATAGGTAGGGCTAATCGGAAACCCACTGACACCCAGAACGGCGACAAATAAAACAACGGACCCCCCCGGATTTTCGACACTCATTCCACTGTAAACACCCAGATCCAATCCTGATTTTTTATCCGCCATGAAAAGAAGTGACTGAAGCCCCAACACGCCAAAAAATAGCAACCCGCTGGCATATATAGCAACATCGGCAAAAGCATTTGGTTCAATGACCAAAATTGTAGCGCCCGCGAACAATGCGCTCAATGTGGCTGTGTTCCACGCGCGAATCGCAGATTTCGACTCCGAGAATGCGGCTACTGCAAGCCCCAAAGTCAATAACGCCGAGAGAACCGAAATCGACTCCCGCACATCCTCATGAATATTCACCCGCAGAAAACCTATAGCCATCAGTAATACCGGCATAACAAACCAATAAAAGAAATTATCAAACCTATGCAGAAAGCGCCCAATAATCTTCACCGGGCGCCAGATAATAGAGCGGACCATCTCCTCTAAATAACCGTCATTGATACAGAACACATAAATACTACGGGCGACCTTTGGCGGTAAAAATCGCTCAATTGATCCGCCTATGGGACGAAGCTGAGAATTCGTGCTCCCTTGAAGCCGCAACAAATAGGCCATGACCGATGGCGAAACAAGCAGCTGGAAACATCGCAAAGACGCGTTAGCGACCATATGTAGCATGGCGAGTTCTTTAAGATTCAGAGCCATCTCCACAAACATAATCCCGACGTTCGCCGCGGAGGAGTATGCGATCTGACCTTTGATATTGGACTGAACTCGACCGATCCCCGTACAGACTATGGCAGTCGTCAGGCCAAGACCTCCAACAAGCCACGGACCATATTCCGTCGCTGACCAGATGGGATGCATACGATGCAGTAACAAAACGCCAGCATGTACGCTCAACGCCCCGTAAAAGATCGCAGATGATGGCGTAGGCCCTTCCATCGCCCGGGAGAGCCAAAACGAGAATGGCCATTGTGCCGATTTCCCCGCGGCGGCGATTAAAATCATGACCGAAAGAAGTAGTAACTGCCAAGACCCCACGTCTGCCAAATGCGCTCTGGCCTCCGGTGACGACAAAACCGCGAAAAACTGCGTTTCATGCCAGAGTAAGTGGCTCAGCCACGCTCCAAGAAGTAGTCCAACATCACAAAACTTGTAAACAGACAGAACCTTAAAGGCGTTGCGGACGGAATTAAGCCTGGTCTGGTAAAAACTGATAAGAAGAAATGAGCAGATTCCGACAAATTCCCACCCGGCCATCAAAAGATCCAAAGTCCCCGCCAGAGTCAGCAAAGTCAGCCCAAACATCAAAAAAAGCAGACAAGCGAAAAACTTCTGATAACCAGGTTCACGGTGCATATAGTAAGTGCTGTACTTGAAAACGATGTTGGTCAAAAAGGCAACCAACGTCAAAAAAACCACCGACATACTGTCCACATAAAACGCGATCGGAAACGTGTATTCGGCGGTCCTGTAGAGCACAAAGGCCCTTAAATCAATATGCCGACCGCCATCTGACGCCCAAACAACCACCAGCGTGGCGGTCAGCAACGCGTAAAGCCAACCCGCTATTACCGCGACCTTCGAAATAAAGTCTTCGCGTCCCCCACCACCAAACGCGACAATGCATCCAGCGACAAACGGAAGCCCCAACAAACAATAAATCAAATCAAGCGCCATGAAGAACCCCCCTCTGGCATCACCGCGTTCAATATGCGCAGTGGAACGTTCTGGACTTCCCCCTCGTAGCACTCTCTTGCGCTTTGCTTCACCTCGACCACCGGTAACTCTCCGGTGGAAAGCTCAACGAAAGTTCCATTTTTCCAAAGGTGAATTTGACCTGATGCCGGATCTATACACACAAGCCGCATCCAGTTATTGCGGATCCAGACAAAAAGATTCGGCTCCTTCTCAAAAACAGCCGTGACAACGTCTGGCTTCTGCTCAATAACCAGCTGCAAACGGACCGGGTCATGAAACTCCACCATTTGCCGCGGTAAGCCGGTCTGAATGTCACCCTCAACACCGTTGGAGACACCTATTAAGCCAATAATATTATGTGGAAGCTTTGTGCCCGACCCGTAGACATCCCCGTCAAGCTTGGAGAAATAATAACAAAGATTAAAGCCCCCGCAAACGGGGACCACCGCGGCAAGAATCCTTCTGAGAATCTGACCATCGGCATCGATTGTGGCGTCATAAGAATGTAAGAACGCCCTGCGATCAAAGAACCCTCCGCCCGTAAGGTGCCTTCGACCGATGATCGCCATCGCGTTTCCGGTGTGGGTAAGCTCAGGACGAGGCTCAAAAATAGAGACCGACCTGCGCCGAACCTCATCAAGCGCGTCATGGTCACTGATCGTTTTTTTAACCATCTCAAACCGACGACACCGCTCTTTGGCGTTTTTCCCCAGCGCATTCGACATCTTTTTTGAGAAATCACGGAGTGCCTTACGCGTTGGTTCCGGCTGACTTTTCAGGTCAAAGTATTTAACCTCATCCCTGGTCGTATCGTGAAGCGCCGCAACAAACCTGACCTCGTCAGGAATAACAATCCCACGCTTAGTGAGAACTCTACGCACCTCGGGATGGTTAGCCATTTCAGCGAAGACACGGGAGTTAGGCGACCCCGGCTTACCAGAACAGGCGCCGCAGTCATAGGCCGAGAAATGCGTATTATTAGTTGAACTGCTTCCATGGGCGAACAAAACTACTATTGGTGCGAAGTCTTTAATAAGCCCGATGGCCTCAAGCTGAAGCCCGACCTTCTCGCCCATCTCGTCAATAGTGAACCCATGAAAATATCCGTCCGGAGACTTCTGATCGCCAGTTTCTCTCTGGATTTTCATACGCACATTCTCGTTAACTTTACTGAGAGAGCTGGCGGTTGCCTGTGTCATTGTTGGTCTGAACACGGCCAATGCCAGACGAGCAGCTGCCATCAGACCCATGACTTGAGTGATTAACCATCCACGAAACATGGTGTGCGTGGCGTGATCGAGAATCATTAATCGCCGCTTGAGCCTGGGGGGATTTGTCTTGCCCACGTGATTATAACTTGCCTTAATCAGGTGAGTTGGATTGATCACAATGGGAGCATGACGGGTCGGGAACAGCTCATCAGCGCATTGATACATAAAGTCCACGCCGAAAAACCCAGGCAGACCATAGGTCTTGATCGAGGAGTCCTCCGCCTCAAGATAGCGGCGCATCGAGCACTCCCGGTCATCGAGACAAAAAAGCGCCTGCACACTGGGCTTCTCGTCTTTCCGGGACAGTGCCCTCAGACTGGACATAAGAGAAAGGCTTTGCTCGTAAAATCCCCATTCCCACGCTTCATGCCAAATGCTCTTAACAAAATCAACCCTGGCCATCGGGTTTTTTTGATCCATTGGAATCGGATTAATTTTCGCGCCGTAATGCGCCATCGCGGAAAAGTCCCCGCCAAACGCCCGACTAAGAAATCCCAAATCCAAAAGTAGCTCCACGGCAATCATTTCTTTAATGGTGATCTTACGAGACAGAACCAACGCATTGGGATTAGCCGCAATAAAGCTCACTGTCGCCGACCAGCCAGGGTGGGACATGATTAAGTCCATGACGTAACGCTCAGCGTAGTCAGGATTTCCAAGCAACCTTTCAAGAGCGCGCGGAATCATCGTGTCTACATCAGAATTCAGTAAATCCCGCACGAGGGGTTCATTAAACGGCCGATACGGGATGAACCCGCTGGTCACAAGCTGTTTGACCGCCTCAAAAAAACCAAGCTCGACACCAGGCATACGCCAGACTGAGATCCCCTGATCTAGATAGGCGCCGAGCAGGCGAAACATGACAGGCAACGATTTATCAATGACATTGAGGCCCGTGAAATGCTCCCACTGGGCGCGAATGCCCGTGCGAACCAAGGATCTTGGTTTTTTGCTGGATCCTTCTGGATACTCAAAAAGATCAGATCTCGCGCGCTCGCGAGCCTCGGAGTCGGAAATATTCCACTCAAGACTGCGTCTTAAAGCGCTTTCCGAGATCTGCCCCTTCTCCCAGGCCTCACGGTAAAAACCAAGTGGCTGATAGCTCCAAGCACCGTATGTAGCGGCCGATCTCCGAAGAGCGTCGTGAAACTCAAGATCAAGAAAACCACGCAGGGGGTTTTGCGCGACGAATTCCTTCAAGGGCCCCTGAGGCGCCAGGTACTTACCTGTCTTCTGAATCACGCTGTCGAGATCAATATTAAACGAGCTCATTTCCAACCTCTTCAGTTCGAACGGATGGAGAGAATGCGGGACGGTAATTAGGTAACACCAAGAATAATCAAAGGACGCTAAGAATGGCATGAGCCAATGAAATTAGCCCATCTTGTTACAATTTTGTGGATGGAATCCAGCCAAAGCCAGCCACCCGTATCTGACCTGAGCACTTTAAACAGGCACCCATGTGTCCTTTTGGATACACTCAACATAATATAATTATTGGGTTTTTTAGCCGAACCTTTGGGTTTTTCCAACGGCACGCCCCTTGCTTCATCTCATATTGACCACACTCAAGGCAGAGAAATCAAAGCTTCCACGGACCGGAGGCAACCGACCGGTTATGGGAGGAGAACATGGAGATGCCACTTAGTTTTCAACGTCCGAAGGTATGGACGATATACCTTCTCGTGACGCTCCTGCCGCTCATTATGGCGTCAGACAATGCGTTTGCGGGGGACTCGATCACGACGGTCACCACCTATGTTGTACGCACTCAGGAAGAGCGCGAACAAACCAGGTGGACGCTCACGGAATGGCTTCGCATCAAGGAGCGTACGAAACTCATGGATGTCTGGCTCACCATGTTCTCTGACCCTAACAAAGATAAATTCCGTCCCGAGCTCAATGCGTCTTTTCTGGCCACGCGCTCTACAATGCAGCGCAAAATTGACGGAGCCATCACGGAAGATGGTACTAGCCAGGGCAACACCATGAAGGCCCAGGTGTGGATGACCAACCTGGTGTCGTCAAGGGTCGGAATCAGGACCCTTAATATTGATCTTGGCTTTGAGGCTGGAGGCCGCGACAGCGGTCTTCTTTCCCCAAAGAACGCGGCGACCTCGTCAACTGTCGCGGCGTCTATTCCAGCGGACCTGCCATCCGCTAAATCCAACTGGTACACCATGGATGTAAGGCTATTTGGTAAAAACGTCCAGGACTCGTCGCTTGTGCTGAAATACGGGCTGATGCAAACCAAAAACTCTTTTCAGCTCTCGAACTCTAAGCTCGCCCCAGTCCTTTCAAAAGAATCTGACTCTGTCACGGCATCAGGATCCACGGTTGGAGCAGAACTTCAACTTTATGTTACCAAATGGCTTGGTGTAGAGGGAACAGCCCATAAGTATCACGCGACCGCTGTAGCCTATGGTAATCACACGCTTGACGGCACTTACGGTGAGGAGCTTGGATTTATTGAGATCGGTATTTTGCGCCTGCAAGGCGGCATCTATGAGGAACGCTGGAGCGCCACCTGGAGCGCCGAGAAAACCTCTACCCTAGAACGCGGCTATGTCGCGGGCATTAAGCTTTTGCTCTGAGCCGGTCCCACTTATTGGACCAAGACATGGCGTCGCGAATTCCTTGCTCAATGCTCAATTCCGCGCTCCAGCCAATAAGACTTTTTGCGGTGTCACAACTCGCGAAACTTCCGGCCACGTCGCCAGGGCGCGCGGCTGATTCTTTTTTGTTGA
Organism: Oligoflexales bacterium; assembly: GCA_947468665.1. GTDB lineage: Bacteria > Bdellovibrionota_B > Oligoflexia > Oligoflexales > RGVZ01 > CAMDKS01. The sequence goes on along the minus strand of CANILH010000021.1, from coordinate 7,127 downwards.
TGGACGAGCCGTGAACAGTCTCAAAAGCCGTGACAAGCTCTCTGACGGTAACGCCGCGGCCAGTACCAAGATTGATGACCCGATAGTTGTCTGACAAAGGTGAAGCAGATTGCTTACCCGCAAAGGCCCGGTCAAAATTCTCGATCGCGTTCACATGGGCACGTGCCAAATCCCAGACATGTATATAATCACGAATGCCGCTTCCGTCACGTGTAGGCCAGCTTGTGCCCGTGATCTCAAACACAGGAGATTTCCCCGTGGCGACGCTGACAAGTCGACCAAGAACGTGAGTAGGGGATTTCAGATAGGCACCAGTTCGCATTTTTGGGTCAGCGCCGATTGGGTTAAAATACCGGAGCGCGATTCCTTTCATTTGGTAAGCATCGCAGAAATCACGAAGCACCATTTCCATCATATATTTAGTCCGCGAATATGGGCTTGACGGCTCCAAAGGTGATGCCTCAGTCACCATAAATCCGGGAACCGTACCGTAGATTGCGGCCGATGAGCTGAAGACAATTCGTTTACATCCGACGTCTCGAAGACCGGCGAAAAGCTCCACCGACTTTGACACGTTCTCCCGGTAATAATCCTCAGGACGATCCACACTTTCCGGAACAACAATCAACGCGGCGCAATGAATCGCGCCATATAACTCGCCACGCTCATTAACGATTTTTCTTAAAAGCGCGCGGTCAGCGATGTCACCCTCATAAAACACACGGCCTTCGGTAAATTCTCGTCGCCCTTGGCAGAGGTTATCCAAAATGATCGGAGTCCACCCGGCGTCCAATAATGCTGAGTACACCGTGGCGCCGATATAGCCTGCACCGCCAGTCACCAGAATATTGCCCCGGTTTTTTGCTGAATGATCGGGGTTTGCGGTCATTTAAGGTGAATTCCCATTTGCGCAATTGATCTTAAAGCCTCACAATGCTCCTGTGAAAGTCCCAAGTCAAATTAAACGGACATTGTACAACTCCTGCGACAGGGTTGCGAGGTGAATTTATGACCACTGATTACGAGAAAATAGCCCTTGAATACCACTCCCGTGAGCCAAAGGGCAAAATATTCACGGGCCTCTCAAAACCAGTCTCCAGCCAAAAAGACCTCGCTATCGCTTATTCGCCTGGTGTCGCCGGACCCTGTCGGGAAATCGCGAAAGACCCGGATCTTTCGTTTGAATACACAGGCCGAGCCAACCTTGTAGGCGTCATCACAAATGGCACGGCAGTCCTTGGACTTGGTGACATCGGGCCTGAGGCCTCCAAACCAGTTATGGAAGGCAAAGCAGTTCTTTTTAAAAAATTCGCCGACATCGATGTTTTCGACATTGAGGTCAACGCTAAGGATCCGGACGCGTTTATTAACGCCGTCGCGACTCTTGAGCCCACCTTTGGCGGCATCAACCTTGAGGACATCAAAGCCCCCGAGTGCTTCTATATTGAGGAAGAACTCCGCAAGCGGATGAAAATCCCGGTCTTCCACGATGATCAGCACGGTACGTCCATAATTGCCGGAGCAGCTTTTATAAACGCTCTTGAAATCACAAACCGAAAACTCGAGACAGTCAAAGTTGTATTCAGTGGCGGCGGAGCCGCGGCTGTGGCCTGCGCCAATTTATTCATTTCCCTTGGCGTAAAACCAGCCAATCTCATTATGTGTGACAGCAAAGGCGTGATCTTCAAGGGTCGCACTGACGGCATGAATAAATATAAAGACAAGTTCGCGCTTGATACACCGCTGCGCACACTTGCCGATGCTCTTAAGGGAGCAGACGCCTTTGTGGGCGTTTCAGCTGCCGGTGTACTTAAGCCCCAGATGATTATGCCGATGGCTCCTAATCCCATTATCTTCGCCCTGGCTAATCCTGATCCAGAGATAACGCCAGACGACGCGAGAAAAGCCCGCCCTGACTGCATTATGGCGACCGGACGTAGTGATTACGCCAATCAGGTGAATAACGTTCTGGGGTTTCCATTTATTTTCCGTGGTGCCCTTGATGTGCGGGCAACGACCATAAATGAAGAGATGAAAATGGCCGCCGTCCGGGCCATCGCGAGACTAGCGAAAGAAGACGTACCTGAGCAAGTGCTTCGTGCCTACAACACGGCGGAAGGCTACATCTTCGGAAGAGAGTACCTGATCCCAAAACCAATGGACCCACGCGTTTTGCTTTATGTCGCACCTGCCGTGGCTGAAGCCGCCATGAAATCCGGAGTGGCCCGCAAGCAAGTGAATATCGAGCAATATACACAGCACATTGAGAGAATCCTTGGGCCCACTAAGAGACTCATTCGCCAGATGCGCAATAACATTGGCGGCTGGAGCAGAAAGTCTGCGACAAAACCCCGTATCGTTCTTGTGCACGGGCATGATGAACGTGTCATCAAGGCCGCCGCTCAGATGGACTACGAAGGTGATGTATCTACAATTTTACTGGGGTCTCCCGCTGAAATCATCGCCAAGGCGGAATCCCTCGGATTTCGCGATTTTGCCAAAAAGACCACTATTATTGATCCCCATCATGATGGAAGACTTACTGAGTTCGCTGACAGCATTTATAAAATGCGTCAACGTAAGGGTGTAACGAAATCAGCGGCCCAGCAGATGCTTCGCAATAATAACTACTTCGCATCCATGCTCGTCCGCAGCGGCGCCGCAGAGGGACTTATCGGTGGAGTCGTTGAGCCATACGTCAACGGTCTAAAACCCATCATGGAAATCATCCGGACTAAACCAGGCCGCATCATGAACGGCCTTTATATGTTCTCCTGGAACAAAAAAATGTATTTCCTGGCCGACTGCACTGTCTGTATTGAGCCATCGGCTAAGGAACTGGCCGACATCGCGGTCAACACCGCAAGTTTTGCGAAGCAGTATACCGAGGATACAATAAGAGTCGCCATGCTGAGCTTCTCAAGTTTTGGCAGCAACCGGCACGAGAAAAGCCAGCGGGTGGCCGAAGCCGTAGAGATCCTTCATGAACGCAAATGTGATTTTATTTTTGACGGCGAGATTCAAGCCGACGTGGCGCTTAGTGAAAGACTCCAGGAAAGAGACTTCCCGTTCTGCCAACTTAAAGGCCAGGCCAATGTGCTTATATTCCCGGATCTGACCAGCGCCAATATCGCCTATAAGATATTTTCCGCGATTTCCGGCAGTACCGGAATCGGACCAGTACTCCTTGGACCGCAATATCCAGTCTCCGTTATGGAGCGCGGAAGCAATACCGAGGACATATGCAATATGATTTACATGATCGGGAACAGGTACGTAAAAAACCAGAAATAAACACTTAGGGCAGGAATATTTTTAGCAAGGCTTTGTTACTAAATGACGATAATCGCTGAAAAATTTTATTCAGGGCTTTATGCGGACATCGTCGCGGAACTGATCGATTCCCCGACAAGTAAAAGGCTTACCGCCCCCGACGCGGTGTACGCCACCGGGTCTTTGAGCTTTCTGGGACGAACCGACGAGGCCGACGCGATTTTCGACGCCAACCAGCGGCAGATGACACTTCGTGAGTCCATGGAGTCCCGCTTTTACCTGGTGCTAGCCCATCGCAGACTACGGAAAAAGTCCTCCACGCGGAAGGCCAGCTTGATTTTAGTCTCGATGTTCAAAGATCTGCGACTCTCGGGCTCATCGGATGATTTCGTTAAATATTTCTTTTTTTGCTCGCTTGCCTTCTTTCGGTATACCGACACCAGACTTACGCAGGCTCTGAAGTGGGCGCGCAAGGCGTACGATCACGCGTTCAGGGCACAGTTCTCCTTTGGACGTCTGGTCGGATATGATCTCATGGGTCACGCGCAACTTAATCTCGGCGAGATCCGGGCGGGGATCAAAAACCTAAATAATTCGTCTGCCATCGCGGACGCGCTTGGCAGGGGAGCTATCAGACAATCCACCGAGGTGTCACTTCGCCTGTACCGCTCTACATTTGGGCTGGATCGCGCGTCGGTGTTATTAGCTGAACTTGAGGGCGCCATTCGCGCCAGCTCCTTTGAGAATAGCTACACGCTCGCGAATCTTTATATTGAGCTCGCAAGACTCCAGATTTTAAGTGGGTCAGGGCACATTGCCGAACAAAGTCTCAAAGAAGCAGGCGATTGGGTGTATAAACTTGACCAGCCTTTTTTTGACGCGAATCTGTCCTTTCGCTACGCGCATCTGGCCTGCCTGAAGGGCGACTATAAGAAAGCTCTGGAACTTGTCCGTTCCGCGAAAATGCGCGTCAGCGAGGCCAATGACGCGGCGATGGAAACCAGGATTTTAGGGCTCGAGGCCAAAATTCTTTTACAGTCCGGAAAAACCACCGAGTCAGAGACGCTGGCCGGCGAGATTCGCCACCTTGAGGCAAAATCGGGTCTTCTGCTCGCCAGGCGAATCAATGAAAGACTCGGGATTTCTCCCAGAGAAGATATTCGGCGCGGTGAGGATCTGCTCGGGGACCTCATGGATGACCTCGCGTATCACGCCACAGATATCCGTGAGCGGATTCTCGACAGCGGATTTCTGGGTCTGATTCCATCACTTATTGAGGTCCCTCAATTCAGTCAGGCGATTTTATTCGGCTACCTGGGAGACTCCGTCACGATTCTCGCCAAAGGTCATGTACGGCATGAACCCGATGGATGGCCTGATCTTGTCAAAAAGTTATTTCTCGCGCTCGCGGCCCAAAGTGAGCTCAACAAAGAGGAAATCACGGTAAAAGTCTGGAATCAGGTCTATAACCCCCTCAGACATGATCCGTTAATATATGCTCTGGTAGCCAGGGCCCGCAAAATGCTTGAGCCCTATGACGCCTGGCTGACTGTCAATGACGGAAAATATCTGATCGATCAAGCGATCACTATCCGTGACATATCACAAAAAATTACCGCACCCCAAAACAGACCGCATGTCGCGAGTGAACTACTGGCAAGACATCCCGATCTAAGCGCCCGTCACGCCAAAATCATGGATCTGTGTGAGCAAATGGGAAATATAACCAATAAAGACGTCTGCGACGCGTTTAAGACCACGGAAGTCACTGCCGGTCGCGACCTTACAGAACTTGTCAAAAAAGGACTCCTCCGCCGCCTCGGTAAAGGCCGCGCGACGTCCTACGCCAAAGCTTAAATTCAGCGTTTTTTGTGATGGTACCTACTCCATTCCACCACACTGACCTACGCGCTGATTTATAGTCTCAAAATGTATGTTATATTTTCGATATGAGTTATTGGAAAGGATACCTGAGAGGTCCCGTGATGAATGAAATCAGAACGTTTATTCTTCGATTCGCAGCGATTTTACATGTATTTGGTTTGTTTATTCTTCTATCGGAGTGCCCTCGTATCGATGGGGGGCTTAACTTTTTTTCAGGAGCAGTTATTCTTATCATTTCCTTGGCCAGCGGCCTTTGCATCTGGTTGATGAGTACATCCTATTCGAAAAAATTCCGTTTGCGAGCCTTTGCGGCACTTGTGCCGAGCGCGGTTATCACGTTGTTAATGGCGGAGTATTATTCTCCCTATTTGTTTGCGGGTGCTATTGTAGTGGTCGTTCTCGCTTTTTATAATAAGCCTATAAATGAGGAGCTTATCAGGTGAAGAATCCATTTGGTTTAAGGACCGAGTCCAAAAATGAAGCTTATAGATATTTTGACGCTAATATCAGATCGTTGCCCAAAAACGAAGATGGAACCTTTAATGAATTTGCTTCAGGCTATCATAACAATGACGTAGACGCATTTCGGCATGCGTATGTAAGTGGGGTCTTTACGCAAGAATACGATGCAAATGCGGCGGATGTTTTTGGGAGGCTTAATGAATTATTTCCGACAAGTTCGCCGACTGTAGATCCCGCCGAGCAAAATATGGATCTGTGGAATAATTCAGTGGGTCGAAAATATGGAGGCAAAATAAGTGATCGAGTCAAATTACTCGATGAGCTTAAGCGAGCATTAAAAAATGGTGAATTGATTATTGATCCAGGTGATGCGCGAAAGTATGGCGGCGCGGCAATGATCAAGGACGGTGTTGAAAAACAGGTGGTAACACTTCAGCAAAATAAATCGGGACGAAATATTACTTTTTTTGATTTGCACACGGAAGAAATAATGACTGATGAGGTCTTTGTTGCGGCAATTCAGCAGGGTAGATATGACGGCTACACGGTTAAGAATATTCATGGAAGACCAACTGCAGTATCAAAGCGAGATCAAGATGCCGATGACAATCTTGGTTGAGGATTATTCCAACAATTAGATTGAGATTTAGCTAGTGTCAAGTCAGAATTAACCAATCTTCCAAATTTCGTCTTCTTTGAACTCTGGCGTGAAATTCAAATTTAACTGTGCCTCCAATTTTTTTTTCGTGGGTACACCTACATCCTCAAGGCAATTATCACGCCGATATAAATGCATTCCTCTTGCCGCGCTTAAGCAGCGCCTTTTAACCGCTGTAACCCGTCTAGAATAAATACGCGGATCAAGACCTGATAAGGAATGCCCTGTTTTTCAGCCATACTTTTAAGTTCGCGGATTGTAGTCTCATCTAACGCGACGCTGGTAGGTTTTTTCTTCTTGTTTTTGAATCGCTTCATAGCCGCTAAAATTTTCGTGGAGTCCAGCTCAAACGGCTCATCATATTCCTTGCGAGATTTTGCGTAGGATTTCTTCATAACGATGCCTTTCCTTTCTATTCGCGGCCCTTGCGCTGATCACTCGAACTTTGCCATTGCGTAACACAAACAGGCCTAACAGCCGTATGTAATCAGCCCAGCTTTGATCCCCGCACGCTGATTACAGGCAAAGCAAAGGAGCCGTAAATTATCCGGCGTCCCCTGCCCACCTCTTGCGACCGGCACTATATGATCAAAGTTAAGCCCGCGTCTGCTCCCGCATCCGCGGCAAACCCCGCGGTCTCGTTGCCACACAATGCTTTTGATGTCTTTGGATACATAGCGGGGGTTGCTTGACGGACGTCTCAGCTATCTGGTAGAGCGGCCGGTTGCCCGGCCGCCCCCCGTTTAGAACCCATCGTGCCCTATTAAGGCAATAGGCTCAGGATATAGCGTTCATTTGTTGCATGGCGTAAATAGCGCGAATTTGATTGTTACGGTGGGGAGAGGATTGG
>CANILH010000020.1 GCA_947468665.1 Oligoflexales bacterium | reverse complement strand
GACCTGACGAGGGCCCAATAAGACCTGAATGAGGTTCGCTGAGGGTGCCAATCGCTCCAAGTCATGCAGGCGCCTCTCTAATAACACTTTGAAACTTCTAGTTATTTCATTCATTTGAGGTGCTTCTAAAATATATTTTAGATGCATCTCAAATATTTGCCAATAACCGCTCTGACCTCACTGCCCGACGGCGTTGATGTAGGCTCGTCCATCGCCGCTACACGTTCCTGTTCCACTGCCGTTCAAATCACTGGTGAGGACACCATTGGCATAGCATCGATAGGTTACGAGGGGCGTAAACGCCGTGGTAGCCGGTGTGAAGTTTGAGGTGTAGAGAGCCTGCCCGTTGGTGATTCGGACCTCGTCCATATAGCCGTTGTAGTTATTTTGATTGTCATAGCTGTCCTTGATCGCGCCAAGTCTGATGTAGCCCTCGTTCCATTCCGGATTAAGAGCATTTCCAGAAAAGGTGAATGTCTGAGAGCCTCTAGCGACCCCGTTGACGTAGTAAGTGACAGTGGTGCCAGACCTTACAAGAGCGAAGTGGCTCCAAGTATTCAGTGCAATACCAGCGCCTGGTGTGCTGAGGGCTCCCCCGCCATTCCACTCGTCATAGAACGCAAACCCGTATTGAAAGCCTGTGCCGTTATCAGTCTCGGCGGCGTTAATACCAAAGCCAGGATCGCCAAAAGAATTGGGCATCCGTCCCTCGAAAAATATATCATAACCATGTTCGGCGACTGGATAGAGCCACATCTCAATGGTGAAGTCTTGATACACGCCGCCGAATGCTAAGTCAGTGGCACGAGCAATTTGAATCCCGCTTGATCCATCAAAATAAGCGCTCGATCCGCCAAATTTGCTTTGGGTTGTTGAGATTTTCGCGGCAGTGCCATCCACCGAGGCACTGTGGGCGGCCGCCGCGGAGTCGGTAATCGTTGTCGAGTTGTTCGCGCCGTCCATGTGGAGCAGCAACGATGTAGCGAGAGTTTTTACGCCGCCGTAATTGGCGAAGTTTACAAACTTCGGCGTAAAGGCCGTGCCGTAGCGTGCGATCTGGGACATGCGCATGTTGGAAACAAAAGTATTCGCGTAAAAACCGGCGTCATGCGTAGTGAATAAAGCAAGATGGGCAGGAGAACCCCAGTCCCCTTCGCCATTATCTGCTGGCAAGCGATTTATACTGTTGACCTCCTCTCCATCTACAAATGTCTTGACACCGCTCCCGACTTTTCCCACCACGGCGATGTGCTGCCATGTTTGGAGTTGGATCACTGACGCGCTAGTTGAGGAGTATTGTAAATATCCCTGAATATTCGCGCAGTCCACGCAAGTAGTTAGTCCCCCGTCTGACGTAATTTCCAAGCCAAGAGGGTAGCCGATATCCAATCCGAGTAAATGAACTTTCACTCGTTTAGCGGGATTGACGGATCCGCCATCACCAGCGACAAAACTATCCACGTATAGCCATAGCTCAATGGTAAAGTCTTGCGTCAGGTTCGGAAGTTCCGCTCCTTGGCCGTAGCCGGCGTCCGAATAGAGCCCATCGCCGGGAGTAGCCATCAGAGTACTGGAGTTTGGACTTCCGGCGGGAGACGTCGATATGACCGCGAGAGTAGTGCCACGATCCGCGTGCCACCCATTGAGGTTATCCCCAGTTTTGAAGTGTCTCATATAATTGACGCTTGAGGCCGCGTAGTCTCTTGCCTGGTCGAAGTTGAAGTCGTAGGAGGTCACTGCGCTATTGGAGTATCCGGCCTTAATGGTAATGGCTTTTATTGTGGGAGCTCCGGTCAAGGACACAGAGCCGGTATATAGTATCGATGATGCCGATGGAGTAGAGTTGTCGGTGGTGTAGTAAACGCTTGCTCCGGCAGTCGCCGATGTCATCTGGACTGTTTTGGTGGTGTAGCTTGTCACAGTAATTACCGGATCAGCCGCGGTGCCATTGATGGTGTAGGGGAATGCCTCGACGCTAGAGTCGGTGAAGTTTTCTTTACAGGCGACGGCCTTGATTGTGGTGGTCGCCGCCACGGAGATTGGCATCGACGTACTGCCATTAGAGCACGTGGGAGCGGTTTGGGTGCCGTCACCGGTGTTGTAGTGGATCGTCGCGCCTGCAGTCACTGAGCTAAGAGTCACCGATTGTATGGAGAGGTAGCCACCGACGGCGACGTCAGCGATCGGTGTCGCGGCGGTCATGGTATAGGTCTCAGTCATAACGGCCGAATTAATGTAATCAGACATGACAGCTATGGCCTGAAGTGTCGTCGTGCCGGAAATAGTAATCGTGCCGGTATAGTGTGTGCTGCTGGTTGTTGGGGTCGTGACGCCATCAGTCGTGTAGTAAATGTCCGCTGCCATGGGAATCGAGGCGAGAGTCACCGACTGGTCGTTGCTGTAGCCTCCGGTGGTGACTGATGCTACTGGAGTTTGGACTGCGCCGTTTATTGTGTAGGCAGCAGCTCCGACGCCGGAGTCAACGTAGAAGGGTTTTGTGGCGAATGCTGTTATGGTTTGAGTCGACGATACGGAAATTGCTGACGAGTAGACGTTTGATCCTGTATTCGGTGTCGAGCCATTTGTCGTGTAATAAATGGTCGCTCCCGCTGTTGCGGTGCTTAAGGCAACACTCTGGGTTGGGCCGTAGTCTCCCTCGGTCACAGAGAATGTCGGCGTGGCGACAGCACCGTTGATTGTGTAGTGGAATGGCCTGTCGCTAGAGTCGGTGAAGTTTTCTTTACAGGCGATGGCTTTGATGGTGGTGGTCGCCGCCACAGATATTGGCATCGCCGTACTGCCATTAGAGCATGTGGGAGCGGTTTGTGTGCCATCACCGGTGTTGTAGTGGATAGTCGCGCCTGAGGTCGCGGAGCTAAGAGTCACCGACTGAGTCGGGCCGTAGTCACCGACGGCGACGTTGGTGGTTGGGGCTGCTGCAGTTCCGGTGATGGTGTAGGTAGCCATTCCCACACCGGAGTCGGTGAAGTTGGCCTTGGTGGCGAATGCTTTGATGGTTTGTGTCGATGATACGGAGATGGCCGATGAGTATGCGGTGGAGGACGAGGTCGGTGTGGACCCATCTGAAGTGTAGTAGATTATGGCGTTAGTGGTTGTAGACGTAATAGCGACACTTTGAGCGGAGGAGTACGAGCCGGTCGCAAGCGAGAATGTTGGGTCAGCCGCAGGGCCATTTATGACATACGCGGCTGTGGAGAGTGCCGAATCATTAAAGCCTTTTTTGACCGCGTAAGCTGTAATGGTTTCAGACGCGGCGACTGTAATGGCACCAGAGTATGCACTAGAGCTCGTCGTAGGAGTGGAACCGTCGGTGGTGTAATAAATGGTCACGTTTGGCTGTGCCGACGCGATTGTAACAGATTGAGTGCCTCCGTAGGATCCGGCGGCCGGGCTGAATGTCAGAGCGTCAATGGTCGCGACCGCAGCCGGAACGATATCAAAGCGCGCCAATGTTTTGCCATCACGCATCATCAGGATCGTTTTGATCTCGCTTGCGGTATCGGCCTGAACCGTGAATGAGGCCTTGGTCGCGTTTGTGACAGTCAGCGTCGAGTCCTTGGTACCAGTGTCAGCCAGGATGACCCGTGCGACGAGATTACTTGTACGAGTAGGAAACTTCTTGCCGGTCAGAAAGACTATGTCGCCAGCTTTGGGATTGGCGGGATCTGCGGCGGTGATGGTGGGGTCGTTGCTAGCCCCTTGGGCGAGTTGGACTTTGATCGATGACTTAACGGCTCCACCGCAGGCGTTAATAGTCATAACCACCAGCATGATGGCTGTGGCTTTGAAATAAATAGCGATAACTCCTGTCCGCTGCATGTTAGTCCCCGATTCGATCCAGTAATAGATGTCGGAGGAGCGAAGGGGGAGCTTGAGGGAAAAGTAGCCTGTCTATTTAACAGAATGAAATTATTGGTAATTTATAGAGTCTGCGGCGATATTTCAAAGGTTGGAAATATGCGGTGATGGAAATATGCTGTGAATATCGGATTTTTACGAAGAAAAGCCCCCCCCCAAACTGGCGTTCGGGGGGGGGGCTTTTTTGTTCTCGTTATATCCGAGTTAGTTTTTTCCTGAAGGTCTAGGTCTCAGTGACACCATGGAAGATCTGGCTGAATCTGACAGAGTGCATCACAAAGCGCTGGATCAAGAGGACACTCTTGTGGGTCGCCACCACCACCGCCGCCGCCGCCGCCGCCGCCGCCGCCCGCGTCAATAATGCGGATGCGAAGTGACTGGTTGGTTTGGTTCGCGGAGTCAGTGGCTGTAACAAACACTTCGCCAGATGTTTTGGCTGTCAAAAGGCCGCTTGAGTCAACGCCAGCAATGGAGTCATTGGATGATGTGAATGTGAAGGGGCCTCTGCCGCCGAAGGCTGAGAATTGAAGCGTGTTGGTTGGGTTGATGGTTGCTGCCTGAGGGACAACAGTCAGTGTATCAGCGCGGATGCGGTCAACAACTGCCGCCGCGTCAATACGACACTCACAAGCTGTCTCAATAGCCACTTTTGTACCGGATGCCTGAAGAAGCGCTTTGACTTCTGTAGGCTTAAGGCTTGGGTTGTGGGAGAGCATGAGGCCAACAAGACCGGATACCAATGGGGTCGCCATGGATGTGCCGCTTAAGTTGCCGAACTTATCGCCGGGCAGTGTGCTGTAGATGGCGTCGCCAGGAGCCGCAAGGCTGACCTTGCCTATGCCGAAGTTGGACCATGTTGGCTTGCCGTCGCTGCTGTTTGAAGCCGCAACCACGATCATATTTGGCAGTGGTGTGTTGGCTGGATAGACCTCAAATCCGTCGTTGTTTTTGCCGTCGTTGGACGCGGCCGCGACAAAGATTACGCCTTTGTCGTTGGCGCGGGAAATCGCCTCAGTGATTGGCTGCGCGTCAGCGGCGCTGACAGCGGCGCCCCAGCTTGCGCTGATGACGTTAGCACCGTTATTGGTCGCGTAGTCGATTGATTTAACAGCGCCCATAAGGTCACCAGAACCATCGGCTCCGAGGAATCGGGACGCCATGATGGACAGCTGCTGGCTCATGCCGCAGATGCCTTTGCCGTTGTTGCCAACAGCGCCCATGATGCCAGCGCAGTGTGTGCCGTGGCCTGGGTTTTGTTGGCCGACTTCGTCTTTAGGGTCGGCGTCGTTGCCATTGAAGTCATAGCCATAGATGTCGTCAACGAAGCCGTTGTTGTCGTCATCGATGCCGTTGCCTGGAATCTCGTTTTTGTTGGTCCACATGTTGTCTTTGATATCGCTGTGTGTGTAATCAACACCGGTATCGGTAATAGCTACAACGATGTTGCGGCTGCCAACGCCGTTTGTCCATGCGTCAGCGGCGCGGACTTTGGCGATGGACCATTGTTTCGCCGTATCAGGGTCATTGGGCATGTTGAATGCGTGAACTTTTTTGTTCTCGACAACGTACTGAACGTCCGGGTTTTTTATGATGCCGGCGAGACGTCGGGCGGTCTCTTTTGTGGTTGATTTGCCGAGATCCACAAGGACAAGGTTTCCTGTCGCGTGGCTATCAACAATGTTTGTTCCGCTCATTGACTTTGAGAACAGCGCCTGCTGAAATCCCGCGGTGTTTTGCTTGAACTTGACGATGTAGCTTGCCGCGAGCACTGGTTGTGCCGAGAGAAACCCAACGATGCTCAGGGCTGACGCCCAAGCGACCCTACGATTTGAAAGACTGCCCATTGCCATAAATCCTCCTTGAAATGGATGAAAACGAGATAGACAAACGACCGCTCGTTTCGTGCAACTGAAGATTCCCTCCCTGGGAACCCTCATCAGAACCGTTATCATAGAAACAAAAAAAATTAAAAATGCATGATTTCCAAAAAGGTTATCCGGAAATAAAAAATCTGTAAAGAGACAAAGTTGGGTGACCGGCCAATCTGTCTACTTAGCGGGCGAAACCCTTGAGAAGAGTTCCATGATAATGAACGCACGGCAACACGGCCGTGTCAGGCATGAGTAATGTACCGGGCGACAGTACGCTGTTGCATCCGGTCTGTGAGTTATCTCCCATGATGGCGCTGAATTTGCGGAGTCCTGTAGCGATCAAAGTGCCTGTTATAGGGTCTTTGACTCTGATTTCGTCGCCGCGGAGCTTGAGGTTGGCGAGCTTTGTGCCGGCGCCGAGGTTGACGTCCCGCCCAAGAAGAGAATCACCTACATAAGCGAAATGGCCGGCTTTCGCGCCATCAAAGAATACGCTGCCCTTCACTTCTGTTGTATGTCCGACAACAGCTTTGGCGCCGATCCACACATTACCGCGAATATAGGCGCCGTGTCGCACTTCCGCACCCGGGCCAATAACGCATGGACCCTGGATATACGCGGTGGGCTCAACGGTTGCGCCTTCAGCGATATAAACGCGACCCTCTATGATCGCTCCTGGATGCACTTTGCCCTTGATGACAGGGCTGTCACCGACTCCCAATTGATCCAGCGCTTGGCTTAGCCATGCCACTAAGGGCTTTCCTAGGTAGGAAAGAGCGGATAGTTCCGAAAATTTGTCTGACTGCCAAATTTTGGCGGTATCAACAAAGAGACTAAGGGGTAAGGACTTTGGCATTTCAGCTAATTCCCATCTTATGAGGGGTGTTGACTTAAGGGACGGAAAAATTTGCCGACCCATGGAATAGGACATGCTGGTACAGCGTTGAGTATAGATCACCACTGTGCCAAGCAAACCCTGAAAGGACGAGTTTAATGTTTGATACAAACAAATTCAAACGATCTGTGAAGGAATGGGTTCGAGAAAACCCCAACGGGTCGATGGAAGACTTTGTGGACTTCTGCGAGGAGTTGATTCCTTCCGCTCAATTTAATGCTTATGGTTGGCTCGTTGAGCAAACTCTCGGCTGGTATGCCCACGTATTGAGCACAAGGGGCTCGTCTCGTCTTCTCGGGCAGTTTGAGTCAGAGGATGTGGCATAAGCTTAGAACGACTCTATCCCGCTTGCTATATCTTTAACTCGAGAGAAATCAAATTCTTTAATGGTGTCGAGGATTTCAAAATCCTCGTAGCCAAGATCATCAATCCAGTGAACGTTAAGCATCTCAGGACAGGGACTCGCGCATTCGCGTCCGTCTTCCAGTTCGTAGCTTTCATAGGCTTCAAGGATTTTACCTGACTTCGTCATGCGGTAATAATGATAGCCGTCCCCATTTGTAAGTGCGCCGTCCCGGCTGTCGCCAGTCCAGTACTCGCGCACAAACAAGATCTCCTCCTGAGCGGGCGGTGGATCTTTGGGGGCGATTTTCTCAGTGGTCACAGCAACGGTGTTTTTTTTAGCCGCTGTGCCCGTTTTCGCCGCGGGTTTTGGTTTTTTTGGAGAACTCATTTGGTTTACTCCCCTTCGTCGATATACAGGAACCGATCTCCATCAAAGGAGCGTCTATATTAAGTATCCAACCATTTGCCAAAGCGGTCAAATCTGAGAGACGGCAAGAACTCGCCTTTTGGGGTCCAAATGCTCCAAACAACAAATAACGCCCGTCCACGGACGTAGGACAGGGGCACCTCACCCCAAACCCGCGAGTCACTCGAATTGTCTCGGTTATCGCCGACGCAGAACACGCTTCCCTCGGGCACAGTGTATGGTTTGCCACTGACATCCGGCCACCAGGCACGCAGTGAGCGCCTGTATTCAGGTTTGTTTTGCATGACCCAGTGGTCAAGGCCTTCAAGGTTCTCACGGTAGAGGAGCTTGTAGTCTTTCTCGTCGACGATGTCCTCGATTACGGAGCGGTCCTGATTATGCTCAGCCCGGACCTGGGCTTTACCGTTGATATAGAGGATGTCGTCCATTAGCTGGACCTGATCTCCACCTATGGCCACCACGCGCTTGACATAGTCGATATCGGGATCTTTTGGGTATTTAAACACAATAATGTCCCCGCGTTTCGGCGACCCCCAGGAAATTAGAGCGGTGTCGGTGAACGGGATTTTTAGATTATAAGCGAGTTTCCAGGCAAGAAGGCGGTCTCCAACCTTAATAGTTGGCTCCATGGAGGATGTGGGAACGTAATAGGGAGAGGCGATGCTCCAGCGAATCGCAAGTACAGCTACAATCAGAATACCTAAGCTTTTGAGGTTCTCAAAGCTGAACATCCCTGGTTTTTCTTTGGGAGTGACGTTACTGCCGGTCAAGTCAGTTGTGCTTTCGGTTGTCATAATGCGGCAATTCCTCGCGAGTAAAATAGGCTGAAAAGGAAGCTTGGAAATATCATATTTTAATAAGAATTAGCCATTTTTATTTACGGGTTAGGTGTGTTTGGCGTTACTCCTGAGTCTGCGGTGATACTTAGTTCTGACGCAAATCTACCGATAGATCCCATCGAGGGCTTTTATAAGGTATGAAGGGGGCGTGGTGACTAAAAAATACTCATTAGCGTTGCTGTTAATATTATCCTGGGCAACCGAAGCCTGGTCTTATACTGCCAATCAGGTGTCGTTTGAGTTTCGTCCTAACGGCATTTACCGCGTTTACTTGTACTACACAGTTCCCGCCCTGAAAGAATTTCGTGAGGCGACTGTAGAATTCACCAGCCGCAAAAAAGCGGAAAAATATTATTACGACGTCCTGCGGGGTGCCGAGTTTTATCTCGACGAGCAGGCCAAAACTGACTTCATCAATGAGCCTTTGGCTCCCAGTCCCTGGTAGATTTCGCTCAAAACGCCAGATATCGGCGTTGCGCGCTGCCGCGATCAATTTATAGCTTGCGAACAGCCGCCAGAGCCTCGTCACTGACGCGCGCGCCGATGCGAGAGATCACGTCACTGGCGAGTGTCGCCGCGATTTTGCCGCAGATTGCCATGTCGCGTCCGGATAAAAACCCATGCAGAAATCCTGCGGCAAACATATCGCCAGCAGCGGTGGTATCAACGACTTTTGTCGCGATTGGCTTGATTCTGAACTCTTCTTTACCTTTGACGATCAGCGCGCCGTCAGAGCCAAGTTTTACAACGGCGATGGAACCAGTCTCGGCAATACGGCGAGCGGTGTCTTCTGGCGTCGTGTTAAACAAGAGGCGCGCTTCTTCCTTGTTGGCGAATACGATGTCGGCCTCCTCGCGGATGAGGCTGATGAAATCATCACGGTTGCGGTTAACGACAAACGGGTCAGCCACGTCAAAGGAAATGATGGTATTGTTCTCGTGAGCTGTTTTGATGGAGTTTTTGAGGGCGGATTTTTGGTCATCGGTATCCCACTGGTATCCGCAAAAATGGAATACGTGTGAGGCGGCGATTTCCTGGTGCGGGATATGGGTCGCGTCATAAAGGCGGCTGGCGCCAAGATTCGTGTTCATCGTGCGCTCACCGTCTGGAGTGATGAGGATCAGGCACGTGCCTGTGCTTTCGTGGTTGTGCCCTCCCAGGTAAGCCTTGATTCCGAGTGACTTCATACGCTCGCGGATGTGGGTGCCGAACTCGTCGTCATTGACCATGCCCGCGAACACGGTTTTGTGACCAAGACTCGCCAGTGTACGGATCGCGTTCAGGGAGCTTCCACCCAGTTCCGTGACTTTTGGTTTTGACTGGAAGTGCTTGAGCACCTCGCGCTGTCGGTCGCTGTCAACCAAATGCATAATGCCTTTGGTAAGTCCGAGGTGTTTGATGTCCTCGTCTGTAGTTTCAATAAGAACGTCCATCAATGCGTTGCAGACGCTGGTAATATCGTATGATTTCATGATGCTGTCTCCACAGGATTAGGGCCTGAAGATTAGCCTGCCTCGCGGGATTTGTCACGGGCTTCTGTTTGATCAGGCTCTGCGTGTGCTTTAAAGCGTTGGTTTGTTGACTCAAGAGTTGCTAAGCGGTTTTTTAAGTAGCTGAAATTTATAATTATTTCGCTTATTTCAGCTCTCACAAGCAAGGCGTGTGATACTCCCGCGATGACTGTTACCACGATAAATGTAAGGGGCAAGGCTCCACCCTGCCATGCGATGAGGCAGGCGAGAACGGATGTCATGAGACGAGTTACTAAAAGTGTGCGGTGGCCGGTCCAAACCGACCCAACGCTCAGAAGTTGAGCGACGATAAGATGGGCCGCGATAATTAGATTTACGTAAGAGAAATAAGCGAAGTCCCTGTATGGCGCGACGTCTCCCAAAAAGCAATTCAGCGCGCACAGCGTGACAATCAGGAAGGACCGCCGAAAACGCGCCTTCTCAGACCATGATCGTGCCATCGCCGGAGTCCTGAGGCTGAGCAGGGCTGAAGCGACAAGGACACTGAGGGCTATGTTTCCTGATGGGCTCATATCACCCCGCCTTTTTTACTGGAATTGAGCAAATCGGAGCGATGGTCTCGATTTCGGAGGCCAGGTGTATGCGCAAACTCGCGTTTTTTGCCGGGAGAGATTCATGGAGTCTCGTTAGTTGGCGCTGGAGGAGGAGATCCGTCATCTCAGGGTGAAATTGGGTCAGGTATAACTCGTCGGCATTGATGTTAAGAGCAAGACTCAATGCGTCATCAAACCCGGTGCGGTGCAGGTCCCAGCCATCCTGCTCAGGAGACGTAGACGCTGCGCAAATAAGTGTGTGGCATCCGCTGAGGAAGTCGCCGACTTTGCCCATGGACTGGGAATCGTTGTCGCAAGTCATGACAATTCCAATGTCGGCGCCGGAGTCATGAGACATGCGCCAAACTGTGACTGGATATGGGGTCAGAGGATGCGCAAGCGTTAACGCCCGGATTGTCCATTGGCCGAGCTGCATAGCGGAGTCGAGTGTGCGAATGGAGATTTCAGCGCGGAAACCGCACAGACCAGTGAATGGGGAGAATAAATTAGTTGCCGCGTCGTTAATTCCATCAATAGCGTCGATCTCCCGTGCCCCAGTCAGGATATCTAGCTCCGTGGACTTAAAATGAATCGGGGTGAAAAATGGAAGGCCAAGTATGGAATCAAACATAAAATCAGAAAACAGGAAGGTGCAGTTCACCGGGGTTTTTGTTTTTAGATAATGTGCGAAAAGTTCGTCACCCGCGATATTGATTCCAAAGCCCGCGTTGATGAATATTCTCTGACTCCCGTCGTGGAGCTCGATAGACCCGGTGTTGCCACCAGTTGTGATATTCTGCGGTCCTGGAGCGGAGTGGAACGCGCGGACGCCAAGAAACCTCAGGCTGATATGAGCGGCCATTGGTCCTCCTCTCTGGCATTGATGACTTCAATGCCAAATTTCAGCGCGAGCGAACGCGCGTGCATCTGCTTAAGGGCAACCTTGCAGTCGTTATCCTCGGGCGCGTGGTGGAACATGAAAAGGCGTTTAATCCCTGCCCTGGCGCAAATGTCGATGGCGATTTCCGGTGTCGCGTGCCCCCAGTCTGGCTTGATATTTTTCGCGTTAAAATGAGTGTCGAATACCAAAGAGTGAACGCCTCGAAGAAACGCGATCAATCCATCACCGTACTCTTTCTCAAACGCTTCTTTGCCAATCTCTGTGGCTCGTTCCGGCATGCCTTTGCCGAGATGGTTCCCGTTGGAGATAACGGAGGCATCGGTGATGACGGCGACACTTGACTCACCATGGCTAATTTTGTATCCGAGAGTCGTGTGCTGGTGGTTCACCTGAAAGGTGTCGATTCTTATTTTCCCCTCGATCAGGAAATTCTGTCCGGGGATCAGTTTGTGGAAGGTCAATTTGGCCTTGATGGCTGGTCTTGGTATTGGCAGGCGGCCATGGGCAAACAGCATTTCGAAGAGATCACTGAAGGGAATGCCGTCAACCTCCGGCGCGTGAATATGAATATCGCAGTGTGGATGCGTGAGTTGTTTCAGGAATGGAAGAAACAGGACGTGATCCCAGTGTGTATGTGTGACTAAAATGTGGATTTTCTTATGTTTTGGATGGTCGGCGGATCGACCGGAAAGATGTTGAAGCCCCGTGCCCCCGTCAATCACCAGAGTCAGATCCATGCCCGTATCAATCTCAAGACAGGTTGAGTTGCCGCCGTAGGCGGTCATTTCTGTATGATGTATCGGGCGGGAGCCTCTGACGCCATGGAATTTCAGGATCGCCGGGTGTGTCTTTTTCACGAGGCCTCCTGATCCAGGATGCGGTCGGTATCCTCTGATGATTCGTCGTTTGTGATCAGGCAGATTCTTGATGTTGCCGGGACACCAAAATCCACTTTAAGCCAGGCAATGGTGGAGTTTTCCCCCTTGCGGACATAGGAAAGTTGAGCGTACGGGCTGGCCGAAATGTCAGTAAAAGCCTTCCGTATCATGTCGTCTTGATCAGCGCAGGATAAAGTTAACTGAAAGGATGTGGCGTCCGCCGACATCTCGAAGTCAACGATGCGAGAGCCAAGCTTCCCGGTCAGTTGCTCCAGAGATTTAAGGATGGATCCGATTGATGCGTAGGAAATTATTTTTTGGATTTTAGCCCATGACAATAATTTTAGCGGTAAATCCGCAAAAGGTATCTGATCCTGTAAACGAGTGGAGTGCCATGAGGAGCTTGTAAATGGTGTTTTTCCCGCCTCAAATACCGTCTGTAATATTTGGCTCCACGTGGTGTTTGGCTTCTCCATAGAACTCGGGATTATGCGTCCCACCCCGGGGATCGGCGGCCCCTGTTCCGTAGTCACAATGAGAATTCTGGCCCACCCGCGTTTATTTGGATCGGGATAATTCAGGTTACAATCCTTCGGAAGCACCAGAATAGCGCCATCTGGAGGGTGGGCGGGAAGTTCATGAATAGATTGTAAGACATTTACAGGCACGTCAAGGGCGACGCCAGAGCCGATCAGACGCCTGATTAGCATCGCTGACGCGTCAGGAATGACCAAATAAATTTTTGGGACTACGCTGTCCAGATACAACTCCGGTATTCAAAAAAAATATAGTTCTGTAACCGGAGGTTTATCGGTATGCTGGCGTAAATGTTGAGGTAAGGGGATGTTTTGGGGTAACTGAGCCCGCAGGCAAGCGCGCTAAGTGGTTGAATTAAGAACCTTCGGGAGGGGGAGTTGGCGCCTGATCAAGGAACTCCTCAAAGTAAAGATATCCCGAGTAGAGACTCACTGCCAGGGCCAGCCAAATACATCCCATTCCCGTAATCCGGAATGGGATGTCAAACATGTCCTGACCAATCATTAGCGAAAATATGGCGACATCTTGTAAAATTGTCTTCACTTTGCCAAACGCGCTGACTTTGATGGTGTATCCATCCTCAAGCGCGATCATGCGCAGGCCACTTACGGCGATATCACGACATAGTAAAAACCCGCAGATCCACGCCGGCAGTGCTTGGGAGTCGGCAAGTAAAATAAGGCAGGCCCCCGAGAGCATTTTGTCAGCCACCGGATCAAGGAGAGCTCCCAGGCGACTTTCCTGCTTATAAAGGCGGGCGAAATAGCCATCGAGGATATCGGTAACTCCAGCCAGAGCAAATATCAGGGCGCAGATTATATTAGTGGCCTGAAACCCGAGGGGATAGACGAATAGAAGAAGAGGAATTGCCAAAATACGTCCCAGCGTCAGCTGGTTGGGCAGATTAGCGAGCCAGGGAACCTTGGAAAGAGCTGGAGGCATTAAGAAGGCTTACCCCGGAGTAATGCGGACATGGTCGATCCCAGGCACCGCAGGCAAATGACAAATAAGCGACAATGACAATTCTTGAGTCACTTTATCATTGAAAAACTAACTTAAATCGGCCATCTCTGCAAGTGACTCTCGGGATACCTTGGATCTTCTGGGAGGTTGTTCATGCCTAAAAAGGATTCATTCATTGACAGCTTTCGCAACTGACGCAAATTTTGAGACCGAGCATCTTGTTATCGGCGCGGGAATCGCAGGTTTGACACTTGCCCTTAAACTGGCTGAGCACGGATCGGTCACAGTTGTTGTCAAAAATAAACTTGAGGAAAGCAATACCTGGTATGCCCAGGGCGGAATTGCCACGGTTCTGGATCCTGCCGATAGTTTTGACAATCATGTCCGGGACACAATGGAAGCCGGTGGAGGGCTTTGTCACGAGGATATCGTGCGTCTCGTGGTCAGTGAGGGACCTCGTCTTGTGCGAGAGCTGGCTGAGCTGGGAGCGAAGTTTGACGCCGATCAGAATGGTGGCTTTCATCTCACGAAAGAAGGCGGCCACAGTCACCGTCGTGTGATTCACTCCAAGGATATAACCGGCCGTGTTGTCGCGGAAGCATTGATCAACAGGGTCAGGCGCCATCCGGGGATCCGGATTATCGAGAACCACACTGCCATTGACCTCCTGACTACAGATAAAGTCGCGCCCGACTTCGCGCAGAATAATTGTCTGGGCGCGTGGTTTTATGACCGGGAAACAAGGCGTGTTACAAGGATTTTGAGCCAGGTGACGTTTCTTTGTACGGGAGGACATGGCAAGCTCTATCTCTATACGTCAAATCCTGACAGCGCGACAGGCGACGGGCTGGCAATGGGTTGGCGGGCGGGATGCCGCGTAGCCAATTTAGAGTTTATGCAGTTTCACCCTACGTGTCTTTATCACCACAAGGCGAAGAATTTTCTGATCAGTGAGGCGGTCCGGGGGGAGGGCGGTATCCTTAAGAACCTGCGCGGGGACCCGTTCATGGAGGGCTATCACCCAATGGGCTCACTAGCGCCCCGTGATATCGTGGCTAGGGCGATTGATATCGAGCTTAAACAGAGCGGGGATCCTCATGTTTGGCTTGACGTGAGACATCTTGGACCAGTGAAAATCAAAACTCTTTTCCCAAATATCAATGAGACATGTTTAAGGTTTGGCATCGACATGACGCGGGAAATGATTCCCGTCGTCCCGGCCGCTCATTACAGTTGTGGCGGTCTGGTGACCGACAACGTTGGGCGTACAAACGTCGGACGATTGTACGCGATCGGCGAGGTCGCGTGCACAGGACTTCATGGCGCCAACCGTCTTGCGTCCAATAGTCTTCTCGAAGCCATGGTGTTTGCTGATCGGGCTGCTCGCGATGTCAGCGAGCGCGGTGATCTCGGGTCTTATGGCGGTCACTCAGCGTCTTGGGTCAATGGTGATCCTCCGGCTCCTGATGAGCAGGTTGTACTTACTCATGCATGGGACGAGATTCGTCGTGTTATGTGGAATTATGTCGGTATCGTCCGCAGTGAGCATCGGCTCAAGCGCGCATTGGCAAGGGTGGAGAATATTCGTCAGGAACTGGACGATTACTGGTGGCGTAACCGTGTTTCGAGTGAGGTTCTTGAGGTGCGAAATCTGGCGGCTGTGGCATGGCTCACAATCCACTCAGCGATGGCTCGTAAGGAGTCGCGGGGAATTCATTACATGCTCGACTGGCCGGAACCCGGACCATTGGCTAAAGACAGTATTATTTAATACCGACCCTAAGTCTCTCAGAATGACTCGGCACCTGTTCGGGCATCAACGCTGACATTTGGAACCTGAGACATATTACGCGGAGTATCAGTCGGAGGCACAAAGACGTTGACGCCTTTGATCTGCTCCGGCGTACAAAGCCTTACGGATTCAAACACGAGCGCGACGATATCATCGCGGGCATCGGCTGGAGACTCGATCAGGATGGAACCGTCAACTGTGCGGGCACGGCGAATTCCTACTTGGTAGGGTTGGCCATCCTTCTCAACGGTTACCGGGTGAGTTTTTGATTTTATGGTGAATCCCTTTTCAGCGAGCTGCTGAAAAATCATCTCGCGGTCAAAACTGTCATGGCGAACAGCGGCGGCGACCCGGCTCTTTTCGCAAACAGGACAGCGACGGCCAGCCCAACGATGACTGTTCTCATCCATATAGACTTTTGAGCCGTCTTTCATCTTTTGGCCATTCCAATTCCAGGAACGCTCAGCATCACAGTAGCCACAGGTCCGTGTTTTTAGTCCATCCATGAGACTTAAACTCCTAGCCAGTCAAAAAAATAAAAAGTGGATTCAGGAAATTAGTCTACATGACATTAAGGCGAATTTCAAAGAAAGGTGAGAGTAAATATATTTTGCTTATTAATCAATGAGTTACATTATCTTAACGGGTTTATTCAGTCTGGTTTTTCGGAGCAGAGTCAGAGCTGATAATGCTCTTTCAGTTTTGCCCACGCTCCGGATTTTTTCATATCCTTTACGCATTGATCCAGCCGGCGGAGAATGTCCGGGTGGTGTTTGTAGATGGAGCTTTCTTTGGCGACAACAAAAAAATACGCCTGTCTCTGAATGAGCAGTCCGGTGTCTCTCACTTTTGTCGAAAGTCCGAGTTTCCGAGCTCGCCAACGAAACTCCGGTCCGGATCCCACGGTGGCATCAATTCGGTTGTCCGCTAGCATTTTTAATATTTGCTCCTGTTCGTTCAAAATAAGTGTTTCTTTGCCCGATGGTGTTGCCTGTCGGATCGCAAGCCATTTTTTATACTCCTCTGACGGGTGGAGTCCTATGAGCAGCGCGACATTCAAGGCATTGAGATCAGTCAGAGACTTTATTTTAGCTGTGTGAGAGGCTCCCGACCACACGCCGTAGGTGTTCTCGAATACGATCTCTTTGCCGTAGTTAACGGTTGAGGTTCGTTCAGCCTTGAAACTCATAATGTTGAGATCAAGGTCGCCGGTTTCCATGTACTTGAACATCCTGCGAATAGGGTACATGTCAAACACGGCGTCTTTGTCAATTTGCCCGGCGCAATTGGCGAGAATATCCCAGGCCATCCCCCTATAGAGCGCATTTCCATCCTCATGAATATAAAACGGTGGCCAATCCGGCGCGCTGACGGTGAGTGGCCGCGCTTTGGCGGATGTCGCAAGCGCCAGCGCTAGAAAGTTAAGCCACAGCCTCATGACCGTCATCCTTTCTGGTGTCGATTACGAGAAGGCATATATCGTCATCGGGCTGTTTGCCTTCCGTATGGTCACGCAAATTTTGCATGACGCGATCCAGTAATATGGATGGTGGATATCGTCGGTCGAGGGATTTCAGTATTGATACGAATTTTTTCTGAAATTGCTTGTTGGAGCGATCTCGCGCCTCAGTAAGCCCATCACTAAAGAGGAGTATTGTGTCGTCTGCCTCGAGTTTGTGATGACTATCCTTATAGGCTAATGGTGCCGAGGATCTGGTCAGGAACTCAAACCCCAGCGGTGACTGCGGTTTTGCGGACAACACCTGAACTTTTACCCCACCTGAGTCAGGCCGTATGACAAGAGGCAAAGGGTGACCCGCGCTGGACATGCTGAGCTCCCGGGAATTGGTGTCGATTTTTATGACGGATACCGTCATTGCCAGTTGGCACTCGTGTAGAAGTGTCACCAGAGCGCTTCTTAAAATATTCAGAATGACCGCTGGAGTGAAGCTTCTGCTGTTTTGTTGGATAAGCGGTCTGAGAGTCTGGATCGCCCCAAATGCCGCCATCGTTACAAGGCCCTGCGGAATGCCGTGACCGGTAACATCGCCAACGAGGGCGTAGATCGTGTTGCCTTTATCACACTCAAATACAGTCATCCAGTCCCCGGAGAGGTTATTCATCGGCTGGTAGTACTGTGCCACTCGCCTGGCAGTATTAAATCCTTTCGTCGATGTCATAGATCTCTGGATGGTTTCCGCGATGCCAAGTTCAGTTTTGAGAACCGTCGCGGCCTCCATGTTTTCTTTTATCTGAAGCTCGCGCAGGGCGATTTTTTCAGCCATGAAATTTACCTCGTCCGTAATACGCGAAAGCTCTTTCTGGGGAACGGACGGAAGCTTATCGCGGTATTGACCGCTGGCGATCAGCTGAATACCTGAGACAAGTCGGTGAAGCGGCTCGTCCAGATACATATTCAGCAGGTAAAGAATCAACAAGACGACGATTACGATCGCGACGATGCTCATCACCGCGACCATGGCGAGGTTTTTGAACGCGCGATTGAATAACGGTGTAGTGCTCGCGAAAACGCGTACGCTGCCTATTTTTCGGCCTTTGTACACTATGTCCCGACTGACTTGTATGTCCTTTGACTGGCCGTTTTTCAGGAAGTTGGTGACTGGGCGCTTAGCGTCGTCAATGATGATGATTCCGGTAACGTCTTCCGCCATGCCTTGGGTGCCGACAAGGGATTTGATTTCCGTTTCGTTAAAGGTCCACATAGGGAGCGCCAGAAGATTACCAAGCTGAGTGGTTCCGGCCGTAAGCCTGCTTCGCAGCTCTTTGCTGTCGTTTCTGGTTTGCATGACAAACAATATCAAAGCGACGCAAACAAACCCAGTCGACAACGCCAGGATCAGGCGAATTGCCAGATCACGGACGACTGTACGTTCGCTGAACTTTGTCCTGAGCAGTCCAGATATAGATGTTTTACGCGGCTTGATTGCTTGCACGGGAGCCTGCCTTGCTGGAATTATTCTGATAACCCCTGGCTTATCGGCTTACGTTCTCCAAAACCCAAGAAACCTCTCTTGCCGATGTCGTTGAGTAGGGGGTCATCTCGTGGATTTCCGGAGGATTTTGATTGGTAATTGTTGATTCTAAAATTTTATCTGTTGCTTAAAAATGGTAAAATAAAGACTCTTCTGGAGTTCAGATTTCATTGTGCTGTTAACGGAAATTCAAGTGAGGTTCTGGTGAGTTTTTTACGACGGCTTTTTGGGGTTACGACCACTGACTATGAGCTCAAGGCGCTTGTAAGCTCGCGGATGCTTGAGCCGTTCACCCAATTTGACGCTGCTACGCACGTGATCTGCGACCTTGACAAAACCTATCTGGAAACGGAGTTCGAGTCTTGGATAAAAATGGCGAAGATCCCGTTTGAGAGTCCCCACGACAAAATTACGGTGCCAGGAGCCAGTGAGGTGTTAGAGATGGTGCGTTGGGGGGGAGATCCCCGGAGTTCGCCTGCGCCCCGCTCTGGCATTCACTTTGTTAGCTCATCACCACCCCAGCTGCGACTGGCGCTTGACGGGAAGTTGACCCTTGATCATCTGGAGTGGTCATCAGATACCTTCAAGAATCAGGGCTACAACTTGAGGATGGGCAGGATTGATCTGCTCAGGCATCACATCGGCTACAAAACAAAAGCAATTTTAGACATCGTGACGCGGCTCCCGGCGGGAAGTCAGGTTATTCTGATTGGTGACAACGCTGAATATGACGCGTTTATTTATACTGGCGTGAGACTGTTTCTGGAACGTCGGATCAGTATCGCCGGGCTCCGTGACTGGCTTCGTGGCGCGAGAGTCGAAGACTCGGTGATCGCTCAGGTGGTGAGTGCTGATATTGAGGTGCCAGGGGACATCAAAGTGGCTGGTATTTTCATCAGGTCAGTTGTTGGCTACTCGGGTTCTTTCGTCAGCCGGCTCGAGGGAACCTGGAGCCAGTTTGATCACTGGGCACAGGTGGCATGGTCGCTGATGAAGCTTGGTATTATTAATTCCACAGCACTTCCCGGCGTCATCCGGGCGTTTCATAATTTACACGGGATTCCGCTGGCCCATCTCCGTTGGTGTTTATACAAAGCCTTGTCTGACGAAAACCTTATCGCGGAGCTGAGGAGGGCAGCTGAAGCAACTCTGGCAGGGATTAGCGCCGTAGGCGCGTCCGGACCATCGCGTCGCATGCTTTCATGGGAGTTCGATATGGGCATGGAGAAATCTTTAGATGTCATCACGAGTATTGACGCGAAGGCCGACGCCAGCCAGTGGTATCAGTCTGTTGAACGCGCGCGTACGGAACGCAAACAGCGTCGAAGTCGGCGTTAGAAGCTAAAATGATTGTCAGTTAACCCATCAGGCCATTAAGTAAAGTCAGCGTGAGGTGACTCGCGAAATTTGACTGGGCGATTACCGACGTTCCCGCTTGCATGAGTATCTTGCTTGACGCCATGCGCGCGACTTCTGAGGCATAGTCAGTATCTGCGATGCTGCTGCGGGCCGCCGACAAGTTCTCTGAGAGAACATCATTGTATTCAAGGGCTCTGTCCATTCGCGCCTGCATGCCACCGTAGACGGCACGCATGGTCGCCAGTGAGTTGATTGCCTCATCGTATACCGTCGCGAACTGTTCATCTTTTGGCGTTAAAAGCTCCCAGGCGTCGCCGACAGAGACACCCTCATCAGACGAGCTGGACGCCAGAAAGCTCTTAGCGGTATTGATTCCTAGCCCACCAGGGGTTGTCACGACATTTTTGAGCCCTTCAAATGACACCGTATTCAGATCTCCTTCTTCATTGGTCGCGGACTCGCTCTGATAAGGATCTCCTACACGGAAAATCAGCCTTTCCGGCGCGTCCTCCGCCTTGCCATTCAAAATTGGCAATCCATTGAAATGGGTCGTCTCGGCGACCCGCTGGATCTCATCATGCAGCGCCTGATACTCAATGAACAAAAACTTCCGCTCGTGATCATTGATCGTGGTATTTGTCGCCGCGATATTTATCTCTTTCATACGGAGTATCATGTCGTTGATTTGCTGCATGCCGGAGTCGGCAGTTTGAAGGAGTGAGACCGCGTCACATATATTTGTTTTGGCGGCTGTGAGTCCTCGTATTTTGGTTGACAAACCCTCGGCGATGGCGCGATCGGCGGGGCGTGGATCCATTCTTGTGAATACAGTTCCGCTGGCGAGTTTTTCCATTGCGTCCGCGTTTTCCTGCGTCGCCTTCCCGAGCGAGTTCTCAAGACGTTGCTGGAGTGATTTGTCACCAATAAATACCACGATGCGGTCCTTTCAGTTTCTCGTGCTCAAATCGCGATCGAGACTTCGATTTCATTTCCTTTGACTTCCGGCTGGTCATCCATACCCGTTTCAGCGAGTGAGGATGCTGAGGCCGTCATAAGCTTGGCGAAGTGATACATCTCATTCGCGCGCTCACGGTACTTATCATGACCGTCGCCGCTCGCAGAATGAGGCAGGCTCTGTCGCAGTTCGCCCACACTTGTCGAGATAGTCTGAGTCTGCAATGTCATTCGCTTTGACATATCGGTCGAGTTCGCGAGCAACGCCTCAATTTTCTCCATCTCTATGGACTGACGAGTAAGGAAGCGGCTGACTCGGTCGGTAGATACCGTGATTTCGTTGAAGCGTCCCATCAGCTTGCCGTCACCGTCGGCGAATTGGCTGAGGTTGCGAGAATACTCGCTCATCGCATCAATGAACTCCTTGGAGTTGGTTCTAGCGGTGACGATTTTTGACATGATTTTTTCGAGGTAATGGGATAGTTCCCGCATCTCACTGACGCTCAGGCGGGTCACCCGGATCGAGTCGTCGAAATTTTGCTCGAATACGACAATTTGCTTATTCGCGTGCTCAACTGATTGAGTTGATTTTTCGAGACTTGTGGATGCCTGCTCTGCCTCGTTCTGAATGGTAACCAGAAGATCGGTGATGCTTCTTGTCGCCGTACTGGAACGCGCCGCGAGTTTTCTGACCTCCTCGGCGACAACCGCGAATCCTTTGCCCTGCTCCCCAGCTCTGGCGGCCTCGATGGACGCGTTCAGCGCCAAAAGGTTTGTCTGCTCGGCAATGTCGTCGATGACGCCGATAATATGGACGATCTCTTTGGTGCGACCAGAGAGTAGATTTACGAGGTCTGCGCTGGAATCAACGTCATTTTGACACGTGGATATCGATTGGCTCATTCCTTTGATCGATCCAAATGAGTTAGTAAGTTTTTCACCAAGATTCTCCATATGCTGATTGAACTGCTGGGACCTCCCGATGAGCGCTCCCTCAAGGTCAAGGGCTTCTTTCAGAGTGTCAAGGCCGTTGGCCGCGCGGATGGCAAGCTCGCTGCTCCGGTCAACAAGATCCAGGAGGACTTCCTTGTTTACGCGCACTTGATTATTGAGCAGATTCCACTCGACGCGGTTGGTTGTGGCAATATGGCCATGATCTCTCAAGTTACCTGTTGTCGCGTGAATTTGTTTGAGACATTCCTGGATGGACGTTAGTACATCGAGAGAGGTTGACGCGATGACTTTGGACGTCGCGGAGAGGTTAATAAGTGCGTTGGATGTGGAGGAAGGTTGCTGAAACATCATCTTGTTCGAGGAGTCGTTAGTTGAATTAGCAATCCGCTCCAGATGCTCGGCCGCGTTTTTCATCTCATCTACAACGTGTCCGAACGCCATATCCCGAATCTGGCTACGACCCCGATCCCCATTTTTTGTCCGGATGGAACGCACTGTCAGCGACTCACGGCGGCCCATGATGACAACGCAGCCTAGCAAGACCACAAGCAGGGCGTTGATGAGAAGTGTAGCCTGAAACCAGCGGCGATCAATGAGAACGTTTTCTTTCTCGAGATCGCGGAGTTGATCCGCGAATTTGTAGAGACTCTCGACGCCGACGACTTTGTAGTCAGCGGGCGTGTCAGACAGCATTCGCGCCATGTCGCGGATCTCACCGGTAGTATTCATGCGCGTCGCGTTGCGTGTGATGATGTCTATGCTGAGCCACGACGTCATCGCAGCTACAGTCAACATAAGTACAAGCAGAGGACGGATATTTAGGTCTTTCATGACGAGCACACCTCACGAAACGGAAATTGTTCTGCCAACGGTATTTGTTGATTCGGTTATGGTTTCGGCGTGTTCGTGTAAAAAGTTTAGGACTTCCCGCGTAGGAGCGTAAGTTTACGCTCAGCGGCACCTTGTGATTGGCTGAAATAATTGTAGATCTGACGGGGGTTTGTGGATTTGTTAAACTCGCGCGAACCCGAAGTTTTGAGACAAGGAAGCCCGCACGAAAAAATCGCGCGGGCCTCATTAGGAGGTGCATACGCCTTCTGAAATCAGTAGCAGTTTCAGCAGGCGGAAATGCCGTTTGGCGTTATCCTGAGCGCGGTGTGTATAAAAAATAGCCACCCAGAATGACGATATACTAACGTGGGATTAGTGGAGTGTCTCCGTAAATGTGCAGGGTCAGGATAGTTTTGAGGAACATGGTTAAAACATTACGAAGCTAACGTGGGCGTGTGGGGGTAATTATCGGTAAGTATTGCATAATTTAACTGGTGTTTTTCCTCGCAGGCTGATAGATGGCGTCCTTGTCCGCTGCGTCAGGTCTTATTTTGAGTATAATTTTGTATGCTTACCTGATGCCCCTCGCCCTTTGCTTTGTTTCCGGAGATTTTATGCGCGATGTTACACAATCAACTCTCGGATCGCTTAACTCAAAGACTAAGCCCAACGCGGTTCTAGTCTCAGTGCAGCTACCAGGTGTTACTGACCTTGAGCATAGATCTTCTCTGGAAGAGCTCTCCCGTCTCGTACACACCCTTGGCATGAACGTTGTGGCTACCATATCCCAGAAGCGCAAGGCTCTGGCGGGCAGCAGTATTGTGGGTGAGGGCAAGCTTAAGGACATATCCAGCTGGACGGGCGGAACCGGTGTAGTTCCTGGGTTTACGAAGCACTCAAGCGGGGTAGGCATCAATGAGGAGTCCGAGGAAGACGACTATCACGCGGAGTTAGACGAGGACCCTGTGGGGGGGGATCCTCACCTCGATCCTAAATTAAAAGCAGAATTTGTCGTATTTGATAACGAGCTGACCCCAACTCAGTCCAAAAACCTTGAGGACGCTCTCGGGGCAGAGGTCATGGACCGGACCGGTGTGATCGTGGAGATTTTTCATCGCCACGCCAAGACGCCCGCGGCCAAGGCCCAAGTAGAGATTGCCAGGTTGACCTATCTCACTCCCAGGATCAGGGCCACAGGAGGTGGTGAACGTCAGGGTGGAGGTATCGGAGCCAAGGGCGCGGGCGAGACTCAGCACGAGCTTGATAAGCGGCGCATCCGCGACCGTATTGCTGAGCTGCGTCAGGATCTGGAGCGCATTCACCGGGAGGAGGCTCTTCGCCGGGATCGCCGTCGCGAGCAGATGAAACTCTCTCTTGTGGGATACACCAATGCCGGAAAGTCTTCTCTGATGCGGGCATTGACCGGCAGCGATGTGCTAGTAGCCGATAAATTATTCGCGACTCTCGATACCACAGTGCGTGCGGTGCACCCTGAGACCAAACCAAAAATTCTTGTTTCTGACACGGTCGGATTTATCAAAAAACTCCCTCACGATCTCGTTGCTTCATTCCGGTCAACCCTGGATGAGGCTTTGGACGCGTCTTTGCTTCTTTTTGTGGTGGATGCCTCTGATCCGTCATTTCGCTCGCAGCTTGAAACCACAAAAAGTGTTTTGAGTGAGATTGGCGCCACGGAAAATGAAAATCTCTTGATTCTCAACAAAGATGATCGCCTGTCAGCGATCGAGAGATCCACTCTGCAGGCTGAGTATCCGGACGCCATATTCCTTAGCACCCGTGACGCGGTCAGCGTCAAGAGGCTGAGAGACATCTGCGTTGCCCATTTTGAGAAGGAGATGATCGAGGCTATTGTCGCGGTGCCATATTCGAAAGGTGCCGCGGTAGCCGAGATGCATCAGCATATGCGGGTCCTGGGCGAGACCCACGACGAGACTGGCACTAATATCACGGTGAGGTGTTTTCCTGGTGATTTAGACCGCGTTAAGAAAAACCACGGACTCAGATGAGCGGTTTTAGTGGCAAACCAGAGACAGATCTCGCGCTCATAGCCTCCCTCGCAGAGCCCAGTTGGGCTGACAATTGGAATTTTCGCGCCTATCTCCAGCAGGAGGTGGATCGATCCCGTTTGGATGACACCGCCAGATCCTTGAGCCGTGATGTCGCGACTAAAATTGACTGTCTCGAGTGCGGGAATTGCTGCCGGATGATACAGCCTTATCTGACGGCAGAGGACATCCTGCGGCTTCAGGCGGGGCTTGGGGCAAATGGCGCGGCTATCCGGGAGCGATTAATAGACGCTGGCGACGGCCTGATGGTATTCCGGGACAGGCCATGTGCGCTTCTTGATGGCAATAAATGTATAGCCTACGAGCATCGTCCAGATGATTGCCGGGGGTACCCTCACCTCGATAAGCCGGATTTCCTGGGTGGCACCATTGGTTTTATTGAGAATTACGGCACATGCCCTATCGTTTTTAACACTCTGAATCATCTAAAAACATTGTTTGCATATGATCCGGTAAAGGACTACATCGGTGACAGTGATCCCGAGGCAACTCACGGATCGTCGTTGGGTGAGTGAGACTAGAATTATTTTGGGAGTGGTTTAAATGATGCCTTATTTACTTCATTGGCTTATGGCGAGCGTCGCGTTGGTGCTGACTGCTTATTTTGTTCCTGGATTTTATGTGGCCGGTTTCGGATCTGCCCTGATCGCGGCGGTGGTTGTTGGTTTTGTGAATATGTTTATCTGGCCGGTGTTGATGATTCTTACGTTGCCGCTTACGTTTTTGACGTTTGGGCTTTTTTTGTTCGTAGTTAACGGCCTGGCGCTCAAAATCGCAGCCTCGCTGACTCCTGGATTTGAGATTGTGGGGTTCTGGCCGGCTGTGTTTGGCTCAGTGGTGCTGACCATGATTGGTTGGTTTATTCGTTTCGTGGTTTACGGCGGAGCCGTTGCGCACTATGGCTGAGCCGGGAGCAGATCATAATAACTGTGGAGGTTATCATGGAACTTTCGTTGGCGGTTGGCAGGAGTATCGAAAAATTACGGGACGTCACCCGCTGCGCGTTAGTGGCCGATACGCCCCAGGCGGGTTTTTGGCTGGATGAGTTGTTGATTGAGATCGAGGCATATGAGGTAGCGACTCAATTGGTTCTCGGCAATGAGAAGGTCAAAAGTGCCTATCTAAGAAGTTTATTGAAAAGTGTGGATATGGAGATCCAGGGTATTTTGACCATGGCTCAGCGTATCGTCGCGGCGAGAGCGGCTGGATTTGGTCCGGAGACTCTGACGCTGACTGTCCAGCTTATGACTCGTCAGCAACGCCTTGCGGTTAAGGGGCGCTATCTGGTCAGTCACCTAAAAGACTATTTCGCGCCCGCGGAGTTAAATGACTTGGGAGACGCGTTCGCTGATGAGCGCGCGGCGGCGAGCCGTGCGGTGCATACCATGTCTTTTGGCGGCTGATCATCAATTGCCGCAAAGCGTCGAAATTTGTCCTGGCATCGCTCCAATCTGTTTATCGAGAATTTTTCCGGTGCGGTCAACGATGATCACAGTCGGCGTGGATGGCACTGAGATTCCAAAAAGTTTTCCGAATCCATTGAGTCCATTGCTATAGCTGTAGGACTCTTTGGCGCCGTGGGTGCCAGAGCCGCCAATGGCGTCAATCCAGTCGCTAACCTGGCCCTTGGGAAGGATTGTCGCCGCGCGGCACTTTGAGCCGCTGACAAGGCGTTGAAAGTTAGAGTCCTTATCATTCTTCTTGGCAAGCTCTGTGCAATAAAAGCATCCCACTTGTGAGAAATCAAGAATCATATACTGGGTCGTAAAAATATCTGTAAATTTTACAGCACCTGATGGGCCGTCCAAAGACACCGCGAAGTTAGCTGGTAGATCGGTCAGTGACTGTGGAGTCGGCTGGGGTTGCGGCTGCGGCTGCGGCTGCGGCTGAGGCTGAGGCTGAGGCTGAGGCTGGGGATTTGGTTGTGGGCTTGGTGTCGGGCTTGGAGCGGGCAGTGTTGCGGGTAATCCGATCGTTTTGCCTGCGTCGGTAAGCTGCAAAGAGGCACGTACCGAGATCTTGTCGTCTTTGGTCATGTCAGCGCTGATGCGGGTTGCGGTCCCAGGCGCGTAGTAAATTTCTTGCAGGGCGCTTCCACCAGCGGGATCCATTTTACCGAGTTCAATTTTCAGATCGTAGTCGCAGCCTTTCGCGATTTTTTTCTGGAGTGTCGGTGCGGTCTGGGTTGCGATGATATCGTCGATGTGTGTGCCGTTGGCGCAAGTCACGTCAACGGGAGTGATTACTATTCTGAGGGCGTCGATAGGCTTTTTGCCGTCTGCCGTAGTTAGGGCATCGGTTGCGGGCATTTTCATCTGGATTTGCGACAGATGTGCACCGCCGCGCATGGATCCCGCGTCGTTGCCGTAATTTGGCACGCAGGAAACACCTATGATAGGGAGCAAAAAGCTCGTTGTCAGTGTCGCTTTACGGACGAGTGTTGAGTTAAAGGACATAAATTCCCCCTAAACCGAAATGGTTGATGGTCTGCTTTTGATCAAAAGAGCCGTATTGCCCAGTGAATACATAAATCTCAGAAACTTGATCTGTGACAGGGCCAGTTACGAAGCGGTCTCGTAATCTGATCTGTGTGCCGCGACTGTGTCTGTGAATCACAGGACTCGCGTCGGCTCGCGGTATCTCAGTTTCAAAATGATCGCGGAGCGCTACAGTCGCGATAAATTGATCGTTCAGGTGCTGATGGATTTGGGCTTCCCATTCTCTTGATGACACACGTCCATAATCGGTTGTGAGTTTGGTGACCTCGGTATCGTCATAAAATCCGCCTTTTAGGTGGATCGCGGTGAGCGTTGCGTCAAAAAAATACCGTCCCTCAATCGTCTCTGCGTTGGCGGTTGGGCGATCTGGGGCTTTGTTGGTCGACAAGCTTCCAAGCACCATAGCATGTGTCGTTGCGAGCCACGTGAGGGACAGAGTATATTTATCGCCTTTGACGTTGGAAGGGGTATTTACGCGGGCGAAATCTGTATCGTAATGATCGACGACGGCGCGGTTGGCGTCAGTTTTGGTGTACTCAAGATCAGTTGAAATGGTGGCTTTATTCCACCACTGGCCAACTTTGATAGCATACCAGCGGCTCAGGTAAGATGTCGCAGTGTAACCGTAGGTGGCGCTCGCGGATGTTAGCTTATCGAATGTCTGGCTGAGGCCGACGCTGCCGCGACGCTCAAGGGAGGTGACCTGAGCGACTTTTTTCACGTTTGGGGCGCTGGACTTGATAAAAGTCCCGCTCATTTGCACGCCGGTTATGTTACCGAGGCCTGGCTCACCGATAATCTCGCCTGTTGTGCTGGCGGCCACCGCGAACAGGTCATCCGTCATATCAGCGCCCTTAAAACGGACGTAAGCCGACTCAACCGTTGTCTGCGCGTTTGACGTCTCAGTGATAACCGCCAAAGCGGCGGGCAGAGTCAGGGCAATGAGGAATTTACTCTGTGACATGCTGTCGATACTCACTTACATGTTGGGCAGGATCCGCCGCTGGAACCGCCGGTTCCGATTGAGGAACGCTCAAAATTTTTGTAGGGAAACGATCGCAGACTGTCCGCCATGATGCTGGTTTTCGCGGGATCCATGGTTGGGTCCAGCAGACGGCCTTTATTCAGGGTAATGCCGGGATAAACACATCCCGATAAAATAACCGCGGTAATGACGAGTGCGAAAGTCTTCAAGGATCAGGCGCCTTTCTTCGTGAGCAGGGCCAGATCTGCTTTGGTCGGGTGTCCTTTGACGCGTTTAATGATTTTGCCGTCTTTGCTGACGATCAGCAGGTATGGCAGGCTGTCAACGCTATTCAGTTCCGCGAACGACTGGCCGGACGCGTCCAGAAAACTTCTCTTGAGGACATCTTTAGCCGCGACTGGTTTGTTGGCGAAATATTTCATGGCGGTTTCGCTCGTCTCATCAAGTGAGATTGTGACGTAACCTGTCTGCGGCTTAGTCGCGAGAAGCTCCGTCATCTGTGTCATGATCACAGCGCAGCCTGTACACCACGATGCCCAGAATTGAATAACTGTCACGTCTGATTTGGATGTGTCGCCCGCGAAAGTCGCGTCGCCGCTCAGGCTCTTAAGTGGTGCCTTCGGCGCCTTGACCTTCTCTTCAGACCCGAATCCAGCACCAGCATAGAGAAGCAGGGTCATGAGAGTAATTTCTTTTATCAGAAGTTTCATTGAGCGAACTCTCTTAAGAGTAAGTTGTTACTGACCGAGAGCTTTTTGAACGGCGCTGTCAACAGACATATAAGCGCCTGGTTCCTGGTTTAAAATCTGTCCTTTGCCGGTTTTGTCGACAATTATGAACACGCCGAAATATTGTGAGTTACTGGAACGGACTTTTTTGATCACCGCCATTGTGTCGTCAATTACGTAGGGTGCCTTTGAGGCGTATGTATTAGTGAATGTCAGGTATTCCGAGGTCGAATAGTCAGCGACCGCGTTCGGGAAAGCCATGACGCGGGTTACTTTGGATCCGTATTTGGCCAGAGCTGAAGCGACATAAGGTGCCTCAGTCTGGCACGATGAGCAGGTAACACCTACGAACTCAAACACGGTTAGGGCTGCGGTTGATTGAGCCGCGATATTGGATAAGGAAACCTTATTGGTACCCTGTGTCACAAGCATGGACGAAGCACCAATCTCAGAAAGTGAGCTTGTGGCCGTTTGGTTTGATGATTGACCAGGCTGTTGAGTGCTCGGCTGTGGTTGCGTTCCGCCACCACTATTGGACGCGGCCGGCATGCAGCTTTGAAGAACTATTGTAAACGCAATGGCACTATAAAGCCTCGAGCGCATAAGCATCTCCTTGGTTTGAAAACGGATTGTGTGACTATTGTAGCAAATCTTATGCCTGCCCGTTTGATTTTGTAACTATCTAAAATTATTATCTTTAATTCACAAAAATGGCGGCTGCGTATGTCTGCACATTTGACAGTGTCAATAGCGTAGACACATTTCAGGGCGGGTCTTGCGTGGTCGGGCGGGGTCATGAGACTATACCCCCAAGTTTCAACACACAGAATTTCAGTCATAAAGGAGATGATTATGCGTTTAGGTGTAATTCTAATGGCGGCCGCGATTTTGACTGAAACGACTATGGCGGCGCCCGGCATTCGTTACGCAAAGGGGCTAAAGGTGCCTGCTGACGCTGACTATGGTGTGCCGTTTCTGAGCTGGGACTCCAGAGAAGGTGACCTTCCCGCAAAGTATGATCTCAGGGATGAGGGGCTTGTTACTCCGGTTCGCAATCAGGCATCGTGCGGATCCTGCTGGGCATTCGCAGGGGTCGCGGCGATGGAATCGGCGATGTTAAAAGTCAATCCCACACCTCTTGATCTTTCAGAGCAAGAGGTGGTGTCCTGCGACAATAACTCAAGTGGCTGCGGCGGCGGCTGGCAGCCGTTTGATTATATGATCTCTCACGGTGTAGGCAGCGAGGTGGATTTTCCCTACGCCGCCCGTGATCTTCGCTGTAAGAACATCACGCCGGTGGCGAAGGCGCTTAAATGGGGGAATATTGGCATCGCAGGCCGAAGAGCGACAGTGAATGAAGCTCGTAAGGCCTTAGTGGACTTCGGGGCGCTCTGGATCACAGTTGGTGCAAACAGTAACTGGAGCAATGCTGGCGGCGTTATAACACGCTGCGCGAACACCAGAATCAATCATGCAGTCACTTTGGCTGGATTTGAAACTACCGGTGAGGGCGATCATGCAAAGACGCAGTTTTTGATCAAAAACAGCTGGGGCTCGAATTGGGCGGACAAGGGCTATGTCAAGACAGCGCTTGGTTGTAATAACCTCGGAAGCCATCTGTCATTTGTTGTTCCCGCCACGAGTGAGTGCGCTCCTCCGGAATTTGGGCTGCCCAAAAAAATCAAGCTGACCCGCGGCGACAACATAGTGCCGGTTCCTGGTCTTGACCGCGCTGGCATGGAGTACACCTGGTACAAAGTCGGCGGACGGGTTGAGGGTGAGGGCCCAATCGAGGTGAACTCCGGTGAGAACGTTGACTACGTTGTCCGCACGAGAAACACCTGCGGCACATGGACACAGATGGTGCGTATCAACTCTAAGTAATAGCCGCCCGGGAGGTGTGCTTTGAATATGCCCGCTCAAAAGGTCACAACTGAGGATTTTTACTGCGGACCAGGGCGTCAGACGTTCGCCACATCATGGCGTCCTGCTGGTCGCGCCGGAGACGTCATTGTCTTTCTTCACGGCCTCGGAGAGCACCTGGGCCGTTATGATCGATGGGCCCGAAAATTCGTCGAGGTGGGCGTTGCCTTCTACGGCATGGATATGCAGGGGCACGGTAAAACAATCGGACGACGCGGACACACGGACTCTTTTGATGTCATCTATCAGGAACTTGATGATCTGATTGTGCGCGCCAAACAGGAGAACCCAAACTCTAAAATTCACCTCTATGGCCATAGTATGGGTGGCTGTGTGGTGTTGGGGTATGATCTGCGGCGTAATCCTGATGTCGCCAAAATAATTGTCACGTCACCGGCGATTAAGCCTGGGTTTGAGCCGCCAGCCTGGAAGGTCACTCTTGGCAAGGCGTTGGAAGGTCTGCTGCCGCGACTGGCTCTTGGCAATGAACTCGACGTTAACGGAATTTCAAGTGATCCGGCTGTTGTCCAGGCTTACTTGAATGATCCTTTGGTTCACGACCGGATCACGACGCGGTGGTTCAATGAGTGGCTTCGAACTGTCGACGCTATTTTGGCGGGAGCGAACAGGTTCAAGAAACGAATGCTCTTTTTACACGGCGCGGCTGATCGTTTGACGTCGCCTGTGGCAGCAGAGGCACTCGCGAACAGAATCGGTAAAACTGTGACGTTTAGGCTTTGGCCAGGCGCTTATCATGAGCTTCATCACGAAAAATGCCAAGAAGAGGTTTTTGACGTCATCCTGGCATTTATTAAGTCGCCTTAATTCAGTTTCTGAGTCGGACGGGAAGCCTTTTTATAACCCATGTTATGTACACCGACAAAACCGCGGCAAACATGCACCAGACCGACACATACTCGTCCCAATAAATTACGTTACATATAATAGCGAAAATCCCCACCACCGCGCCAAAAATTCTCAGGTGGGGATTTTGTAATTTGAGAAGCGGACCGACAATAAACGCCAAATAAATCCACTGCCAGACACTCCCGGGTACGGCGTCCAGTGGGGCTGCGGTAAGGAATTCATACCGGATGGAATGGCCAGCGATGGAGGTCATAAGAAATTGATCCGGATGGAGCAGGATTGGGATATAAAGCAATGCTCCGCCAGCAAGGGCAATCACGCTCAAAATTTTGAAACTATTTTTTATGCGTGGTCTCTCCTCCACAAGCCAGGAGCAGATCGCAATCCAAAACGGCCAAAAAGCGAACGCGAAAAACAAAAAAACAAGTGACGAGATTCTCGCGAGAATCGTGTCACCCGAGGTCAGGCCACGCCAGACAAACCCTTCCGACAATTGCTGAATACCAAACAGGAGCGGCATGGCGGCAAAGCCAAGATATGCGCGGTCTTTCTTCAGGGTTTCCGAGACGCAGTAAACACCTGCTGGAATCAGACTGATGCCCACGGCAAAACTCGCTGTAGCTGAATAACACATGGGGTCTACCCCGCGGGCATTGGAACGCCGTAAATATGGAAATCCGCCAATTCTCAAGTCTGAGCCTACTCCTCTTTCTGATGTGCCAACATCGAAAATAGTTTGCGAACGTTGATAAAGTCGTCACCGCTGGTTCCTGCTATCCACTTCTCGTGTAAAATGCGTCAAAAGACTCCTAAGGCGCCTTTTCTCGCAGGTCGCATTGCTTTAAATATCTCTTTGATTTTGCGGTATAGCTGCATAAAACATGGGTGTGCGGCTATCATGTCTCGTCCCTTTATCATCGGCACAAAAATTGCTAAACCACTTTTTGCCAATTGAGGTAATGAGGGGTGCTCGCGCATGAATAAAAACCGGCTTAAGATTTTATTTGTTTGGCTGATTTCTTGCGCGTCATGTTCGCTCATCTCTGATGGTGATTCCCGTCATAAGGTTGGTTACAAGTCTCAGGCAAGCTGTCCAGGTGATAAATTAAAACAATGCGAAGATATCCGTAAGGAGCTTGACGCTTTGTATGTGCAGCGGGACGCAGCGGCCAAGGATAAAAATTCTACTGAACTTAACCGTCTGATTCTTGGGATAAATTACCGCCTCGAGAAATTATCACTCATTCGCGATCAGAAAGATAATGACGACGAGCTGAGAAAACTTGGTCAGAAATACGCGGAACTGCTGAAAATCCTGCAGCGGAGCGCGAGTCTTCCCCAGAACTATGTCCATCCGGACGGTGTCGCAGCTTCATCGGTTGTCTATCAAGCTGCGGAGCTGCAGGCTGTGGTGGACGTCATGCATACACTCGGTGATCTCTATATTGACGCGAGCCCCTTGAATACCAATGGCGAGCCAGTCGCGGAGGACTACGCGGTTCCTATGCCATGGGGCGGATATTGGTACCCTCTCAGTCATGATGAGATGTTTGGGTCGCGGGACGCGCCACTTCGCAAATTTGACCGTGTTTCCGGCGGGAATGCCGTTGAATGGGAAAAGAGCCATCAGATTAGCACAACCGAATCATGGGAAGGGCTTTGCGGTGCCTTGTCTCTCGCTTCGTTATTGACAAAAGAGCCGTCCAGACCAGTAACGTACCATGGTGAGGATTTTTCTGTCTCAGACCAGAAAGCACTTCTCATGAAGGCCTATGAGTTGTATCCAACAAAAACATTCGGTGTCCGGTACAACGGCGATCAAGCGACAGATGGCGCGAGATCAGATATTCGTCCGGAGGCGTTCCATCGAATTGCCGAGGCGTTTCTTAAGGAACAAAAAAGACCGTTTATCATCGATGACACCGCGGGCGTTGAGGTTTGGAATAAGCCTGTCTATCGCCTGCGTTGGCGTATCACCAAAGATGACAACGTCGAAAACGCGTATATAGTTAAGGCATGGCCATGGCTGGTAAGGCAGAGGTTTGAGGTCAGCGAGGATCTGACCAGTGAGAACGACCGTTACGCTCCAGCCGCGTATGAGTACAGATTATATGTTGATCCTGCTGTCAGAGCAGATGGCAAGCGTCGGGTCATCGCGGGCGAGTGGCTTGGGGCGTCTCAAGAGAATCATCCTGACTACGTGGTGATTCCGGAAGTTGATGGCAAGCCAAAAAGTTCCAATCCGGGCGTAAACGCTAATTTGGATCTGATCCTCACGATTGTGGGTCAGAACCAGTGACGCTAAATAAAAACTCGCGGGAGAATGGAGGTCGATCAAAATCAAAGAGCGTAGAACTGTTTTGCGGTTATCGTTTCGGACATGAATTCAATCATTATTTAATCAGCGTTTTAAACATGCTTAAAGGAGATCATCATGAAAATTATTCTTGGTTCGGCACTAGTGCTGCTAACTTCAGCTTTGCCTTTGCTTGCAAGTGACAGTGGAGAGCACCAGTCTCTGACGTTGGTTCAGCTTCAGGCGAAGTGTACAGAGCTTGCCAGCAATCCACAAATTCAACCTTTCAAACCATCTATCACCTGTAACATGACAACCTTCAAATGGGTTCCTGCGCAAGCAGGTAGTTTTTCCCTGAAAAGTCAGAAAATCGTCGGCGCGTCAATCCAGATGAAAAGCTTTTATGTTCCTCAGGAAAGTCAGACCCTTGCCGCCCAGGATTTCGTTCAGCCGTGTGGCGTGTTTCAAAAAATCTCTGACACCGTCAGTAATGTCGATGTAGAAGTGACTTGCGAAGAGTTGGGAGCCATTACGGACCTGGCCGCGTTCTGTGAGCCACATGTTGTTAGCCGGATCGGTGAGGACCCAGCACTTGTGACCAGCCACGAAACCGGCGAAGTTTACACACTTTGCGGCCAAGGAGCGGCACTTACGACCACGCCTTAATTTAGTCCCCGCTGTGGCCGTTATTTGCGAAACTCGCGACGTAGGAACGGCAATCAAGTGAGGGCCAGGTTAATGCTGAATAAAAACGCCCCGGATTAATCCGGGGCGTTTTTGGGTTACATCAATTCTTACGGTTAGGTTTGGCGAAAAAGCTGTTTTATCGTGGGGCTGTATTCTTTTGAGAAAAACGCCAGATAGACCTCTAACGCTCCCAGGACCAGAGCGATTGGCAATTCTTCTGGCGCCATAAACGAAAGAACAAGGAAAATATTCAAGATAACTGGCGCTAAAACCACAAGCGCCAGCGGCACAAATCGTCCACTCAGGAGCAGTAACCCGCAGGTAATCTCAGTTCCTTTTAGGAGGTAGAAAAAATACCCGGTTGCCGCCATTCCCTTGAAAAAATCAGCCATTGCTCCTTCAAGTGGAGGAGGAGTTGTGAGGAAAAAGGCGATTCCTGAGGCGAGAAATACAAGACCAAGCAAACTACGCGCGATTAATGTCGATTTTTTCATGGGTTAAGTCCTTGGTTTGATGTTTGTACTTTGTAGGATGGTTTGGTTCCCTTTGTCAATGTTGGGTGATAAAACAGAAATTATCATTGCTACTGATCAGGCAGCGCGGCTTTTCAACGGGAGATTAAAGAAGGGCAACTCAGAAAAATGAAGCAAGTTTACTTAATCCCTGCCCCTGATATGGACGAGCGGGCGATCGAATCTATGATTCTTGATGGGGTGGAGTTTGTTCGCGTTAATCTTCCGCAACTTACCCATGAGTCTAATTTGAATGACGTGACGGATCAAATGGCTAAGCAAATAGCACACAAAAATCCGTTAATTTTAGGGTTTTGCTACGGTGGTGTATTGGCCATCGAGCTTGCCAAGAAAATTTCCGCGGAGAAAATCATTGTTGTTTCTGGCGTTAAAAGCAGTCAGGATATCGCACCGTCGCGGAAGATAATGGCGTACGCATTTTATTTCATGCCTGACATTGTTCTCCGCGGAATTGGCATGCAGCTTACATTTTGGATAAATACAGTCCTTCGGCTGGACGTTAAGATACCGCGCATCTGGCTTAAGTCCGGGCAAAACAGATTTATCATAAGGCATGCGCTGCGTTTTGACTGCCAGGGCGTGACCTGCGAGATAATCCGGGTTCACGGCAGTCACGATAAGGTGGTGCCATTATCCAGTACCGGCGCGGATATTGTCATCGAGGACGCTGGGCATTTTATGTTTGTTCATCGTCGCAATGATGTTCTTAAGGCTATTGCCGAAGCAATCGGGTAATCCGAGAGATTAAAACAAAAGTGGCCAGGAATTTCTTCCTGGCCATAAGCCCTATAGTCTTGGATCCACTGGTTCGCTCTCCAACGCCAAAACGCCAAAAACGCATTCGTGAACATTGCGTAACGGTTCATGGCGAACAAAGCGCTCCAGTCCCTCGACTCCTAAATAGAATTCTCGCATGGCAAGGGAACGTTTGGCGTTGAGGGAGCGATTTCGCAAGCGCTCGAGGTTACCGGGCATCATATATTCAGGGCCATATATGATGCGTAGATACTCAGGTCCGCGGCATTTAATGGCAGGTTGGATGACGCGTTCTTTGTGGGTCGTGATAAAATCAAGAGGCTTGACGACCATGCCTTCGCCTCCATTGCTTGTCAGGTCTTCCCACCATTTTATAGCCTCAGCCTCGCTGGCGGGATCAGAGAGCGTGATCGTCTTATACGGAGTGGCCACTATCAGACCGTTGTCGGCCGCGGCAAGGCGGGCGAATTGCTCCATATGCCAAATGTGGGAGCGCCCCGTGTGCACGCCCTTTTCACTCGCAAGTAAATGAAACGGCGCTAACTTGATGTCTGCTATGGAATTCACCGTCCAGCAGTAGTGACCGTAAGCTGCCGTATAGGCCTCAAGGGACGTTAGACGTTGTTTAAACCGTTCTTGAAGGGCTTCCAGCTTGGGATGGCGAGAGGCACCTTGTGATAACAGCCCGATGGCTGCAGCCAAGCCATCACGCCCAGATCGAGCTACGGCCGCATACTGCTCGCGAAGCAGTCTCTGGGCTTTGACCGACCATGGCATAAGCTCGCAGTCGAGAATCGCCCAGTCGCTATCTAGCTCTTGCCAAAGCCCTGACGTCGTCATGGCTTTATTCACCCGAGCGAGGATCTCGTTTTCCAGATTTTTGTCATCAAGAAAACGCCGACCCGTGCGTGAATAGATCACACCACGGTCGTCACCCTGAACCCCAAAACGTCGCCCTGCGGCAGCCGCATCTTTGCAAACGACCACCACAGCCCGTGAGCCCATGTGCTTTTCTTGACAGACAACCTCTTTCACGCCGCGGCTGCGGTAGTAGTTTAGGGCCTCAGCGGGATGCTCTAGCAGACCGGGAATGCTGGAGGTTTCGCAAGGTGACATGGTCGGAGGTAAGTACGCCAACCATTTTGGATGAACGGCAAAGCGGCTCATAACCTCGACGGCTGCGGTCGCGTTATCTTCGTGAATTTTGACGACGCCACCGATGCGAGTGCTGACCCGACGTTTTCCCATG
The DNA here is from genome assembly GCA_947468665.1 of Oligoflexales bacterium. GTDB lineage: Bacteria > Bdellovibrionota_B > Oligoflexia > Oligoflexales > RGVZ01 > CAMDKS01. Next base: position 5,969 of record CANILH010000020.1, on the reverse strand, counting down.
ACGTCTTCAATATCTAGGATTTCGTCAGATTGTTGCTGGATCGATATATTCATTGCGGCGGCGTTGCCGGTAAAAGGCCGACGGCTTTCGCAATATACTTTGGCGGCTGGGACGGCGACGAGTTCCTTTTCCGGCCACCGCAATGCGGTCAAATGGCCACCATAAACGCATCCGGTATCAATACAAAGCGTGTTGTTAAACCATTCGGACGCGGGCACTGGCGTATGCCCATATATCACGGCCGCCTTGCCTCGGTAGTCCGCTGCCCATTGATAGCGTACCGGCAGACCAAACTCGTCGGTTTCACCTGTCGTCTCGCCGTAGAGGGCAAAGGCCCGCACTTCGCCTGAGGCACGGCCCTGAAATGTCTCGCGCATGCCCGCGTGAGCAACGACCAGCCTGCCGTCGTCGAGGACAAAGTGGCTGATCAGCCCGTCGAAGAATACTCTCACCTCGTCTCTGAATTCCGGCGTTTCCCGTCCCAGCTCCGCAAGGGTTTGTTCCAGGCCATGATTGACAGTGACCTTGCGGCCATCTAAGGCTCGCACCAGTTTATTTTCGTGGTTGCCGGGTATACAAAGAGCGGCACCTGATTTGGTCATGCCCATGACCAGGCGGATCGTATCGACGATGCGTGGTCCTCGGTCGACAATATCACCCAAGAACAGCGCGCGACGGCCTTCTGGGTGGGTTGCGGTACCTGCGGTGACCTGGTAGCCGAGTTTTTGCAGCAGTAGCACCAACTCGTCGTAACATCCATGTACGTCACCGATCAAATCAAACGGCCCGTGATCATCGCGGCGGTTGGTCCAAAGGCGCTCCCGCTGGATTTCTACGGCATCGATTTCGGCAAGAGAATTAAGCTCATAAATGTAACGAAACCCCTCTCGTTTAAGATTGCCAATGCTCTTTTGAAGTTGTCGGGCCTGGCGGGAGACAAAGTCAGTGTTGGGGCCGCGATCTGGGCGTTGGCGGTTGCGTTCGACACAGATGCTCTCGTCGAGGTTAAGGACGATGGCTACCGTCACCACGTGATGGGCTTTGGCAAGGGCTACAATCGACTTGCGCGCATCTGGCCGCACGTTGGTGGCATCGACGACGGTTAGATTGCCCCGTACGAGCCGTTTATTTACAATAAAATTCAGCAGGTCAAAGGCGTCACTTGTGGCTTCCTGGTTTTGTTCAGAGTCACTGATAACGGCACGGCAATAGTCAGACGATACGATTTCCGTCGGTAGAAAATGCTTACGAGCAAACGTAGATTTCCCGGAGCCAGATACACCGACTAGCGTGACTAACGACAATTCCGGGATCACGATTTTGGTCATGGGTTGACCTCTTTAATTTCCGTAGCATTTACTTTGCGAAAAACAACCATCTGAGTTGGTGAGCCCAAAGATTCATGCTCATCACCGATCGCCGAATGGGTGAACGTAAAACCATATTCCGTGCCAACCCTCGACGCCCATTCCTTAAATTCGGCGCGAGTCCACTCAAACCGATGATCATCATGGCGAAATTGTCCGGGAGCAAATCCGATGTAGTTGACGTTGTACTCGATGTTGGGTGTGGTGACGATGACCACGTCCGGGCGAGCGAAGCCGAAGACGATTTTTTCTAAAGTTGAGAGTCGCTCCGCATCGAGATGCTCGATGACTTCAATCAAGGTCGCGGCATCGTAACCGCAAAGGCGTTGGTCGCGGTAGACCAATGAGCCTTGAAATAGCGTTAATCGCTCGCGAACGAGTCGAGGTAATTTTTCGAGGTTTAGTCTGCGGGCGGCGCGCTTTAACACGCTTTGCGAGACGTCCATGCCGGAAATTTGGGTAAACTGTTGGTCGTCGAGAAGTAGACGGAGGAGTCGGCCTTCGCCGCACCCTAAATCGACCACCCGATGAACGGCATGTTCTTTGAGCGTCTTAACAACATGCTGAAGGCGGCGCTCGTTGAGGCTTCCCGGACGTTCAGAGACAGATTCTATCGACTCGATCATTGCGTCGTTTTCATTGGGTGGTACATCGTCGACCACGGCCAGTCGCTCCAAAGCCGGGCCATAGAGATCTCTCTTGTTCTTGAGTGCGCGGCGCATAATTAGATTATGTTCAGGATGGCCAGCTAACCAGCCCTCGCCTCGGCGAAGAATATTGTCGACCTCGCCTTCCGCAACCCAGTAGTGTTTGTCATCGTCAAGCACAGGAATCAACACATGCAGATGAGACAACAATTCCGCGACAGTGGTTTGTTTGGTAAGACGCAGGTTTAGGTAGGGACTTTGGCCCCATTCCAGAAAACGCTCATCTAGGGGAGCTGAGGTGACTTCGATGTCATAATCTAGAGGCTCAAAAAGTCTCCGCAGCAAGACTTCACCGCCGCGACAGGGAAGCACCGGAATAGCTACCGTCAAGTTTAGGGGCAGCTCGGCGAGTTCTGGTCGATCCTTGCAGCGACCACTCATGGCCGTACCCATGGTCTTAGAAATTGCCGTACTCAAAAAGGACGAAGCCACATAAGGGCGGTCATTCACGTACGGTACGTCGCGGCTATCCTGCCGACCCTTGCCGCGCACCAGGCTAATGGGGTCGATATCGAGGAGGAGGCATACCGTGCAGCGGCTCGCGGTCGCCTCGGTATAAAAAAGATGGGCCGTGCCGAATGAGAGTTTTAACTCATGGGCGCGCGTGGGGTTTTTGTGCAACAGATAACCAAGATCGGTGGCGGCATGCAAGCTGCCTGGCGCAACGTCGTTGGTGATGGTGAGGAGCATGGTGGACTCTTTATTCTTTTAGTCAAAATCATTTGATTCTGGATTTTACACCAGACATTTACTTTTGTGTTCGAAAATTTTTCGTGTATTGCCTACATAGGAGCTTCTTTAATGAATATGTTTTATGTGTTTTTGGGGCTTGCCTTGTTCGTTTCGGGCGCTGCGTCTGCTAAAACCAAGTCTAAGTCTGCTATAGAGACGAAAGTAACTGAGGGCAAATTTCTTGCAGTGGAGCAGGGCGACTACATGCACCTACAAATGCAAGACAGCAAAGGCAAAGAGTTTTTTTTCTGGTGCCTAGATAAAGCATGCAGGCGTATCGAGTCAGTTGAGGAACAAAAAAAACTGACGGGCAAAATGGTCAGAGTTCATTGGCGGAAAGTAAAGAAATTTTTGGAGTCTGCCGGTGAGGAGGTTGAATTAGAGCTAGCTAACTATTGGCGCGGGCAACGCCTCTACGCAGACAGTTTGCGTTTCAAAGTAGCAACATCCTTTTCCAAACGGTCAAGCCTGCCCGCTTCGTCGCCCTGTATCTGATCTGCAATGGATGCCCTAAGTAACTTGTTAAGAAGGACCTGATACGGGACACCGCTTTCATCAGATCTTAACTTGAGAGCGCTCAATAGGTCTTCATCGACGTTTACAGTGATCTTAGTTTTCTTTACCTTGGCCATTCGAGCCCGCATTTTTTCAGTGCCCTTGAGATCTATCTTTAAGTCTTTAATTCTTGGTTGCTTCACTGTATATCCTCCTAAATTTTCGCCAATTGGCACTTCCAATGATCCTGATGACATCGCCCCTCAGCGTAAAACGTGTCGTCAACACCCGACCCTCAGTTGACTTTCCGATCCAAAAAATATCGAACCTCGGATTTTGAATGCTCCGAATCCATCAACTGAATGCCTTGAGGGTCAGAAAAGCAGCTGGAAGCTTCGCCAAAGGTAACAGAGTGCTTTCTGATGTTTTCCGACTCTTTTGACAAATCCCATTCAAACTCCATAGCACCTCTACCATATAGGTATGTATGTAACCATATCAAACTTCTTTGACGATGGTCAACAACCATCCGAAACTATCCGTTCCCACCCGTAGTAACCCGATGTGCAAAAAGCTCTGCATAGCCTGCTGTGTATGGAATGTATAAACAAAATCATGATGTTACAAAACATTCAGGATCGCACTCATAACCCTGTAGTAGCAATACACATAGCTATAGACTTTTTGACGTCAAGACCTCGGCCAAATATGCTGGCAGAACTTCTATATCGACGGCACCGCATTTGAACACTCGTCTGTTGTCCAATGAAAACAGGACTCCTTTCTTTAGAGCAAACAATTTACAATAGTGAACTATGTTTTTACAATGGCGTTCATTTGCTTTCAACGTCGCTTTCACCTCGATTGGCAGGGGTATTCCGTCGTGTTTTGTTACGAAATCGACTTCTATGGGCTCTTTGTGGTTTTTTTTCCAACCGGAAATAAAATTCAGTCCACCGGATCCTGCCAGAAGTTGTAGTAGTATTGCGTTCTCCATGAGGCCACCTAGAGGCGTTCTGAGGCGTTCGTCGATAGTGTGGATGATGGATATTGTCGGAATCGAGGGTTCTCTAATAAATCGCAGCACCCCTAGATCATAAAGATATCTCTTGGGCGCAAAATTCTGCGTTGGTGATTCGCCTTGTTGATCAATTTCGTAAACGATCGACCACTCTTGGAGTTTTTGGATTATTTTTTTGGCGTCATAATTATTTGCCGCAATATGGGTAAATTTGGCCGCACTACCGACGTGGTTTGATACACCCTTAAGCGCGTCAAGAAAAAGATAGCTTTTAACGTCCTCGATTCGTAGAAAATCCTCGCACTGCGACGCTGTAATGAAGTTTAAGACAGATTCGAAATCGGCGCCGTTCTTTTGGGCGATCACGGCATCGGGCAGTCCACCAACGATGAGAAATCGGTCGAATTTGGATAGAAGAATTTGATGGAGCTCGTTGGAGATTACGGCTGATGATTTCGCGTCATCGAGCAAGGATTCGCATTCGTTCATCCGCAAATATTCACGAAATGAAAATCCTTGGATGTTTAAATAGTCGACTCGTCCAACGGGGACTCTAACATCACCGCGGAAAAGTCGTTTCATACTGGAACCGGTAAGAATGGACTTAGTGTTTGACCATTCTTCTTTCATAAAACGGACGTAGGATCCTAGTTTGGCGCTCTCTTGCGCTTCGTCGATAAAAAGCGTGTAGCCGGCATTAGCTTTGAAATTATGCCTGCGAATTAATAGTTCGGTAAACTCTTCAAATGACTTGGTCGCTTCAATAGCGAGCTTCGTTTGCGGTTCTTTTTCCAAATTAATGGAGATGGTTTTTTCTTTTCCCTCAAGGCACGAGCGTAAAAGGTATGTCTTGCCTACTTGTCGAGCACCTTGAACGAGCAAGACATTACTATGTATTGCTGCCGAATCTAAAAACTTCAAAACGTATTTTCTAGAGTCTCGAATCATAACTATCCATAATTACAGTAAATATGGTAAATCAAATAAAATTATAAATTACCTTGAGGTAAAATACAATATTTTTCAATTTACCACAAATTCAATAATTACGGGCTATTATCCAACTTGATTGCACGTTCTGTCCAAAAAGTCACGCCGCGATACTGTAATCAACAATCAGCCCGTCAACCAAGCGCTCACGATAAACTTTGGACAGTCTTTTATGTCCATGAGAGCGCTCCGTAAGACGTTTTCAAGCCATACGGCGGTTGGATGTCTTGTAACGGCAACACTGATATTTTGCCTGGTACTTGTGTCCATAAGGGCAAATTCGTAAAGGTGTTTTAAAAACGCGGTATCGACAGTAAAAAAAACCGTGGACTTTGAGATGACTTTGCCAAGCTTGCGCAACTCGCCAACAATGCGGCGGTCACAACGTTGTCGACGACGCCATTACCCAATCGGAACAGAGATACAAAAAACAAGCGGTCCCATAAATTCAGTCGCGGCATGGAAATCAACGTCCAGTTCTTCGTCTCGGGAGAACTTTATGTGGTCTTGAAATAGCGATCAGCCTGCTTTAGAGATTTTTTCCCGTTTTGTCGCGAGTCCGATGATCTGATCAACATGGATCTCAAACCGTGATGACCAGACTATTGCTAAGCCATAACTATCGAGGCTGCATTTTTTCCAATCGGATTCATTTTT
>CANILH010000019.1 GCA_947468665.1 Oligoflexales bacterium | reverse complement strand
TGCGACCGGTGGCTTTGACCGCATGGATGACATCATACGTTTCATGGCGTCGGCGCCGTCTTTGCCTGGCATGGTCACAGTGAAAAGTGATTCCTGATAAAGCCCGTGCTTCTGAAATACGCGGTCTAAAACCTGTGAACAGGTGAGTCCGCGGCTTTTGTAGTAGGCGACCATTTCAGATGCAATGCAGGCGGCACTTACGGCGTCCTTATCGCGTACAAACGAGTCGGCGAGAAAGCCGTAGCTCTCCTCTCCGCCGCAGACGTACTTGCGGTAGGGCTTAAGCTTGCCCGTCTCGTAATCTTCAATCAGGCCACAGATCCACTTAAAGCCAGTCAACGTCTCCTCACAGGTGGCGCCGTATTCGGCGGCAATATCCGTTTGAAGATCCGTAGTGACGATAGTTTTTATGACGAGTGGGTTTTTCGGCATGAGACCGGCGTCTTGGGTGGCCGAAAGAAAGAAATCGACTAGAAGACACCCGATTTGGTTGCCGTTAAAAAACGTATAGTCGTCCCCTTCTCTTACAATAATACCGATGCGGTCAGCGTCGGGGTCGGTGCCAATAACAAGATCGGCCTTTTCCTTGCGGGCTAGCTCCAACGCCAGTCGCAGAGCTTCCGGCTCCTCGGGGTTGGGATATTTAACTGTGGGGAACCGGCCGTCAGGATACTTTTGTTCCGGGACAACGAGAACATTCTCAAAGCCTATGCGCTGAAGCATTTCGGTTACAGGGTATAAACCGCTTCCGTGGAGCGGGGTGTAAACGATTTTAAATCCCGGCCGCCCCTCTTTCCTAAGGCTCAGGCCCGAGACTTTTTTAAAATAAGCCTCGTCCAGTTCTTCGCCAATCTCCTCAAAAAATCCCTCAAGCTTGGCTTTTTCGACGGGAAGAAATCGAAGGTCCTCATAGCGGGTGAGCTCGCCATATTTCGCGATAATAGCTTTATCATGGGGCGCTATGACTTGGGCTCCAGTATCCCAGTACACCTTGTAGCCGTTATATTCTGGCGGGTTATGACTTGCAGTGACACAGATTCCCGCGGCACAGTGGAAGTGACGAACCATAAAAGAAAGCATGGGAGTCGGTCTTAACTCTTTGGTAATCAGGGCTTTTATGCCGTGGGCTGCAAAAACCTCACCGGTGGCAACCGCATATTCTCTCGAAAAATGCCTCGAATCGTGGCTAATGGCGACTTTTAGAGCGGTATTTTGGCCGTGAACCTGCCGAAGATAGAGAGCGAGTGCAGTGGTGGCCTTCCTGATATTGTAAATATTCACGCGGTTTGTGCCCGCGCCAATGATCCCTCTCAGGCCGCCCGTACCAAACTCCAGGTCGCGGTAAAAGCGCTCTGACAGCTCTTTTTCGTTGCCCGAGCTGAGAAGTGATTGAATCTCATGGCGAGTGCTCTCGTCAAAACCGGGGCTTGTGGCCCAATACTTTGCGCGGGTCGAAATAATCTCATCCACAGTTTTGTCGTCCCCCTCGGGTAGCCTTGTTGAAATAAAGCGGGCATGAGCCCCTTGCCTGGCTAGGGCGATCTGGATAGTAGCCGATGACAGCAAATATGGACTAGCCCCAAGTGGGCTAAAATTTGGTTTTTGTTGTGCTCTGGCTTATGTTTAAGCTAGAATTAACAAAGCAACTGCATAAAAATAATGAATTCATTGCCAGGGAGGCGATGTATGTCAGAAGATCAGATGTCCAGACGGACCGAGGCCCCCGCGTCACTTGAGCAGCCGAGCTTGTGGGATGGTGGCTGGTATCTCTTTGAGGACGGTCAGGTGATAGGTCCTATAAACGCGAAGGAGACCTTTTCGCGGCCTAAGGCAGCATCCTCCGGCCAGGCGAGGATGGTCAGTCGCAAGGGATTTTCACAGTGGTATCCGATTCAAGATTTCGCTGAAATTTACTCAATGGCAGGTCGTTACGCTGATCACTTGGGTCAGGCCGGCACTACAAATCCTGATGCCGCGAAAAGATTGGATCCCATCCCTAAGAACCTTGGCCCAAAATCCAGGGAGATCACTGCCGCGGGACAAAAAATAGAGTCAGCTCAAAGAGATCTTACCTCCGTAGTCGCCCCACCGTTGGAAAACGCCGCTTTTAGAACCCGGACTGTTGCCCCGAATTCCCTTGCCGCTGATAGGCAGGTGTCTCATAAGTTGACCCGCAAAGATAAAAAACTGGCGCTCGCCGAGGAACGTAAAAATCGCCATTTTGCGGCCAGGCAGGCAATGCTCGCGCAAAAAGCGGCCGAGGCTCAAAACACCCTTCCAAGAGATACCTTTGAGCAGCGGTACCTCGCAGTCTCCAGTCGATTGAGACTGGGACGCATCACGTCTCCAGCCCTCGGTGCTCTCGTCTATATTCCTATCACCCTCGGTGGATACTGGTGGGCATGGATGACTCGCGCAAGTGAGGAGGTCAGCTGGCATTTAAACGGCGCCAGCCGGATGAACTTTATTCTTCCAATGTGGATGTGCATGATTCCTGGCGTGCATCTTATATTAGCCTACATGGTGGCTAGGATGGTGCGTAATATGGAGGAGCAAAACGGCTACCATACGGTTAGTCCCGTGATGGCTACGATCGCGGCCATTTTTCCACCGGCATATATTCTGATGATCCAGACAGCGTTGAACCGTCATTGGAGATTACACGTTTATCACAGCGCAAGCCGTTAACTACTTGCCGATACAAAACTCGCTGAAGACTTTATCCAGAATATCCTCATGAGAGACGTCTCCAATGACAGCCGACAGGGCTCTTGAGGCTTCTTGAAGCTCAAACGCGAGCATTTCATGTCCGGCTCCGGATTTGTCTTGTGACGCAAACCTCTCAAGCGAGGTCATTGCCATGGCGAGTGCTGATTGTTGTCTTTGAGACGTCAGAAATGGTTTTTCCTCAAGACTGCCCGTGTGCTCATCAACCAGGCGTGCAAGCGTCTCACGAAGACCTGCCAGACCAACTCCAGTCTCGCAACTTATCTGGATCATGCCGGTGGCCCAAGCAGGTGTTCCCTGGTCTGCCTTTGTCTGTACCCGTAAAACCGGGCACGAGACGCTTGAGGTTATTTTCGCTAATTCCTCACGCTCGTGATCAGAGGAGTCCGTCGCGTTAAGAGAAATTACAACATCAGCTTCTGACATAATTTTTCGCGAGAGCTCAACACCCTCCCGTTCGACAAGATCATTTGTATCGCGAAGGCCTGCCGTGTCAACCAGGCGCACAAGACGACCATCGATCAGACAAGCCTCCTCGATGTAGTCTCTTGTTGTTCCGGCGACAGGACTTACAATAGCGCGCTGTTTTTCGAGGAGTGTATTAAGAAGTGTAGACTTTCCGGCGTTGGGTGCTCCGGCGAAGGCGACCATAAGGCCGCGACTGGCGACCCGGCCACTTTGAAAGGTTGAAATTAGAGCGCCCAGTTTTGAGCTCACATCCTTAAGGCGGCTTCGGACCTGGCCGAGGCCAACATGCTGCGTGTCGCCCTCATCTGGAAAATCAATCATGGCCTCAAGGTATGCCATGGCGCCAATCAGTTCTTTTCTGAGTGTCTCTATTTGGAGTTTTAATTTTCCTGAGTAAAGCTGGCGGCCGGCGAGCCATTGCTGCCGCGACTGAGCCTCAACGAGGTCTTTGATTCCCTCGGCAGCCGTGAGGTCAAGTTTGCCGTTTAATAGTGCTCTTTTGGTGAACTCACCCGCCACAGCGGGTCTGGCTCCCTGGGAGTGTAAAACACCCAGGATTCGCTGGATGATGAACGGTCCACCGTGACAGTAAAGTTCCACGGTGTCCTGCCCGGTAAAAGATCTAGGCCCTTTGAAATAAATGATCACAAGATCGTCGATGATCTCAGAGGTCTTTGGATCTCTAAATATACGGAGGGAGGCCAAACGTTCAGTGGGGACTGGTTTGCCGCCAAAACAGGGTTTTATGACATCCCAGCACTGACTGCCGGAAAGTCTGATAACGCCAACGGCTCCGGGACCGGAGCCGCTGGCGAGGGCCACTATGGGATGTTCGTCATGGGGGCGAAGCATCTGGTTTCACTTTATGTATGCCGGGATTACGCGTTTGAATCCGAGTTTGAATCATTATCTTGATCGCTTCCCTGCTCGTTTGACTGCTCGTTACGGCGTCCGCGGGCCAGAAGGATCATCAGCTTGCGGCTGGGGCCGTTGCCAATTGATTTTGTGTAGACGCGGGTATCGTTTTCAAGAGCCATGTGGATGATCTTGCGGTCAGCCGCACTCTTAATATCAAGAACGCATTTTTGGCCAGTAGCGACAACTTCCCCCGCTTTTTCTATGGCGATGCGCGCGAGTTCTTCCTCACGTCCTTTGCGGCTGCCTTGTGCGTCAATAAAGATACGGAAAGGCAGCTCCTGCTTAAGGTGACGGGGTCTTTTGCGAAGAATATGCTCGAGACTTTCCACGAACTTTGTGTTGGTCTGGATAATCTCAGCAACCGCGGCGTTATCGATCTCTAGTTTTAGTTTGCCATCAGTCATCGCGTAAGTTACCGCTACAGACTCGCCAACTACCCTCTCGCAGATTTCTTTGCAGAATTGGCAAATATCTTTCTCAAGTTGTGCCTGAACTTCTGGGCTTAACGGTTCCGCTGGCGCTCTCTCTTCACGTGGCGCTCTCTCCTCACGGCGGGGGCGATCACGGCCGTTACCTTTGGCCTGGTGGCGACGGTCGTCTCTGCCGCCGCGGTTATGTCCGGATCCACCGTCACGATTAGTCTCGCCTTCACTCGCGGAGGCAGAGTCACGGTGACTAGATTGAGCTCCCTTGCGGTCGCCGCGATCATTGCGGTCATGACGTCCACCGCGGGCGCCGTTAGACCTTGGCCACGCTTCGATCTCGGCTTTGGCTCCCATAAAAAAGCTGACCAGGCCGGCTTTGGGTTCTTTTAGAACTTTGAAGTCCAAAGCTTCTTTTGCGACGTTAAGCTTAACGCAGGCTAATGTGATGGCCTGTTCGACGGATTTGGCTTCGATTCGGATGGTTTGACTGCTTCGGTTTGTTTGCATTTCTGACTCCTGTTTGTTTATTGTCTTCACTATTTCTATCTGTGAGCGAATATCAAATATTCGCGAACTTCCGGTTCAGGTATTGTTGTTGCGCGATCGATACGATGGTGTTGGTCAACATATAAAGAACGAGACCAGACGGCAGGGTTATCATCATGACGCCAAAAATAAGCGGCATAAACATCATGACCTTCTCTTGAGACTTATCCATGCCGGTCATGGGAGTTAGTCTTGCCTGGATGAACATAACCCCCGTGAGGATAATTGGCGTCACCAGGAACGGGTCTTTTGCCGAGAGATCGATGATCCAGCCGTAAAACGGCGCATGCCGCAGGTCAATGGAGGCCGATAATACGCGAAACAGCGCGAAGAAAACGGGGATAGTCGGCAAGATCGGCAGACAACCCTTCATGGGGTTGATTTTATGGGTGCCCATGAACTTCATTAGTTCCATCTGCATCTTCTGCGGGTCGGCTTTATACCGTTCCCGGATTTTGGCCATCTCCGGGTTGAGTTTTTTCATTTTGGCGGCACTTTGGGCCGCTTGCTTGGTCAGCGGAAAAAAGAGAACTTTCAAAAGAAGAGTCAGCAAAATAATCGCGATACCGTAATTGCCGGTAAATTTATGAAGTCCCTTAATTGAGAGCAAAAGCGGGTGAGCGATCATATCAAGCCAGCCAAGGCCAAGAGTGGTTTTGAGATGTGGATTAAACGCCGACAAGAGTTCGACTTCCTTTGGGCCAAACCAAACATCATAGGCGAGACTCGCACTCGCCTGGGGAGCGATCGCGCCAAAGTCACTGGTCGCGGAGGTTGTAATCTCGCAGAGAGGGGCGGCGGATGTGCCGCGTCCTGAGAAAGCCGTGCGGTAGGTTGCCTTGGCGTCAGGGATCAGGGCGAAGGCGAAATAATGCGAATCGATTCCGTAAAAATCAAGTTTGCGGTCTTTGGCTTTTATCTCAAGTGTCTGATCTTTGCAGAACTCGTCCAAATTCTTAAAGTCGTCACTTCCGTCAGTCTGAGTCAGAAATCTTGGCTTTTCCCCAGGTTGTCCCGGAGCGAAAAATGATGTTTTTGTTTCATGCATCGCCGCGCCAAATTCGGTCAGTACAGTGGCGACAAGTGCTTTTGGCTCAGCGGCTGTGTTGGTGAAGGTGATGTTCAACTTACCAGCGTAACCTTCGGCGGGAATCGTCCAGTTGTGAGTAATCTTCCACGGACCATCTACCCGGGTAAACGTGATGTTGTTTCCAGATCTTGAGCCGGTAAATGCCAGGCTGCCGGTCCGCGCGGGTGCGTTACCGGCGAATGCCTCAACGGCCGCGGGACGGTCGAAAAGCTCAACTTGTTTGCTGTCGGCGTTATTTGTGGACTTGTAGTTTTTAAGCTCGGCGGAGGAAAGTGACGCGAGGTTTTGAGAAAATGTGAATTTAACGTCTTTGGTGTCAAAAACCAGGTCAGAAGGTGCCATCAGAGGGGCGGTAACAACAGCCGTGGCCGTTTCAGGCGGTGCCGCCTGCTGGGGTGCCGTCGGTACATTTGGCGAGGTGGCAAGTTTTGGCGCAGCAGTCTCAGTGGCGACATCTTTGCGCGTACCAAAGCTAGGGTATTTTCGGGTTAGGTATTGATTCCACGCGAGGTAAAGCCCTACGCAAAGGGCGATCGCGATAAACGTGCCCTTACTTGAGGTTGGGTCTTTGTCTTGGCTTTTCATGGTAGGTCGACTCCTCCCGGATGCCATGGGCCGCATTTAATGAGGCGGCGGAAAATTTTAACTAGGGCTTTGGGCCAGGGTTCTTTGTCTAAGCACATGCTCGCGTACCGAGAGCATGTGGGGTAAAAACGGCAGCTAACACCGAGAAGGGCAAGGAGGGGAGACAAGAGGAGCTGGTATAGCTGAATCAAAACTTTGAGCACAGAACTAACAAAAGACCTTTTCAACGTGGTTCACTAGGCGGGTCTTTGGGGGGCGTTGGCACCAGCCGCTTCACGAGGCGTCCAACACAATACCGTAACGAGTCCCTTAGATCGGGCTTTACGTGCCCTTTCTGGTCAACGAGGCTCGGCCGCGCGATAACTACCAGATCGCGGCCAGAAAGAGATGGCATCGCGGCCAACTCGTTTCGGAACACTTCGCGGACGGATCTTTTAACGCGGTTACGGACAACAGAGTTTCCGACCTTACCGCTTACCACAAGACCAAGTCTTGCGGGCTTGCCAATTCTTGGACGTGATGCCACCAGTACAAAACCGCCGCAGACTTGTTTAAGGCCAGAGCCATCAAACGATGTCTCGAAGTCTTTCTTGGACAACAGTCGCTGTGATTTTGAGAAACCCGGCATACGATCACTTTCCATTTTCGGGCGTAATGGCATGTGCCCATGCCATTAGAAAAACGCAAAAAGAAACCTTAAACGCGGGTTATGGACCCACGCTTTTGCTGTCTACGTCTTACTGTCTAGTAATAAACACCTGTGACGAAAGCCGTCAAAGGGTTGATCACTTCTCGTAAGCGGTAACAGCTATCTTTTTGCGGCCTTTGGCACGGCGAAGCGCAAGAACGGCGCGGCCAGCGGGAGATTTCATACGCGCGCGGAATCCGTGGACACGAACGCGACGCTTGTTGTGAGGTTGGAATGTACGCTTACTCATGTCAAAGGAACTCCAGTAGCTAAAAAGACGTGTTATTTCAGATGGTTAAATAACAAGACGTCGGTTAAGGCAGGGAATGTACCAGAGAGACAGAAGGGATGCAACCCTCTGTTTACCAGCCTTTCAGGGGAATTGAGCCTGGATGCCAGGGCCCCCCCCCAGGCCGTGCGCCCCATGTATGTCGCGAAAGACAGGCATTTTTAATAAAAACCATAAAATAATATTGACTTTTAAGCTTATTTTTATTAAAAAGCCCTCCACACAAACGCATATTCGATCATTTAGCCCCGTTAGGGGGAGGGGTATCTCCATGCGCCAGTTTCTAAAAATATTACCCTTCATCCTAAACTCAGCCGTTGTACCAGCTGCCAATGGCGCAACTGGCGAACAGTCAAAGCTAATATACGTAAAGCCAATTGAGATTCTTAATCAAGCCGAGGCCGGCCGCGACGGGCGGCTCATCCGGGTCGCGTTTGAGCGGGCCTGTGGTGAGACTTTTCAGGGGATTTTAGTCAGTGAGTCTTCAAAGAAGGTGCGACTTGGTGTGGCGGTTTATCGTCCCGCTACCCAGTGTTCCGCTCTGCCCGTCAGACAAGAGCTTGTGATACCGGTGGCGACTGCGCGGCCTGTGGAAAGCGTGGCCTTAACTGAGCCCAGGAGAATCATGCTCCAGGAAGTTTTAGACGTGGCATTTTCCGGTCATGCGTTGATTGCCTCCTGGCAAGACACCTGTCGCCAGACCTTAGGGCTTTTGATCAGCCCAGTCACCAGTGGTGCAGCTCGTCGGTTCGGAGTTTACATCGCCGAGATTCCTGAGGAACATTCGCTTGCTCACGCCGCACCGAGTTGCGTTCGCGAGGTTCGTCGAGGCTCCTTGGCCAGTATTAGAGTTAACCCCAGTGAGGTTTTATTGGGCGCCCGTCCTGGTCACATGAAAGATTTATTCAGTTTAAGGCTTCGAGCCCCCTCCAAGGTGAGTCTTTCAGGCGAGGGCCTGTTAACGGTAACCTATGACGGCCACTGTCAGGAAAAGGCGGTGGGTATTCTTTTTACGGGAAAATCCGGAAATGATATTGCCGTTATGACGGCTTACGCCCCTAATGTCGCGTGCCGCGGTTCTCATTTGACATTGACGACTTATACGGTCAAAGCGATGCAGGTCGCTCGAGGTCAAAAAATTACGGCTTTAAGCATGGATCAGGTGGCCGAAGTTTCCCGTCGAGCCAGGTTTAATTTCCGCCTTTTACCCGTTACGTCAGTTAAGACCACAAGACAGGGATCTGGTGACTGGCTTCTCGCAGGTGCCCCGTTAACTTGCGCGGAGCGTCTTGGGCTCATAGTGGGCGAGGACTCTCTTGGTAATTTTGCTATGGCTAGCGTAGCTGGTGGAAGCGACGCGGTTTGCGACCTGAGTCACGTGGTTTCCGGTCAGACCTTGACAGCCCCCCTTGTTGGTCCTGTTGATGGGCCTATGGCGAAAGTGTTCGCGCTTAAAGTTTTCGGAACGCCTGTCAATTGATACAATAATCACTGGTATGGACGAGTAACCGTCAGGCTGGTGGGTTTTATGCACACATGGATTGAGATTAATGGCGAGAACCTCAGACATAATGTTCGCGTTTTCGCGGGTATTGTCGGCAAAGAGCGTCTGGCTCCCGTGCTTAAAAGTAATGCCTATGGTCACGGGCTTCGGGAAACATGGGAAGCCCTGAAATCTGAGAACCCCGGATGGATCGCCGTTAATTATGTCTCTGAGGGCAAAGATCTCAGAAGTTTTGGGTTCACGGGAAGGATATTGGTTGTCGGACCCTTCCTGACCGATGAGATGGCTGAGGCCGCCAGGCACAAACTTGAATTATTTGTCGGCCACAGCGAGGGAATTAGCGCGTGGCTTGCCTCAAAGACAAAACCAGAGCTTCATATAGAGTTTGATACCGGAATGAGCCGTCAGGGCTTTCATCCAGAGGACGCGTTCAGCCTCGCGGAAAAACTTCTCGCAGACAAAAAGCTTATTCGCGGCGTTTGCATGCACTTTGCTAACGTTGAGGATGTGACCGAGCATGAATATGCACGGGTACAATTGAATCGATTTGACGTCGCGGTGAAAGCATTTACCGGTCGTGGGTTTGACGTAATCACCCACAGCGCGTCGTCAGCATCAACTTTGATTTTGGACGAGAGTCGCTTTGACCTGGCCAGAGTCGGTATCTCGATATACGGGTTTTGGCCCAGTCAGGCCACTAAGATCTCCTATAAACAACTTCACGGTGATGTTATCGACCTAAAGCCGGTTTTGAGTTGGCGGGCAAAAATCACAAGCCTCAATGATGTGGCGCAAGGGCGGTATGTTGGCTATGGGTGTACGTTTAAAGCCCGGCACGCGATGCGAGTCGCAGTGGTTCCCGTAGGTTACTTTGAGGGTTATCCAAGGATCGCGTCAGGAACTCAGGCATATGTTTTGATCCACGGCGAGCGCTGCCCGGTTGTCGGTCGCGTTTGTATGAACATGATGATGGTAGATGTAACAGACATCTCGGCTAAAACGGCTGTAGGCGCTGTCGTCACTCTTATCGGCAGGGATGGACAAGAATACGTTTCAGCGTCTGATGTCGCCTCGTGGTCAGAGACGATTCACTATGAGCTGGTGACTAGACTTAATCCAGCTATTGAGCGGCGCCTGACTTAGCTAATAGAATCAATTGTCGGCCTGACCTGGGTCACGTCTGACATTACTTACCTGCTTCTCAAAGAGTCCGAATTTGTGTCCGTCGGGATCAGTGATCTGCCATATGTTGCCGTAAGCGGTAAGTTTTGTTGGGCCAAATTTTTTTGAGCCGCCGAATTGTTCGGCTCGTGCGGCGATTTTCGCGGCGTCGTTGACCTGAAAATAAAGAATAATCTGGCCGCTCGACTGTCGAGCTCCCATAGAAGGCACAATGCTGATTCCAAAAGGGCAGGTCTCCGGAACCTCAAGAACGAGATAATTGTGAATCTCGGCGGGAGCGGCTTTCCAGCCGAATACTTCCTCGTAAAACTTACGACTGGTTTCAAGGCGGGTCGCGTGTATCTCAACCTGGCAGAGTTTTTCTGGATCAATTTCCGTAAAAGCAGCCCCCACTCGTAGCGTCCAGCCTAAGACTGATTAACAAAAAGACGATTTTGCTCATTGACGAACACCGGGCCGATGACCTGCCTATTGGCAAAGGCCTCGGGTTTGCTCACAACCCAGCTCTGTTCAAGGTATTTTCTGACCACCGTCTGTCGGATGCGGGAGTTGTCAGGATTTTCATCACGCATGAGGGCTTCTAGTGTCTCGCCGGTTTCCTGGATATCTTGCTCCATTAATACTTCGGCTGCCGCGTAGCGAACGCGCTCGTCCGGGTCTTTAAGGAAGTGAGTTATTTTCTCCTTTAGGCCAGATTTTTTGTAGTCGGCAAGGTGACAAAGTATATCGTAGTTTTTATCTGTTTTAGCCTGATCAAATGAGACATCATCGTATTCCAGCGTGCCCAGAAGGCACTCAATCACGTGCTCCTCGCTACGACCAAGAGCCTTAAGAATTTTTATCGGCCAGGCAATACGAGTCGTGCTTTTAAGATAGATTAAGACAAGCGGAAGTGCCTCATCACCACGGCGGATAATCCCTTCCATGGCCTTCTCTTTTTCTCTGGTGTCATTGATACCGTGCTCAAGACTGAATTCAAATCTCTCCAGCAAAGCCTGGACGGCTTTAGAGGCGTCCGGGGCATCGTCGGCCAGATACTCGATGGCGGCAAGACGGTCTTCCCGGACAGCTTTAGGGCTTTTGGCCAGGGCACCCGCTTTTTGAATCTTAGTATCGGAATTTCCCCCAAGATTCTTAATAAAATCAAACAGTCCCACTGAGTCCCCTTCCGGAAATTTAAAAGACACCTTGTCGTCGCAAGACAAATTAGGCCACAAGCCAAATAAGCTGTGACCATCCCTAGTAAAAGAACTAAACTGTGCACTTTGCAAGTGAATTCAGTTTTTGTCCCAAGCGAGACGTATCATATGATCGAACCTGTTGTCAGTAAAACCAATCAAACCATATCAGCGCTGATTCTTGCGGCCGGTAAAGGCACGCGCATGAAAAGTACTCATCCAAAGGCTCTGCATACGGTAATGGGCCGGACGATGATTGAGTGGGTCATGGATATTGTCAAGCAGGCGGGAGCCGCCGATATAACTCTTGTTTTATCGCAAGACACAGGAGTGTTTGACTTCTTATTAAAGACCCACCCCCAGACGAGAATCGCCGTTCAAAAGAAGCAACAGGGAACAGGCGACGCTGTCGCCGCGGCGGCCGCCGCTTATTTAGGCGCCAAAACTCCTTCATGGGCTGGCAGTGAACTAGTGTCCGGAAAATCAACTAAAGCCGATTGGGTCTTAATTTGCGCAGGCGACACTCCCGCGATGAATCCTGAGACAATTCGTGAGTTCATGGAAGCGTCCTTGGCGTCTAATAAGCGTTTGGCGATTCTCGGCATGAATGTCGCTGAGCCAAAAGGATATGGCCGCATCATTAAAACGCCCGATGGTGGCCTTGCCGGAGTTATCGAAGAGCGCGACGCAGATGCGGCGACAAAAAATATAACTATTTGTAATAGCGGAGTAATTTTCGCAAACGTCAGTTGGTTATTTGAGCTTTTGGAAGGGATATCCCCAAACAACTCACAAAAAGAATTCTACCTGACAGATATCTTTGGTCTGGCCGTAAAACGTGGCGAGCCCGCGTTTGTTTTTGAGACGAACGCCGCCTCCGAGTTCGCGGGCGTAAACGACCGGGCACAGCTCGCCGCCATTGAAGCCACGATGGTGGCTCGCCGCTCCCGTGAACTCATGGCAGGTGGTGTGACAATATGTCTTCCCAATACGGTTTATGTCGAAGCTGACGTTACGGTTGAGTCGGACTCAAAAATTGAATCTGGCGTGGTTTTAAAGGGCAAAACAAGAATCGCCCGCAATTGCGAAATTGGCCCGCAAGTGGTACTGGAGGACGCGGTCTTGGGAGTCGGCGTAAAGGTCGGAGCGCACGCGGTGATTATCAGAAGTACGGTAGCCGCTGGGCAGAGCGTGATGCCCCAATCTGTCATAATTGATAAAGAAATATAATTCCGAAGGGATTTAATATGTGTGGTGTCGTTGGGTTTATTGGCAAAAGACCATGTGTGCGAACCATTTTTGAGGGTCTTCAAAGGCTTGAGTATCGCGGTTACGACAGCGCGGGCATCGCGACGTTAAGCGGCGGTAAAATTCACACCGTTAAAAGTGACGGTAAACTCGCGAGACTTGAGGGACACCTCAAGGATTTGCCTCAAGAGAGCTTTATGGGTATGGGACACACTCGTTGGGCTACTCACGGCGCTCCGACGACCCAAAACGCCCATCCTCACGTATCAGGTGATCTTGCTCTTATTCACAACGGGATTATTGAAAACTACAGAGAACTCAAAAACGAACTCATAAAAGACGGTTATAGTTTCAAATCCGAAACGGACTCAGAGGTTGTTTTGCATTTGCTTTCCAGGGAGTTGAAATCCACTCCCAAGATGAAAGACGCGCTGTTAAAAATTATCGCGAGGCTTCATGGCGCCTACGGACTTGGGATCATGTGGGCCGGAGAGCCCGACGCTCTTTATCTTGTTAAGCAAGGCTCCCCGGTGGTTATCGGTACGGGAACTGATGAGAACTATTTCGCGAGTGACGCCCTGGCGCTGCTTCCTCTGACCAAATCCGTGATTTTCTTAAATGACGGTGAGATTGGGCGGCTGACGAAATCAACTGTCGAGCTTTGGGACTTCTCAGGTAAGCAACTTACGAGAGTGCCATCTGTATTGAATTGGACGGCGGCGAGCGCAGAAAAGCAGGGCTATCGTCATTACATGCTTAAGGAAATTCACGAGCAACCAGCTGTGATCGCGCAAACGATTGCCCGTTTAGTGGATTCAAAGACCGGGAAAATCGACACTAAGGAAATGGGTATTGATGATCTCGATTTGAGTCAGGTTAAAAGTATCGTCTATGTCGCCTGCGGGACAGCTTACTACTCAGCCATGATCTCAAAATACTGCGTCGAGCAATTTGTTGGCGTTTCGGTTTCTGTTGAGCTCGCGAGCGAATTTCGGAACCGGGATCCCTATCTTGATAAAGAGACACTCGTAATCGCGGTAACCCAGTCCGGTGAGACGGCCGACACGCTGGCTTGTATCAAGCACGCGGCGGCAAAAGGTTGCCAGACGTTCGCGGTATGTAATGTCCGTTTCTCAAGTATCCCGAGATCGGCGAAATCGACGTTATACATGGAAGCCGGCCCAGAGGTTGGCGTGGCTTCAACAAAGGCATTCACCAGCATGGTACTCTGCCACTACCTTTTCGGTCTTGCGGTCGCCGAGAAGAAAAAGCGCGTGACACCAGAGGTCTATGGTCAGGCTATTCAGGCGCTCAAACAACTTCCCATGGCGGTTGACCGCGCGGTCAACGCGGCCGGGCTGATTGAGGACGTAGCGGCTAAGTATTACGAGTCCCCTAATTTTATTTTCATGGGTCGTGGTCCAAGTTATATGATCGCCCTAGAGGGCGCGTTAAAACTTAAAGAAGTCTCCTATATCCACGCCGAAGGCTACGCCGGTGGCGAATTAAAACACGGGCCCATCGCCCTGATTGACCGTCACATGCCAGTGGTAGCCGTAGCACCACAAGATTTCCATTACGAGAAAATGATCTCCAATGTCGAGGAGGTGCGTGCCCGGGAGGGAGTGGTAATCGGGGTTGGAGATTTAAATGACGATAAGTTTAAGTCCCTTTGCCGGGATTATATCCCTTGTCCGCAAAGCTCGGACGGTGCTCTGCAGACAATATTGACGGTTATTCCTTTGCAATTTTTGGCTTATTATATTGCCGTGAAACGTGGGACCGATGTTGATCAGCCGCGTAACCTGGCGAAGTCTGTCACTGTTGAATAGTGATGGCTTCGTTAATTTCTAATTAGTTTTTCTCTAATCGGAGTAATCAGGGTGACTGACCAGCTTCTTGATCGCCTGAATCCGTCGCAACGCGAGGCAGCTATGCACCGCGATGGGCCGGCCGTTGTGTTTGCGGGTGCCGGCAGCGGGAAGACGCGCATCATCACCACGCGGATAGCATGGCTTATCGAGGAGGGTGTCTCGCCATTTCAGATCATGGCGCTGACTTTTACCAATAAAGCGGCCGGCGAGATGCGGGAGCGCGTGCTTGGCCTTTGTCCTGTAGCCGACAAAACTCTCGTATCTACCTTCCACTCCGCGTGTGCGCGGTGGCTAAGAGAATTTGCGCCGGAGCTGGGGTTCACGTCTGATTTTACCATTTACGACGATAGCGACCAAAATTCGGTCATCAAAAAAATCATTCACCGCGGCAATCTCAGGCTTGATAAAGATACGAGCGTAGCGGAATACCGTCACGCGATTAATCAGGCCAAGACCGTGGGCCTATTCCCTTCTGACCGTGAGACAAGTAAAGAACGATTTCGTGATTTTATGCCCTTGGGCGGCATTGATGTCTATGCGGCCTATCAGGAGACGCTTGCCCTGACCAATGCCATGGATTTTGGCGATCTAATTATGAATATGCTTCTTTTACTGCGGACCAATGAGCGCGTCAGAAGACTTATGCAAGACCGCTATCGTTACATCCTGGTCGACGAATATCAGGACACGAATAAACCACAAATCGAGCTCTTAAATCTTTTGGCGGGTGAGCGGCGAAATATCTTTGTGGTCGGTGATGACGACCAGTCGATTTATAGCTGGCGGGGCGCGGTTCCTGCCAACATTATCGATTTTGACAAGTCTCACCCAAATGTAAGGGTGTGTAAGCTCGAGCAAAACTACAGGTGCACGTCAACAATTGTGGAGGCCGCGGCCGCCCTAGTTTCTCACAACAAAACCCGCGCGGATAAAACACTACGCACCGATAATCCTCAGGGTGAGTTGATTGATTTCAGGTATGAGACTGATGGTGAGTTTGAGGCCTGGTGGGTGGCCGATACCATCAAAAGAGAGAAGTCTATATATCCATATGACAGCGTGGCGATTTTCTACCGGACAAATAGCCAGAGCCGGGTGTTAGAGGACGCACTTAGAAAAGAGCGCATCCCCTACAAAATTTACGGTACCGTGCGGTTCTACGACCGGGCTGAGGTGAAAGACGTCTTAGCTTACATCAAGCTACTTGTTAACCCGCGAGATGACGTGAGTTTTTTGAGAGCTATGAATACGCCGTCCCGTGGCCTGGGAGATACGGCGGAAGAGGCGATTTTAGCCCGGGGCCGTGCCAAGGGTATTTCCGCTTTGGAGGCAGCGAAAGAACTCGCCAGGGAGGGAGTGCCGAGGCTTTCAAATAAAATTTCCACGTTTGTGGAGTTGATGGAGTCTCTAAAGTCACATCTCGCGGCGGCACCACTGCCGGAATTTCTAGAGAGTCTGATTGAGCGTATTAATTATTTCCCTTATCTCGCCAAAAAATTTCCGGAACAGTCAGAAGACAAGCAAGACAACGTCATGGAACTTGTGACGGCAATCGCGGAATTCGTCGAGACCAACCCTGGCCAAGGAATAAGTGACTGGCTTCAGGGCGTTATGCTTGCCTCTGACCCAGAGGGAGACGAGGCGGGCGTAAATATGATGACCCTTCACATGGCAAAAGGCCTTGAGTTTGACCGTGTTTTTGTCGTCGGGCTTGAAGATGGGCTTTTGCCGCACTTTAACTCCTGTGACGACAAGATGTCTCTTGAGGAAGAAAGACGCCTTCTTTACGTCGGGATGACCCGGGCCCGAAAAAAGCTTTCACTCTCGGCCGCCTATATGAGGCGAACCTGGGGGCAGACTCAGACAAATGATGTTTCAAGGTTTTTGCGGGAGATACCAGCAAAATTCGTCAGTGTTTTGACGCCTCCAGGCGGAGAAAACCCCCTCGAACTCACCCATGCCGACGGCAGGCGGGGCAGTGACGGCGATGATGCCCAATACTATGATTACGCTTCGGAAGACGGACATTTTTCGAATTCTTCAGAAACTATGATTGAGCAGGGAGCGGCTGTTTTTCATCCGACCTACGGCCCCGGAACTGTTGAACAAATCGAGACGAATTTTGGCCGTCCCAAAGTTCTCGTGCGCTTTAAAGACATTGGCCTGCGCCGGGTTGAGGCTCATCATTTGTCAGCGGATGCTGACTGATTTTCGAATACCAATGCTATAATTAAGGCATCCAGACATAGACCAAAGATTATTGTCCTGAGGTGCTTTGTGGTCGCCCGTCGGCAGACTAAACAAACCGGTGTGGCCGCGTTTCTTTTGGAACGTGGCGCTGGATTTTTGTACGTCTACGCTACTTTGGTAATCTCAGTCGGGGTTTTTCGTGGCGAGACATCAATTGGTCGTTATTTTTCCCTGATAAAATCACGGGCCGTACTTGAGGAAGCGGTCTCGGGGCTTCGGTCAGAGAATTCGCGCTTATCGGAGGAAATATCCCGGATCAAGCAAAGTAAGGAGTACGCCCGGAAAGTCCTCCGGGAGAAATACCACGTGACAGATGAGGACGAGAAAATTGTTTACTATGCGGATTAACCCGTGTTGAGAATAGAAAAATTTTTCGTATAGGAGATGAGATGATGACAACACGACGCGCGATTAAAACCTGGATATGCTTAATGCCACTCATAACAGCCTGCGGTACGGCAAACGTAAATAAACTTTTTGGTTCAAAAGACGATTCCTACGCCAGTCTTTTGGACCGGGCACAGCAGGCATACGATTTGGGTGATTTCTCGGCGGCGGAAGACTTGGCCAATAAAGCCTACGCAAGATCGGAAAATAACGGAAACGCCGGCGTCCTGCTTGGAAGTATTTACCTTAGCCAGGCCGGCATTGATATCTTTCAGATGGTCGGTAAGATCTCAAGTCTTTCATCCTCGAGCAGCAAGACCACTACTACGCCCACTTCTGGAGCGGATAAATGCTCCTCGACGGCGCCAGCTAACCAGACCGCAGGTAATCTTTTGAGCGAACTGAGCTGCAAGCTTCTGAGCCTGAGTGAGACCGACAAAGATAATCTTGGGACGGATAAAATGTTCCCTGGGCTTAGCTCTATTGGCGTGACGAGTGTTTATGTGCCTAATGAGGTGACCGATACGCTCCGCTCGGAAGTTTCCGTGCTCGCGGCCATCGATAAGGGCGTAAGAAAGCTTTGTCCCTTTATTGACCGGACACTCGTCATAAGCCAATCGATTGATGAGCGTCACACCAGTGCCACCGTCTGTCCAGATCGAACGACTTCCTCCTACAGTAGCCCTAAAGCACACATTACATTCGCGCTGCTTTCATTGGTGGAGTCTTTGGTATTTCAGCAGGGTATTCTTATTGACGGCGTAAGCAGCGCGGCGTCAACTAGAACCGGGGTTTCCTCGCTATCAAGCAAAATCAATACCAAATCATTCGGTACCGACATTACGACATTCGCGACAACGCTAACAGAGTTTAAAAACGTTGTTGATCAGGTTTTTGATACCTCTAATCCGAAATCCCAGATCGCGCTCGCGCTAAATGGCTTCATTGTTGTGAGTCAGTCATTTACGGCCGCGGGCGTGCCAGAATCAGTCACCTCTATCATTACCAAGCAGCTGACAAAGCTCAAAGCGACAGCCAGCACCTTAAAAGGCAGTTCCAGTGGATCTGACACGACCTATCAGACGCAGGCCTTAAAAGGCCAGATTAATCAGACCTATGCTAAAACGATGGCGGCTAAAATTAACGGCGCATGTCCGACGGCATCAAGTTGCGCAAGCGATAAAACAGCTCTTTGCTCAAGCTACGCCGGTATCAGCCAGGGCGTTGACCCTGCAAGTGTGAGCAAGCCTACAATTTGTCAGTAGGAAAATTCATTTACTAATGGCCAGCTGTCTGATTATACTCCGGGCAAGTAAGACTTTTGCCGGAGTATCATTATGGCAGCTCATCATAAAAAAACAGGATCTATTATCAGTGGCTGGCTCGCGCCTCACCCGCCGCACCTCGTTTACGGCGAAAACCCGCCCCAAAATGAGCCCAAGTCTCGCGGCGGTTGGGAGAGCCTTCGATTTGCCTATGACTCCTGCCGAACGCAAGTCAAAGAAAAAAAACCGGATGTTATAATCGTTCATTCCCCCCACTGGCAGACTGTTGTGGGGCATCACGTGCTGTGCGTGCCAAAGCTTAAGGGGCTTTCGGTTGATCCGATTTTCCCTCATCTGTTTCGCTATAAATTTGAGATGAATGTCGATTGTGATCTTGCCCGCGCTATTCACGACGAGGGCAAAAAATCGGGCCTTGTTATGCGCAAGATGGAACATCCGGAATTTCGGGTGGATTACGGCACGATAGTGACCCTTCACATGATGAATCCTGACTGGGATATTCCGGTTGTCGCGATATCAGCAAATAACAGTCCTTATTTCTATGATGATGATGTGGCCCAGGACGAGATGCTAAAGCTTGGCGAGGCGACCAAAAAAGCCATCGAGAAAACCGGACGCCGCGCCATTTTGGCGGCCAGCAATACTCTCTCTCACCTGCACTTCTCTAGAGAGCCAAATCCCGGGCTTCCCGAAGACATGTCAAAAGAGCATGTGTTCTCCCAGGCTCAGTATGAATGGGACATGAAGGTGATCGACATGCTGCGTCGCGGTGATCTTGATGCTTATTTTAAATGTCTTCCTGCTTTTATGAAAGAAACCTTTGCGGAGGTGAAGGCTGGCAGCCTTACATGGATGTTATCGGCTATGGGAATGCCAAAAATACCGGCGAAGTTTCATGGCTACGGAAGTGTCATCGGGACAGGAAATGCTGTCATGGAATGGGATATGAGTGCTGGAGGTTCAATATGAGCGGTAAGATTATCTATGCGTGGATTCCCGGGCTTCCGCATTTATTAAGGCCAGAGTTATCGGATGGATATAAATCTCTGGCAAGTGCCGCCAGTGAGGTGGGGCGGGAATTTACTAAACTTGGTGTAAAACGCGTGCTTTATTACTCGACTCAGTGGCTTTCCGTTCTTGGGCAGTCTGTTCAGACAAGACCAAATGTTAAAGGCCTTCACGTGGATGAGAACTGGTATGACATCGCGTCTCTGCCGTTTGATTTTCATGTCGATCAGGTATTGGCAAAAAAACTAATATTGGCCTCAGAAGGAGCCGGCTTTCAGGTACGTGGTGTTAACTACGAGGGCTTCCCGGTGGATACCGGGACGATTGTGGCAAATAAATTAATTAATTCAGCTAACCTCGCTACCGGCATGTATAGCTCCTGCGTTTATTCCGACTATCAGGAGACCATTAAAATAGGCCGGCTCGCCAAATCTGTGGCCGAGTCCATGGATGGTGTAACGGCCATGGTAGCCGTTTCCGGGTTATCCGGACGATACTTCACGACAGAGATAGATTTCCGGGAGGATCACATCAGAGATCCCAAAGATAACGAATGGAATCAGAAGCTTCTTGGAGCCATGGACTCAGGAGACTGGGTGGCTGTAAATAATATGCGTGAGCAGTTTTGCCGTGAATGCAAAGCCGATGTGGGACTCAAAGCCCTGGCCTTTTTAGAGGGCGCCGGCGCGTGTGGGGCAGGCAAAAAACTTCAAACCAAGGCCTACGGCGCCATTTATGGAACAGGCGCCGCTGTCATGCTTGGGGTTTGACAAACTAGTGGCCTTACCATGAGTGTCTCATGCCGCCGTCCACAGGGATATTTGCTCCGGTGATGTAGCCTGCCCTTGGGCTCGCGAGAAACGTTACGAGATCCGCCAGTTCCTGAGGCTCGCCTAGGCGACCGACGGGAATGGCCCTGGCTGTTTTATCCATCTCGATATCAAGGCTTGTGCCCTCACGCTCTGCCTTCGCTTTCCTCAGGTTTACGATTCTATCAGTGTGAATGACTCCTGGCATGACGGTATTGGCCGTGATGCCGTAGGGTGCTAGTTCTTTACTGAGTGTTTTCATAAAAGTCGTCACAGCTGCCCGCATGGCAGTTGACACGACCAAATGATCAATGGGCTCCATCACTGACATCGACGTGATCGTGAGAATTCTCCCAAAACGCTGCTCTTTCATCGTTGGTATGACCGCTTGAGTCATAAGACTGGCACTCAGGAATATCTGCTCAAAGCCTTTTTGCCAGGCAGCGAGTGTGGTCTCCTCGGCAGATGACGGCGGTGGGCCTCCGATGTTATTAACCAGGATATCAATGCCGCCCAGGAGGTTCATCGCTTTATGGGCGAAATCCACAAGGGTGCCAGGACTTGAAAGATCGGCAATCAGGGTGTGTGGCGCTCTGGTGCGGCCAGCGTGGTTGGCGATGAGAGCGGCGGCATGAGTAAGTTCGGCCTGATTTCTCGCGCAAATAACCAGTTCACAGCCTTCGCGGTAAAGCTCGCTAGCGACCGCGAGGCCAAGACCTTTACTTGCGGCGCATACAATCGCCTTTTTTCCAGTTAGCTTGAGATCCATATTGTTAGCCCCTTTTAGGTTATGCTTCGGCCGGAGTATTTCGCCAGATAGCGAGCCCATTTAATATATTCCTCAAAAACAAAAAGTAGTCCACGCTCAGATTGCCACCAGTTGGACTTATCATAGGGAATAGCCTCGATGGGAAGCATCTCGGTTTTTATGCCTGTATCTTGAAGTGCCCTATCAAAAGTCCAGTGTGCCCTCGCCGTGTGGGGCCAGCTGGTAACGATAATCAGTCTTTCGGGGCGAAGATTCACGGACTGAAAATACCGCCTGATGGCGATGGCCTCGTCCATGGTAGATGTGGCCCTGCCAAATCCCGTGACAACTGTTACGTGATCAGGTTTCAACCCAGTTCGTGAGATCGCGCCTTTGGCGAGCATCTCCTCTGACGGCATGATGCCCGCCTCTTCCAGGGGATTAATTTCAGATGTGACGAAAATAAGTTTATCAGAATAGCCAGCCAATACCGCCTTGGCCGCCACTTCTGGTCTGATTTCCGGCTGTCCCATCAAAACCAGCACATAGTCAGCCCCTTTTTCCGCGTGGTCATTTCGCTCTAACAGGCTTCCCATAGGATAGAAAATCAGGGCCGGCCAGAGGTAAAGTACTGCCAGAAACCCTAGGAGAATGAGGCCTTTGGTTGCGATTTTTTTTAGAAAATCACGATAACCGCCATAGTGTTTCCTCATAAAAACCAAAATCCGAGGCAGGCGAAAATTGTCGGGATAACGGCGGCCAAAAGAAGCTTTAAGGGGTTGATAGTCTCATCGCGAAAGCCCTGTTTTAAAAGCCCAATGGCCACCGGATTTGGAGCGTTGGCTATGACAGTTAGCCCTCCCCCAGCGACGGCACCCGCCACCAGGACATATTTTGAGATGTCGGGAAGGTTAGGCGCCAGGGTGCCAAGGTAGGTCAGCGCGGCGTTATCGGTGATGGCGGTGAGTCCTACGGCACCAAGAAACAATGGTAGTGGCGTCAGAGATATTAACAGAGGCTCAATCCACCAGCGTTGCCACTGCCCAAGAGTCACCAGTCCGCCAAGGAAAAACCCAACAAGAAGAGCTTCCCGGAGTTTTAAAGGCTCCTGATATTCTCTAGTGACATCAGCCCAGCCGATAAACAGCAAAAAAAGTGGCCCAAAAAAGGCCATGCTCCCGTGATAGCGCACCACGAGAGCGATAAATATCGCGTGGCTCGCGAACATCCAAAATGGCGGTTTTTTGCCAGAGTGTCCCGCCGGAAGGCGGCAGGTTTTAAGCTCAGCGTAATTAAGAGCAAGCAGTCCTATGGTATTCACAGCGATAACCAAAATGCTCTTCCAGCCGAAATTATAAAACATAAATGGCAAATTCCAGCCCCACTTCGCGGCCACCATAATCACAGGTGGGGCAGCAAAATGAGTCAATGTGCCGCCAATACTTACATTGACCAATAGAACGGCAAGTGTGCCGTAGCGAAGCCCGTTACTTCGTTTCGTGTCAAAAATCATTGGTTTTAGCAAGAGAGCGGCCACGACCATGGCGGCAGGTTCTGTAATAACAGCCCCAAGGAGCGGCGCCGCGATTAAAGACATCAGAAAGTACACGGATGTCTGAAGGCTTTTGGGCGCCAGATCCGACGTCATGACAACAATGGATTCGCACACTGACATGATAGGTTTTGTGGCGGCCATCGTCATAATTACGAATACAAAGGTAGCCTCGGTAAAATTCACCCGCTCCAGATACTTCACTGCGACATCAAGGCTTTCCTGACTGCTGATGTATCCGAGAAAACCTAGTGCCCAAAGTCCAAAGACCACCTCGACCTCGGCCAGGTAGTGAAAGATATTTTCGGCCAGAGACCCGTCAGGAAACCTCGCCGCAAGCCGGGCGAAGGCTTTCGTGACAAATGTGTGAAGCACTGCTCCAGCAAAGCAAATGCTTCCGGCAAATTCCAGTGGAGACGCGTTCATAGAGCCCTCTTATTAATGGAGGACTCCATGATACAAGATGCGGGACTGGCAAGCTACATGGTTAGGGATTTAAGCTATTTTTTACGCCAAGAATATTGCCCATCTCGGCCTGAATGGCCTGCTCGATGATAGCCTTTGCCCCACTCATTTTGTAGATCCGGCGTCCAATCACCACCGAGAAATTGGCCGAATGTTTTTAGGAGTGACGCGCCCACCAGCTGATAGTGCTCGTGCTGGGTGCCGTACGTTACGTGGCGCTTACCCATTGATTTGAGATATTTGACAAGTTTATCGGTGTTTTCCAGATTGGCGACAACATAAACAAGAGAATTTCCCAGGAGACCTTTATGATTTCTCGGATCATTTGAACATCAAGGCTCATGGTAGGCTCCGCTCATTTTCTTCGGCAGTGCATCGACAGGGCGTCAGGCAAAGTTGAGGTGTTTTTCATGGCAGTTTTGTAATACCCTGATTTCAGGCTTCTTATTAATTCAATTGGGTAATTTTTCTAATGCCTGATACCGATCAGATCAAGGCGTCTCTTTCCTCCCCGCCGGCATTACCAGTCAGGCTTGGGGTAGTGTCATTTCTTAATGACTGCTCAAGTGAGATCTTGACCAGATCTCTACCCCTATATCTGACGGCCGGCCTTGGCCTAAGTCCCGTCGTTCTGGGACTTATCGAGGGCGTAGCTGATACGACAACGATCGTCGTAACGGCGATTTCAGGCTGGCTAAGTGACCGGCTGCCGTCGCGTAAGCCTCTGGTTGTCGTGGGCTATCTGGTGTCAGCAGCAGGTAGAACATTGATGTTCTTTACGGGCGTGGCACCGCTGATTGCCGCCGCGAGAGTTATTGACCGGTTTGGCAAAGGTGTCCGCACCGCCCCAAGAGACGCCCTGATCGCCGATGACTCGCACCGTGGCAATGTTGGCCGCGCGTTTGGCATCGCTAAAAGCCTTGATACCATTGGCGCGGTTACCGGTCTTGCCATTGCCATTACCATGGGCATAGGCACGACTGAGATGACCTCTGAGTTGTTTCAGAAAATGCTTTTGACATCTGTTCCCTTTGCCTGGGCCGCGGTCATAGTGCTTCAGCTCTGGGTGCCAAAATTAGCCCGGCATACACATGCGAGAACCTATCTCTCGTGGCATGTGCCGGGAGAGATTAAACCCCTTCTCGGCGCGATCGCCGTGTTCGCCCTTGGGAATTCGTCGGATGCTTTCTTGGTTTTACGCGCTAAGGAAATTGGCTTTGATTTTGGCGCCATCTTAAGTCTTTTTATCATTTTTAATATTCTCGCGGCGAGTGTGGGCTGGATCGCGGGGCAGTGGTCAGATAGGTATGGCCGGATGCGTTTTTTACTTGTGGGTTGGCTTGTCTATTTCGCGTGTTATCTTGGCATGGGACTTTCCACGACGCGCCTCGGGTTTGCGACGGTTTTCGCCGTCTATGGCGCGTTTTATGGTTTGACTGACGGTGTGGAAAAGGCGTTACTGTCTGATTTGCTTCCGGGTAAAAAACGCGGCATGGGTTACGGGGCGTTTCAAATGACGCTCGCGATTGTGGCGATCCCGGCCAATGTGATGACAGGAGTGATCGCCTCAAGATTTGGGCTCTCGTCGGCACTGGTCGTGTCCGCTGGTTTTTCAATTGCGGGCTTTTTAATCCTGCTGGCGATGCGCTCAAGGCTTACGCCTCCGTCACTTTGAAATCTACGCCGCGGCTCTGGCAAAGAGACAGGAGATCTTCAGGCAGAGTACAGCATAAGGCCATCTCACGTCTTGAGATTGGATGGTCAAATGTGAGCTTCCACGCGTGGAGCGCGTGTCTCGGGTAGCCAGCCATAGCCTGAACTTTGAGGGTATTTCCCTCCTTGCGGTAGGTATCAAGAATTGTCGGGTCAGCGCCGTAAACCTTATCACCTATCAACGGCAAACCCACTGAGGCAGCGTGAAGCCTGATCTGGTTGGTTCGTCCGGTCAGTGGTTTGGCCTCAACAAGGGCACTTGCCTGTCCCCGCGCCAGCACCCTGAAGATCGTTATTGCCTCGTCGCCCTCATCTGAAATCTCAGCCCTATTGCTGCGTTCGTAGCGCTCGGCTTTAATAGGTTGGTTTACTGTCCAGAGATCTTCCTTGGGAAGTCCATTAGTGAGCGCTAGGTAAGTTTTCTGGACGTCCTTATTGGTCCACATCTTAGTCAGGCGTGCTCTGATGGCGGGCTGTCTCGCGCAGAGAAGAAGCCCGCTGGTTTCCCGGTCAAGTCGGTGAACCGGAGTCCAGCCAGCACCTAAGACCTCAGGGAGCACGCCCGCGACTGTGCGGCGGCGGTAATAACCGGCTTCGTGCATCGGAAGACCCGCCGGCTTAAACATTGCCGCGAGTTCGCCGTCACACCAGAGGATGGGCATTTCAGTGTCGACCTCAGGCTCTTCCTCTAAAGGATGAAGCCTTCTGACGTCATCACCAAGTTGGAGTCTTTGGGCCGGTTTTTTTGCCTTAAGCCCGTTAATCATCACCACGCCGTTTGTGATTTCCCGCTGCCAGGCGGCCCGGCTGAAAAAGGGAAACCTTGCCGCCAGATACTCGTCCAGGCGTAGGCCAACTGTCCGATCATCGATCGGCAGGCCCAGACGGCGCGTATCCTGGCTCCAGCTTGATTCAATCAATTCCTAAGCACCCGTCTTAAATCGTTAATAATTAGCATGTTAAGATGCACCCAGGCGCGCCCCTTGATGAGCATTTTCTTTACCGGGTGCTGAGTTTTAGGCTAGACTGCCTAGGCACGGCAAGTGTTTTTAATTTGGTTTTCATCGATCTATTGAGGCGGCATTATTTAATGGCCAGTCATAAATTTAAAGATATTCCTCCCAACACAGATTTTCTGCTGAAACTCGCGCCCGTGATTGCGGGAATCAGGATTTACCACCAGCACTCAACAGTTGGGCTAGAGAATTTTCCTAAGTCCGGATGTATCGTCGCCGCCAATCATAGCCTTGCCAGTTATGACATCGCCCTCTTGATGGCCTCCATTTATGAGCATACTAACAGAATCCCCCGGGGACTGATTGACCGTTTGTTTTTTAAGGTGCCTGGTGTTGGCCAGATTATGGAAGCCCTCGGTAACCGCGAGGGCACCAAAGAGAACGCGATCAAAATGCTTTCTGAGGGTGAGATTATTGTGGTGGCGCCCGGTGGTATGCGGGAGGCTCTAAGACCATCAAGTCAAAAATATAAAATCATGTGGGATCACCGTAAAGGTTTTGCTAAATTGGCGATAGAAACTGGCGTGCCAATTGTGCTCGCGGCCTGCCCGGCAGCCGATGATTTGTATGATATTGCCCCAAGTCATGTGACCGCTTGGGCGTACAAAACATTTAAGATACCCGTCTTTTTTGCCAAGGGGTTCGGACTTTCCCCGATCCCTAAGCCAGTAAAGCTTACTCACTTTCTGAGTGAGCCTATGATGCCGCCCGCTAATTCAGATGATCCAGAAGTTTTTAATAAAAGACTTGAGGAATTCCATCATAAAATTGTTGATCGTATGGCGTCCCTAATGACAGAGACTGATAAAAAGCACGCGGGTGCGAGGAAATAGCGCTCGCGGCATCTGGAGATTTTTTTGAGCACTTCAACAAATATGTCTGATGAGATTGAGCGGCTTTGGGTTGCTCAACTTTATAAAGAGCACCAAGAGATCTCTTGGTATCACCGCGCCGGTCTTACCCCCGTCGTGATTCAGTTAGCAGATATGACATCAGCATGGGGTAAGTGGGATCCATTCTTCAGGACCATTACTCTCAGCAGAAGGCTCATCACTGGGCATTCATGGGACGTGGTGCTTGAGATCTTAAAACATGAGATGGCTCATCAATATGTCAGCGAACGGTTGGGCGGGAGTTCAGATACCGCCCATGGCGGATCGTTTAAGATGGCTTGTCAGAAGCTTGGTGTGGCCTCATGGGCCGCTCGCGCGACAGGGGACATTCCAGAGGTGATCCCAACCCTGCGCGAAAGAGTCCTGTCAAAAGAGGACGAAAGGCTGCTTGAGCGCGTCGAGAAGCTTCTTTCGCTGGCCCAGTCCAGTAATGAGCATGAGGCGTTACTCGCCATGGAGCGGGTCAGAGAGCTTTATCTGAAGCACAATCTGGTCAAAATTAAACAAGCCGCATCCGGTGACTTCATGGATAGTTTATTTTTGACCCGCCGAAAAAAGAAAACAGACCCCACCGAGGCCAAGATCCTCTCGATTCTTAATGGCCATTTCCGGGTTAAGGTAGTCCATACTCATCTTTATGACGCCCAGGTCTGTGAGCGGCATAAGGCCGCGGAAATAATCGGCCGTCGGGAAAATATCCTCATGGCGGAATTTGTTTACCATTTCCTCAGTCAGCAGTGTGAGAGTCTTTGGGCGCAGCACAAAAAAGCCACTCGCTGTCCCGGTGTCCTCAGGCGAAGTTATCAACTGGGGGTCTTAAGCGGTTTTGATCAGAAGCTCTCCCTTAGCAGATCCATCAGCGAGGTGACGCTCGCCGGAACGGGTGTCACAATGTCTGAAGTAACTGGTTTGCAAAGGGTTGCGTCAAACGAGCTGGATGATTTTCTATCGGTTCGCTATCCCCGGATCTCAAAAAAATCCTGGGGAGGAGGTCGCGTTGATTCCGGGACATTCGCCTCCGGTCAGACGGCTGGCCGAAGCCTTAATCTTAATAAACCTGTCACAGGGACTAGCCGGTTTGGTGGCTACCTGGCTTAAGTTTGGTATACTTGACTCTTATTAATTAGTTTTCAGGCGTATCCCCGCCTGATCAATTGGAGGATTTATGAAAATATTAACTGGTGTGATTTCTTTCGTCGGTATGATGTTTATTAATAGCGCGGCACTTATTGGCGCGGAGGCGAAGGGTCATGACGTCGCCGCGAAAGCGATCACTGACGGCGTGATTGTTCACCAGGCACCTGACGATAAATCACCAACGGTCGCGACATTGAAAAAAGGTGACGCGGTCACGGCAAGTGACCGCAAGGGCGCGTACTGGAAAGTTAAGCTTTCTGACGGCAAAGAGGGCTTTGTCTCAGTTACTGGTCTTCAGACAAAAGCAGGAATTAATGCGGTGAAAGAGGCCGCTAAGGGCGCTCTCCCGGGGTCAGCTCCGGCCGGGGCTCCGGCGGCGTCACCAGTAGATTCCGCAAAGAAGGCAGCTGAGGCTAAAGTTGATGAGGCGAAAGCAAAACAAGACGCTGCCGCCAAAAAAGAACACGACTCAAACGCCCAAAAAATGGAAAAAGCAGCCAATAAGCTATTTCATAAATAAGTTAAATATCGAGATTTCCGGTAAAGGTAAGCACGGCAGGGCCTGCCAACGTGACGAGAGAATCGGGGTCGTCTTGTTTTATGTAAAGTCTACCGCCCGGCATATCAATGCCGACCCACTGAGACCTTTCGGTGAGACCGGTGGCGAGGGCCGTGACAGCGACCGCGCAGGCTCCTGTACCGCAAGCCTGGGTGGGACCAGCACCCCTTTCCCAGGGAAATACTTTGTAAAAGTCCCCGATTTCTTCTCCGATGTCTCGTCTGGCTCTTTGCCGGTCTTTTTCTGTGACATCAAGGGCTGAGGCAATATGAACATTGATGCCATCACCAGAGCGGACTGCCTGAAGTGGTCTTCCGGCAATAGCGGCTAAATCCAAACTCGCATCACTGACTGTGACGACTACGTGAGGATTGCCGATACTTACGGTTTGTATGTCGCCTTTAAGACTCTTTTCTCCAGCCTGAATATTCTTTACAGCCCTAACGACTTCATCATGCCAGGAGTTTGCGGCACCTACTGCCGGCACCGGCATACTGACAGCCACCATTGGATGAGACTCTTTGCCAATAAACCGGCAATCAATGGCCGTCCCCTGGACAGTCATGGTGACACCTTCAAAGTCGAGGACTCCTTCCCGGTAAGCCCTTCGTCTGGCACTCATAGCGGCGCAGCGGAGGCCATTGCCACAGTTTTTGGCCTGACTACCGTCAGAATTGATGATGACTAGTTCTTCCGGGTGCGGGTCTTTTCTTGATTTAGAGATAAGAACAAGAATGCCATCAGCTCCGACGCCTGAGCCATCACGGGCACAAATTTTTGGCGCGAGCCTTTCAAATGTCGGTACCAGAAGATCGCGGTCTGTGGTGAGAATCCACGAAACGACGAAGTCGTTTTTTGTGCCGTGCCACTTCTCAAAATCAATCAGCATTTTTTCTGACCCCGTGGTTTTTATTTTTTAGGAGAGAGGTCCAGTTTATAGCCTTTACCCCGGACGCTGATCAAAATACTTGGAACCTTGGGGTCGACTTCAATCATCTTGCGAAGCCTGACGACAAAATTATCAATGGTTCTTGTTTCTGTAGTGGCGCGAAGTCCCCAGACGTTTTCAAGTAAATGCTCGCGACTGATCACCTGCCCGGGACTACTCATAAGCTCCCTGAGAAAATCAGCTTCAAGCTTGGTGACAGTGTTGGTTTTTTCACCTTGGGTCAGAGTCAGCTGATTGCAGTCTAAATGAAGATCTCCCGCGCTGAATTGCTCACTTTTAGCCGTAGACGTCTTGGACTGATATAAAGCCGCCCGTTCAGTCATCCTGCGTACTCTTGCAAGTAGCTCCTGCAGGTGAAAGGGCTTGGCGATATAGTCGTCAACGCCCGCTTCAAAACCCAGAAGACGGTCGTTCTCCCCGGTGCGGGCTGTCAGCATAAGGATTCCTATGCGCGCATCGTGGTGGCGGATGGCTCTCGCTACAGCAAAGCCGTCCAATTCCGGGAGCATGACATCTAAAATAATAGCGTGAAAAGGGCCTTTAGTTGAGAAGTCTTGAACAGCCTGGGCACCGTCGGCCGCATAGATCACCTCAAAGCCTTCAGCCTCGAGGTTTAGTCTTAGAGTGAACGCCAGGTGAGGCTCATCTTCTACCAAGAGAAGTCTGCATGGTGCTTGTTGTAATTGCGCAGTCATCATGCCGGAAATAACGCCTTAAAAGTGCTGCCCTCGCACGGCCCGGGGCTCTCAACAGAGATCTGACCGCCGAGCTGCTCCAGGGTTGTTTTTACAATAAATAATCCGAGACCGGTACCGGCAATTGCCCGTTTAGTGACGTCACTGCTGCGGTAGAACATTTTAAAGATTTTCTTTTTGTCGCGCTTACTGAGCCCAATACCAATATCTTTGACGGAAATCAAAAGGTTGGCCTGAGTCATAGCGGCCGTCAGGAGGATTCGGGAGCCAGCCGGCGAGTATTTGACGGCGTTTTCAAGGAGATTTCCCATGACAATATTAAAGGCGTTTTGGCTGCCCCGCCAGACAAGCCCCGTGGGACTATCAATGCTAACGCGGGTAATGATGTCTTTGTCGAGATGAGTGAGTGTATTAAGAATCTCAGCGATTGAGTCTTTAACGGAGAGCTCTTTGATATCGTCTTGAAACATGGACATGCCGCGGTCAAGCCTCGACGAGATCAGGATTTGGTTCACCAGCCGGATGAGTCTTTCAATGTCGACCAGACTCATGGAAAGAAGCTGTTTTTTTGTGGATTCTGGAAGGGTTCTTGTGGTCAGGGTCTCATAGGCGAGGTGAATGCTGGCTAAGGGCGTTCTTAGCTCGTGGGTTACGCTTGAGACGAAATGTCGTTGCTGCTGAATCAGTGACGTCTGACGCTGCCCCCAGATAAAAAGCATGATGGTTCCGGCAGCCAGAAAAGAAAGTAATATGATGCCGGCGACAATCAGAGCCACAACGCTGGCGTCGTCAGTCGGAAGCATAGAGGGGCTGAGCTGCGCTGCAAGCCTCTCAATTTCTCTGCGGCGTCCCACAAACCAGATGACCCAAAGGGTCAGGATAGCCGCCCAAATGAACTGCATGATAACGAAAACACCAACCGGGTGAATAACCCACCAAAACCTGTTTAAGATTTGCCTTTTAAACCGCCCTGGCGTGATTGGCAGTTGATTAATTAATTTTGGCAGCAGGGTGCGAATAACGAGATCTCAGTGTATGACGTGGATGGCTGAAGTGGGGGTCTTAAGTTCGGCTTTTAACTCAAGAGCCATATTAAGTAACCTGTTGTAGTTGTAGCGACCTACCACAAAAGCCACTTGATCGGCAGCATTGGTCTCAAGAAGTGAGCGGACAAGCTGGCTTGTCAGCTCAAATGCGTTTTCGTCCGTAAGGGCGCCTGGGCATGGATACAACGCGATTTTCCGGGCTTTCATATTTATGACGGTCTCTGTAACCATGCCGACCCAGACGGCGTAGTCTCTGAAGTTATCGGCAGGACAGGGAGTGACAAATACGCGGCGTGCCTCGCCCGTTTCACTGGCGATTCCCATGAGAGAGGGCTCAGTGACGTTTTGTCCCTGGCGTTCAAGCTCATATAGAAGCCTGGAGGTTGAATTTTCCTCGAGCATTTCAGGGCAGGCGACAGTGCCACTCTTGGCGAACGTGATGACTAGGTGATCTGCGATGTCCTGGTCATCAACCGCCAAAACAAGAGTAATACCCAAGACAGCTTTTGGGTCTTCCTGGTCCATTATTGACAACGCTGGTTTTGAGTCGATGGAAACGAAGTCTGTAGAGTTATTCATGTCAGGCACCTCCCTGGGCAGTCATAGACCAAAAAATCCATTTCGTCGGTCAGTTATTTCTTGTTCTCTCTCAGCTTCTTGCCTCAGCTAGCACCGCGTCCAGTACACCATTCACAAATGACCCCGAGTGCTCGGTCCCGTATCTTTTGGCAAGTTCAATAGCCTCGTTTAAGATTACCTTATCTGGGGCCATTTTCTCAAGGATTTCGAGTGTTGCCATCCGCAAAACCACTCGGTCGGTGACAGGCATTCTGGAGATCTTCCAGTTTTTGCTGTGAGCTGAGATTTTCTCATCGATTTTGTTTAAATTCTCAAGGACGCCCTTAGTGATCGATTCCAGGTAGGATTTTTGCGGGCCTTCGACTTTAAAGTAACTTGAAAACATCTCAAAGTACTCTGCCGAGAAATAAAATAGCTTATCGGCCTCGCATTGATAAAGAAAATGCACGGCAAAGTCTCTCGCTAGGGTATTGGGATTTGTTGTGGTCGTCACGGGTTTTGGACTCCTGCCGCAAAATGGTCATAAGATTAAAATTAAAACTGATCCAAAACTTTTGTCATCTCAATGGCAGCCATGGCGGCGTCTCGTCCCTTGTTGCCATATTTTATTCCGCTGCGGTTTAAAGCTTGTTCTACTGTATTGGTCGTAAGCACGCCGAAGATCACCGGGACTCCGGTCTCAAGGCCTACGTTCATAACGCCTCGCGCGCATTCACCGGCGACAAAGTCAAAATGCGGCGTCTCGCCCTTAATGACAGCCCCGAGGGTCACAATGGCCTCGTAGTTGCCAGATTTCGCTGCTTTGGCGGCTACAATCGGAATCTCAAAACATCCCGGTACCCAGATGGTCTCAACTTGGCCAGCAAGGCCAGCTCCCTTAAAGACGTCTTCCGCGCCGGTCAGGAGACAGCGTGTGATCATGTCGTTAAAACGGGCGACGATGACGAGGATTTTCTTGCCGGAAGACGTCTGCGGTTTTTGTTTGCTCATATTTAGACTCCGATGATTTTCAGTTAACTGTTTATCAATGAGTGGGGATTAGTACGTTATCTGTGACTTCAAGTCCAAAGCCTGCAAGGCCCTTCAGTGTTCTTTGCTGGGTAACGTGCGTGCGCATTCTTTGAATGCCAAGGGCACGGATAATTTGCGCGCCAATGCCAAGAATTCTTGAGTCCATGGCGGGAGTTTTCGCATCGTCATTTTTGGGGTTATGAGAGATTTCCTTAAAGTCAGAAAATGTCGCACCTTGTCCTGGGTAGCTTAGATAAACCAAGGCTGCTGCCTCGGATGACTTCAGCATTTTAAGGCCGTAAGCCATAAGGTCATGGGAATTACTTGCACCCCGGCTAAAGACATCCAAAAATGGTTTTTGCCTGTGAACCCGGACATCAACCACCACGTCGAGAAAACGGTCTTTTCCTTTAAGTAATACCACGTGCCTTGAGCCATCAAGAATGGACTCAAACACCTGGGCCTCAAATGAACCTTCCGCTGTGGCGACGATCCCCTCGTCAACAATTTTAACGAGGCTATCACGCATGAGACGATATGCGATTAGGTCTTCTATGGTAATGACCGGAAGCTTGTGAGTTTGAGCGAATTTCTCAAGATCAGGCATACGCGCCATAGTGCCGTCGTCATTCATGATCTCGCAAATGACCGCCGCAGGCTTGCAGCCGGCAAGTCTTGCGAGATCCACTGATCCCTCAGTGTGGCCAGAGCGTTCAAGAACGCCGCCTTTTTTGGCCCGGAGCGGAAAAATATGTCCAGGCACGACCAAGTCATCGGGTTTTGCGCCATCCATGACGGCTACTTTTACTGTGTGGGATCTATCAGCAGCGGAAATTCCTGTCGTGACTCCGTGGCGGGCTTCAACACTGACGGTAAAGGCTGTGGTGTGATCACCAGAGCCTTTGGTCTGGTCATCCATAAGGGGCAGCTTTAATTGGTCAACAAACTCAGGAGCAAGCGGAAGACAAATAAGGCCTCTTGCCTCTTTTGCCATGAAGTTAATTTTTTCTGGTGTGGAATGCTCTGCCGCAAAGACAATGTCGCCCTCGTTTTCGCGGTCTTCGTCATCAACCATGATGACCATGCCGCCTTTGCGGATGGTCTCGATGGCCTCCATAACGCGTGTAATTCTTTTATCCATGGATTTTACACTCCGGCGTAGGGTCGCAAGTCGCGAGGGGTCTTTACAGTCAGGTCAAAGAGCAAATCAAAGAGCAAATCAAAGAGTAAAAACGGCCGGTAACAACGAGACAGGTAAATGCCCTAATGCCAGCGTTTTGCCATATATGGATCTATGGCGGGAAAAAATCAATGATGTAATTCAATATTTTGATAAAAATTAATAGAAATGCCGCGGTCACTATAAATAGGTCTGAAATTAAGCAGACTTACGTTTATAGATCCCAACCCGCTGAAGGACTGACGTCTCCTTTTCAAGGATTTCAAGCATCCTTAGGACAGGCCCTGATGGGTTTTTTGTTCCCGCTTCCCAGGCTTCGACAGCTTTTTTTGTCACCCCGAGAATGTCGGCTAGAAGTGCTTGGGTCATGCCGAGTTTTGAGCGAAGGCTTTTCATCTGTGAGGGCGTGCGCTTACGGACTGGGGTGATAATAACAGCGCTTACTCTGACACCGCGGACAGGTTTTCCCTTTTCAAGATCGACGGCGTCTTGCAGACCTTCCATAAGGTCATTAAAAAGTTTGCTGGATTTTTTCTTCATGGTTGCCATCAGAAGGCCTTCCTTAATTTCTAGATTTACTTTCGGCAAGTATTCGTTTCAGCTCTACAACCATACTGCTTAATAATTTCTTCGATCCCAGAATTTTTAATTTACCCTACTTGGTAGGGTAATGCACAGTGGAATTTTTCTTTGCCCAAACCCGACTACGGCTCGCATGAGTCAGCCGTTCAGCGCTGAAAAGAGCCATGGTCTCATGGCTAGCATTAGCCCGATGTCTTCTTTTTCTTCGGGCGGGAGCAGGGCGTCACCTTCTGCCATTGCTAAGGCTTCGGCATTGAGACGTGCTAGCTTATTTTTGAGTTGCGTCATGCTGCGCATTGAGAATTGATAAAAGAGGAAATGAAAGCTCGCGTCAGCGGAGTCAAATCTCGCGAATAAAAACTCGCTCATTGATTTCTGGTCGTATTTCGCGTGAATGGGGCCGCCCGGCCGCCAACGAATATGGGGGATAGTCATTAGCCTGATCCGGTCTGAAGCATGCATTTCAATTAGTCCCAGGCGGTCTAGCATCTGAAGGGCTTTGGCGACTCGTCTTTCGCCAAGTCTTCGTCTGGTGATGATGTCTTTTTTCGTCCAGCCGTTATTTACAAGATAGAAAATCATTAAGAGCTCACGGTCACTGGCTAAGGCCTCTTCTTGCTCTAACGATAGCTCTGAAATAAGAGGTCTTTCCCGTCTTTGAGCGATAGCCGCGATCTCAAAGAGATCAACGTCTAGGGCCTCACAGATTTCCTCTAGCTTTTGGAGTGTGAGGGCCTCCCGGGAGAAGATTCTTTTGACCCCCGCCTCAGACATCTTAAGCCTTTTGGCAAGGTCCGCGTAAGTAACACCCTGGGACTTCAGGCATGTCTTTACGGCATCAAGCATCATGTGAGTAGCACTCATATAGATCCTCCATCGGGTCAAAGCCGAGATACTTAAAGTATATCATTGGTATACTTGAATTTTAAGTCTATTTACTTGCCGCTCCCTGTGGCATCAAGCGGTTTATCGGGCAGCGAAGTCAGCCCCGAGACAGTTTGAGATGACCCACTAATAGAGGAAAACATCATGAGAAATTATTTTGGCGCGAGCACTGTGATTATTTTTAGTCTTTTAACACTTTTAACAATGTCCGGATGCGGCCTCGCCACGAGATTAGTTTTAGATCAGGCAAGTGAGTGCAAAGACAGCGCCCAGCTTAAAATTGCGGGAAATTCCGTTTATGACTGCACTAGTAACTTTGGCGTGCGTCTTTGGAGTAAGCTATTTGATTGTGATGATCCCGCGTTTCAGCCAGTGATGCATGACTCAGTAAGGGACGGAATTGGCAAGTATCAGGAGGCGAACTGTATTGATAAGGACGGCAACATCAAAAACCCAAAACATTTTATGGCCGCCCGTTTTTGTGCCCCTACGTCGGCCGGTAAATGGCTTTACGTCACAGGCATCACCTATAATCCCACTGACTACACAGCTCTTGCCAATAAATATTGGTTTAAGTGTGACCCAGGAGAGTCTTACGGCTGGCCTGCCCCAGAAACTTCAGACCAGAAGCCTGCGGCTGATACCCGGGGCTATAAGGCCTGCGGCCCAAATCAAACCCTTGAAATTAACTCTGACGGCAGCCCGGTTTGCCGCTCCTGACCATGTTTACTAACTTCATCAAACCAAAAGAATTGAAATGGGTCATCTCTCAGTATCTGACAAAGAACCCGGCACATAATATTTTTTTATATGATTTCTCAGATGCCAGCGCGGGCAAGGCCTAGCTGGCATTGCTAAAATCAAACAGGCCGGGCTCTCGTTGCGTCACTGCCAAGCTATCCCGTACCATCATTAGAGCTAGGAAACTTCACAGTAAATTTTCGGCTATTCATTTTGTCTGACATGGGAGTACTAAAATGCGTCTTACGACTGTTTGCCTCGTGGCTATGGCGGGGCTTGGGATGATGGAGTCTTGTAAAACCAATACGACTAACTCCGCGGCCCAGCCGACTCCAGAGGTGGCCTCAGAAGCTGTCTCGCCAGATAAGCCAGGAGATGTCGCCTCTTTGACGGTGGGCACCGATAGTTCTCCTTCCGGACCAAATGGGATTTACGAGTGCGCTACGCCGCAGGGTATTGTGAGTCCAAACCAGACTTTCACCTGGCACGGGATTCTCAGAGCCGGGGATGACGTGGATAGATTCATCAACACTATCCCTGAGCTTGCGGGCAAAATGAAAGTAGGGGCCTTGCACCTTAATCCCGATAACGGGAAATTTCTTTGTCAACTGAATGGCTTTAACGCGATGACAGCGATGGCCGGTGGAAGTTTTAAAACCCCTCGCGACAACAACATCTATAAATGGGAGTTCAGTTCCCGGACCCTTAAACAATTTAACGCCGCGACAGATAATCGCACGATTCATGACATCACCTGTAAGGGCCGGCTGGACAATAAATGTACTCAAAACCGGGACTGGATCTTCAAAAAACCAGTGACGGTGAGTGGCGTCATTAATGGTCTTGGCAACGCGACTGGTTTGGTACTTAGTAATCAACCCACGGCACAGGCGGTCCCGGTGGCGGCGGCAGCGAAAAGTTTTTCTATGACGCTGGTGACTGGTCAGGCGTTAAATCTCACCGTAGGGACTCAGCCACAGGGCTTAGTGTGCAGTATCACGAATGGCGTCGTCCCCTCAGTGACTTCTAATATCACCAATGTGAAGGTTAATTGTGCCAAAGCCTGCCAAACATCCGCAGACATCAGGGCGCATATCGCCATCGTTACCACGTCGCCACTGGTTATCAATGGCGTTGCGGTGCCTGATATCAATAGCCGCTTTTGTGTGAATACTGTTCTGGATGGGACAAAGCGTTTAGTCGATGGGGCCGCTCTTGATCCGGCCGTTCAAGTTTTAAATGGACTGATGGTGGCGGTCTCAGACGTCAAGTTTGAGAATAACGCCGCCACGTTTGAGGACGCGCAAAAGGCGTGCGCCGCGCTGACATCACTGGGGCAACCCGCGGGATACTGGAAGGTCCCGATGAGTACGAACACAAACGCGGGCCCGCGAGAGACGGTGGCGAACCGGTCGGCGGAGTCAGTTGGGGCCTATCTCCATGATCCGATTTTCTTTAATAATCCCGTCTATGGTTCTGGAATGTGGTGGACCTCCTCAGTCGTTACCAACA
This sequence comes from Oligoflexales bacterium, assembly GCA_947468665.1. Lineage (GTDB taxonomy): Bacteria > Bdellovibrionota_B > Oligoflexia > Oligoflexales > RGVZ01 > CAMDKS01. The sequence continues at coordinate 6,816 of CANILH010000019.1, read as the reverse complement.
ATCCAGCGCCCATGTCCTACGCGTGGCAAACTGAGGCTAATGCCGGTGCCGGTGGGATTGTCGCCTTCTTCCGGGGCCCGCAATTCAGATACGGCGTGCGTTGCATCGGACTCCCTTGAGGGTCTCGGACGCGGTTGATTGGGATTACGTCGGGACCAACTCCAACGAGCAGGTAGCGCCCAAAAAATAGCCTGAAGTTGCTTGAAAGACATGGGCCTTAAGTGCTTCGCTAACGCGCGCTCTTCCTCGAGCTTTTGCACGAGCCATATCAAAATATTATGCTCTGTGAGCATAATGTTCGTGGAGCATAATTATAACATCATCGACTCGAAGGCAATGAGACCATTAGCTCGGGTGAACCGCCATATTCATGGCGATGCTTGCCATTGCGAGTTTTGCGTCGTGGGTCAACATAGTAATGTCCTGGTTGCTTTGACTTCGGACTTGAATCGCGGACGCCAGGTGAATGGCGTCCAAAGACTTCAAAGCGATGGGAAACGTCTGACTGGCCAGCGAAATAATGGTCTCGTCTACGGGAATAAGTCGTAGTCCGCTAAATATTTTTAAACAAAGTGATCTGGCCGCGACTAGCTTGTCATCAGAGATTTCTTTCGTGATGCGCCAGCGATCAAGCACCCGCAAGCATTCCACAACCGTAATTGAGCTTGTAACGGCCAGTTTACTGAACCCTGCGAGACTTCTGACGGCCAATTCGTGGCCGATTGCGTAGCGAAGAATGACCGACGAGTCAAAATAGGAAATACCTTGAGATGTGGTCACTAAAAGCGGTCCTCCCGATCCTGGGTCAAGACATCTAAAATATCTAAGGTCTCGGTAAATGCTCGCTTGTCTCCAGCAAGGAGAATCGACTTAAGATCAGCTGAGGGCTCTTTGATCAAAACAGTGTTGGCCGCGTGTACACCAACAAGTTTGGCAACCGGTTGATCCCGGTCCATGATCATGACCTCCTCGCCAGATCTTACGAACCGCAGGTATTTGCTTAATTCTGCTTTAATTGTTGAGATGTTTGCTTTTTTCATACGTCCTACCTAAGTCCTTTCAAGTAGCATATAGTCTCTTCGTGGTCATGTCAAGACTATCGCAAGACTATGACAAGACCATATTGCGCAGCCCCCCCCGCTCCGGTAGGAAATAAATTGAAGGAATTGATCCCGTAATGGCAAAATCCAACCAGTTGTATCTAAAAATCACATAACATACCATAATTATTGTATTTTACATAAAAACCTCGCTTCGAGTACACTGCTGAATGAGGCTCAATTCTTACGTTACAGGTTTGAATTAGACCTTAATTAACTGTAAAATTAACTGTGAATTAAAGTCTATATGCTCTATGATCCTAAGGGAATTGGCGTTAATTAACAGTTCGAGGAGTTTGGGATCAGCTTATGGACATTCCAGGATCACGTATCGTACCAAAATGGTCTGCCGGGCTCCTCGCCCTTCTTGTGCAGGAAGCGCCAGCAGTTGTCTCTCTAGAGACCCTTACAAAATATTTGCAGATGGCACAAATCACACTGGATCCGAAGGTTGCACTCGCTCGCTTAACTCGCCTGGGCTGGCTTAGAAAGGCGAGCTTCAACGGCGCTTATGCGTTTCTCCAACCGGGTGTTGATGACATTGTGGACCCGTACCTGGATTTGCGCGCGTGGCAATTGCTCCAGCCGCAGGCAAAGTTCTTCCTCGCAGGCTCGAGCGCCGCGTGGCATCTTGGCTATCTTGACCGAATGCCGGGACAACCAACAATCTGGATCGACGATTCCATTATATTTCCAAAGGCGTTGCGAGGCAGGGTCGCCCGCGTAACAACCCATTTCCCCAAAAATGTCTCAGTTCAAGCTCTTTCGCCGTCGATAAAACTTCTTCGTGAGCGACACCTGGATTTACTGCGTTGGGCAGATGGACTTCGCGCATTTGGACCCGAAGCGTTACTGGTCCAAATTTCTGCGCGACCCAAAAGTTTTGACGCGTGGGTAGATCTAGCAGGCCGATTACCTGAATTTTGTGCAGGCATGGATCTCAGCCGCTTAGCCTCACTCCTCGAGGCGTCAACGGGAGCCACACGACAACGAGCCGTCTATCTTCTGCGTCTTGGAGGTCGACGAGGTGTTATGAACCTTTTGCCGAAAGATCGACCGCCTGTTAAATTTGATGGCAATGGCCCAGTGAATTGGGATCAAAAGACGGGAATCAGCGACCACCTCGTCGCCCCACTCCTCTATGCAAACGGAAAGGCTTGATGAACCATGCCTCTCAGTCGCGCACTGATTCTTCGTAATGCAGGAGCCCGATCGGAAGCATATACGCCAGCATTGCTCGACGTCGCACAAGATCATTTGCTTCATCTCTTGCAACTGGCGGACGTATTCCAGCGTCCAGATGTCGTTTTCAAAGGTGGAACTAGTCTACGCAAATGCCGGATAGGCAACCGGGGTCGTTTTTCCACCGATATAGATCTCTCCGTACCGCATGAAGATAATGTCGTCGAAATTTGCAACGTGATAAATGACGCCAGTATTGGCGGTTTTACCTTCTCTCTTTCATCTCCTTCAAATGATCCCCGTACCTGGAAACTCGATATTTCTCACGTCAACCTCGGCGAGGTGCGTGGCTTGGCCCGCATCGAATGCGCAAGAAGGAGAGTTTGCCTACCACCAGAACACCTTCAGATATTGCGACTTCCAATTCATGATCAATATGATTTTAATCCGGCAACGCTGCCAGTCATTGCAGAGGCAGAGGCTTGCGCGGAAAAGCTCGCGCGGTATCGCAGGGTTTCACTTGCTCGCGATCTTTACGATCTTGCTTGGTTTGCAACACGCACCTTACCTGAAGCTTTAGTACGTCGCCTATGGGTTCTCAAAACATATATAGACGTCGTCGAGGATGGACGCGGTAATGCGCCAATTCATGCTGACAATATACTGAGTCAACGTAATCCCGGAGATTTCCCTCATGCTCCCATCGGCATCCTAACACATCCGACAGACCTTATTACTTGGGAGAACATAGTGAGGCAGCGCTTCTCATTTCTTGCACACATGGATGCCGATGAACAACGCTGGGCTGAATGTAATCGTCGCCACCTCCACGAAGTGAAAACCACACTAATGACAATCAGCCAGCTGTGATTTCATGTTTCAATCCTGTTCTGTCATAAATTTTGCAGCGCTCCGTAAAACGTCCGCAACTGAATTCGTGGGACCGATTATTTCTGGTCTCTCTATTCCGACTGGGAAATGGTGTCGTTGACAACATCGCCACCATCAAGCCCAGCACAGTCTTGTCGTGGCGCCGCAAACTAGCCGCCCGCAAATGGACCTTTCGCCAAAAGCCCATAGGACGGCCTGCAACCGAAGATGATGTCCGACGTCTCGTCGTCGAAATGAAAACAAACAATCGACGTTGGGGAGCTCGCCGTATTGTCGGTGAGTTGCGCAAGCTCGGCAAAATTATTTCTAAGTCCACAGTTTTAAATATTTTGAAAGAGTCTGATTTTCCTGGTCGGAGCAACATTCAGGCGTCCTCACGCAGGCCATGTAGCGTCATTGTTTTTTGAGGACTATTTTGGGGCCCTTTTGACCGCCCAAAAATAGGTCGCTACGTTCATGTCGAATGTAGCGCCTAAATATTAATCAGCTCCTGGGATAACCGACATAATTTGGTTGTCTTTTGGAATTAATTAGTTATAATTCTGAAATGCGTAAAGATGATGCTCGCCAATTAGATCATAAGACACTCGAAGCTCTTCGAATTCGAGCGGTGCGTCGTGTGCAACAGGGGGAAAGTCCGGAAGTTGTCTCGAAGGCTATTGGAATCAATAGGACAACAATTTATGAGTGGCTCGCCAAATTTCGGAGCGGCGGCTTTGACTCGCTTAAATCAAAGCCAACTCCGGGACCCAAGCCGAAGATGAACGGCAAGCAACTAAAATGGGTCTTTGATGTTGTGACTCAAAAGAATCCTCAGCAAATGCGCTTCGAGTTCGCACTTTGGACTAGAGAGATGGTCCAAAAATTGATTGCGGATAAATTTAAAATTAAATTAGGTTTGAAGTCGATCGGAAAACTTCTTGCACAGCTAGGACTCACGTGTCAGCGCCCACTTTATATGGCAATGCAAAAGGATGAATCTTTAGTTCGCAAGTGGGTGCAAAAGATATTTCCAAAGATTAAACAGCGCGCAATCAAGGAAAAAGCGGACATTTATTTTGGAGATGCGGCGCATATTCGGTCAGACCATCATTCCGGAAGAACTTGGGCGATCAAGGGCAAGACCCCCGTCGTTTCCACAACTGGATCCAGATTTGCGCTTTCCTTAGTGTCAGCCATAACCGCAAAGGGTCACATGAGATTTATGGTTGTTGAAGGCGGCGTAAATTCCAAAGTATTTATTCATTTTTTAAAGCGACTAATGGTCGGCGTACAGAAAAAAATATTCCTAATTGTTGATAATGGGTCATCGCATAAATCAAAGGAAACTAAGAAGTTCGTCGAATCTCTAAAAGGCCGACTAGAATTATTTTACTTACCACCATATTCTCCAGACTTAAATCCGGATGAACTCGTTTGGAATCACTTGAAAACTCATACTGTCGGGAGATCCACAATAACTGATAGAATTGACTTCAAGAAAAAGGTCACTCGTTCAATGGAATCGCTTCAAAAAAACAAGGCTAAAATCAGATCATTTTTCGGGAAAAGATCCTTGAGATACGCAGCGTAATGTCGGTTATCCTAGGAACTGATTAATAATATGACTCTGCTTTGCCGCTGCTATGTTTCTGGGGGCCTGGAACAAGCCTTGCTGATGTATGATATAGTGTAGTGGCTCTGATAAATTCTAACTTGGAGGGATATTATGAACGTTCACTCCGTCTCCAAATTGTCAGCTGCTGTGATGGCACTCGCCATCTTGTCATACTGCCGCCAAAAATCTCACGACTCGGCTGCTGCTCCCGCGCCCGCTTCGCAGCCAAAGACAGAAGCGCCGGATGCGACAGCGCCGGATGCGACAGCGCCGGCTATTACAGCGCCGGCTATTACAGCGGTGGCTAGTACAGCGGTGGCTAGTACAGCGGTGGCTAGTACGTACCTTTCCTGCCAGACTGCGGATGAGATCAATACCCATGTGACTAATGCGGATCATAAGGCGGAAGCATTTTGCTTTCATAACGTAGAACATCCAGCCCTTAGTCTTAAATTCGGCGCAGCGATTGCAACAGATATGCAACTAAAGCAAGGCCTTGATGTGGCGTTTTTAAATGTCGAGAAAAGATTTTGATGGCGCCCAGGCGTCATGTACAACCCTTGGGGCCGGTTGGCATGCACCACTAAGTAACAAAGGAGATGCAACTCCACACGCCGCGGATAACAGCAATTCTTTAGAGGCAGTGGGCAAATATTTCGCGAGAACGACTCTCACTTGGTTCTGGTCGTCCTCGACGGTCTCCAACACTACTTACAGTGCGTGGAACGTCGATCTCGCGATCGGCTACACCCCCACCAACCGCAGGACCAATAGCATCAATGTGGTGTGTGTGAGGCCGTGAGGTCCGCGGCAGCCAGTATCCTTTGGGCCTTAAAATAAGCCTCTACATTTACTGCCGAAGGTAGCGTCTAAAAAAGCGGCAGCCCAAACCTTTGCCCTGGCGGCACTCAGGAGCGAAAGGTCATGAAACTGACGCTATTTTTGATAGTCCGTAAGTTTTAATGATACTGTGCAGTTGAGCGTGGGTGGGTCGATAAATCAGAATCTCTTAATAATTTCTGGGGCTAATATGACTCTGCTTTGCCGCCGCTATGTTTCTGGGGGCCTGGAACAAGCCTTGCTGATGTATGATATAGTGTAGTGGCTCTGATAAATTCTAACTTGGAGGGATATTATGAACGTTCGGTCTGTATCTAAATTGTCAGCTGCTGTGATGATACTCGCCATCTTGTCATACTGCCGCCAAAAATCTCACGACTCGGCTGCTGCTCCCGCGCCCGCTTCGCAGCCAAAGACAGAAGCGCCGGATGCGACTGCGCCGGCTAGCACAGCTCCGGCTAGTACAGCGGTGGCTAGTACAGCGCCGGCTAGTACAGAGCCGGCTAGTACAGAGCCGGCTATTCCATTGCCGGCTAGTGCAATGGTAAATGTTACGTACCTTTTCTGCCAGACTGCGGATGAGATCTATGCCCATGTGACTAATGCGGATCATAAGGCGGAAGCTTTTTGCCGTCATAACGTAGAACAGCCAGCCCTTAGTCTTAAAGACGGCAAAGCGATTGCAACAGATATGCGACTAAAGCAAGGCCTTGATGTGGCGTTTTTAAATGCCAGGAAAAATTTCTGGTACGCCCAGGTGTCATGCGCCAGCCTTGGAGCTGTTTGGCACGCACCGGCAAGTAATAACAATCAGGCAGCTCCACGCGCCGGGGATAACAGCAATTCTTTAGAGGCAGTGGCTAAATATTTCGCGGGAGCCGCCACTAATGGAGGCTTCATGTCGTCCTCGACGCTCGCCTACTTTCCTTCCATTTCCTGGGACACCGGTTTCGGGTCCGACGGCACCACCAACACCTGCAGCCCCTACCCCAAGTCCTATGCCGACTATGTGGTGTGTGTGAGGCCGTGAGGTCCGCGGCAGCCGCAAGCTCGGCTTGCGGCTTTATTTGAGTTATTTTTTTATTTAAGAGCCAATTTAAAAACTCTTGAAACACGGCTCTTTTATTTTATATGAGTGGATTTGTTAAGCATTTTTCCTCACGATGTAGCTACGAAACAAAACATCAGGAGAAAAAATGCTCAAGA
>CANILH010000018.1 GCA_947468665.1 Oligoflexales bacterium | reverse complement strand
TTTACAAGACTGCAACGCGGCAAGACCTACCAGCAAACTGACTGACATGAACTTAGCACTCATAGACAAAGCTCCTTTTAGGGTGGTGATAGGCATGACGGCCAATAAAAGCGACTTAGAATTATTTTATCATGGTTGTGCCCTGGCACAGATGTTTCTGCGAGCGCGAGTGTGCGAACTCCACAGGAATTTTGGCATTTTTGGTAAGATTTATGTTATGAACCAGGTCCTGTCCCAGCGAAGCGCCCGAGTCTGGCCGCCCCAGTGCAGTTTTACGTCGTACTCGACCACACCGCGACATTTCTCAGCTGTCCTATGTGACGCCAGCGGATCCTGATAAAAATGCTCATATTTGACCTCTACTTGTCGCAGGTAACGCCTCATATTTAACCTCTACCTGCGTCACGAAGGTAACGCCCTTATTTTAGGCGCAACGCGAGCATTCAATTATGTTTATTTCTTCTTTGACGTGCGCCGGGTGCTGCCCTTGATCAGCTTCTCCGCGAATTTGGCGGACGAGCGTTTGCGTTTTGAGGCTTTTTTCTTAACGACTCGGCGTCTTATTCCCCGAAGAACCCGTCTTTCGTAGTCGGCCAATATCTGCCATTTAAATGCCTTTTCCAGCGGCTCCTTCTCACGCTCCACCTGCTGGAATTCGACCAGAGGATCTATTCCTTCGCGGATTTTAAGTCTCAGCTCAGGAGCTGCGCCGCGTTTTAGTGATACGCCAGTGACCGTGCCACGACGAGAGCGGTTCAGCGCCACCGCAAGTCTAAGAATCCCCGCCAGAAATTCAATACGCTCAAACTCCGGCTTATGAAGACCGGCAAGTTCGCCCTGGTCAAACTTGGGCGCAGCTTTCCGGTGATAAAGGCCGGCGAGAGCGATCAAATGGCGTTCCTCCTGAGTGAATCCCATGATGCGGCCGTTATTAATCAGGTAGTACGTATGCTTATGATATGAGGACTGCGAGATAAACTTCCCAGCCTCGTGAAGCCATGCCGCTACTCGCAAAAGTTCGCGGTCTCCAAGCCACTCGTCTTTGGCCTGGGCAGGATGGAGGTGATTGGCCAGCTTATCAAAGATTTCCAGAGCCAGTTTTGAAACGTGCTCGGCTTGTTTGGTGTCAATACTACACTGCTCTGCAACTTGTCTGACACTGTCCCATCGTACGTCGCCCGTGCGGCCTAAGCGCTCACCCGCCATCCGGCGGTAACTATCAACGACCACACCCTCGCGAAGCCCAAATGACGTAATCGTCCATTCCTTAACTCCAAAGACCCGACTTGCCTCCAGCATAATCGCCGCTCCGGCCAAAATAATATCAGCCCGTGAGGCGTCTACACCAAGCACTTCACGGATTCTTTTGGGAGACTTTAGTCTTTCCATAGCACTAACAAGTACTTTGATATCTTTAACAGGAAGCTTATAGCCATTTTCGTCAGCCAGCACTCGCTTGCGGAAGAGACGAGAGTGAATTGAGGCGACAGCTTTCGCTGTGCCAGAAGAGGCGATGGCTTTTTTAAAAGAGCCTTTTTTGATCTGACCGCCAAACGGCTCAAGACGCAGGTTGATATAGTCATGAAGTTTACGGATAGTGGCGGGTGTAGCTACTTTCTTTTTGAAATGATTCGCTGTCAAAGTCACAGCACCTAGTTTCACACTGGTGACAAATTTAATATGCTCACCACGGGCAAGGATAAACTCCGTACTACCGCCTCCGATATCCATGCCAAGACAGGGCATCGTCTCAATCGGCAGCGCGTAGCGCATACCGAGATAAACAAGCCGAGCCTCCTCGACACCGTCAATCAGCTCAATTTTGACGCCTGCTTTAGCGAAAATCTCGTCCATCAATGCCTGATGGTTTTTTGCCTCACGAAATGAGTGTGTCGCCACGGCCCGAATCACGGCGCCGTAGGCGTTGGCGATTTTTGCCATATGAATAATTGTTTTGAGTGCTCTTTTTTGGCCCTCCACAGACATATTTCCGTCGGGCATGAGGAATTCACCGAGGCGAACACTGATTTTATCCGTGTCCAGCACCTCAAGGTGGCCTGCTTTATCCATGCGTGCCACGATTAAATGAATCGAGTTACTGCCAATATCAATGGCGGCTACGGCCCCGGCATGGCCTGTGGATGAACGAACGTACATGAAGTACCTTCCGAGTTATAATGATCTTGCCTACTTACATCTAACACAAAGCTGCCTCTTGGGCTAGACAGTTACTGCTGCCTCTACTAGATTATCCCCTTGCAACCGAGTCTGAATGGCAAAGGTGCGTGTCCATCAAGGGACTGTTTTTTAAGCGGGGAAACACAATGCAAAGTATTATCAGTCGTCAGTCAACTTTAAGCCGCGGCTTAAAATATCAAATGACTCTCATTGCCGCGGCGCTACTCACATTTACGTGCGGCAAAAACAACTCCTCCCAAAAACCCGTTGTTCAAACCGAACGCACGGGACGCGCCAACACAAGTGTTGATGCCAAGTATATTGATGAGGCGCCAAGCGTAAGTAGCGACGGAACTAAGATTGTCTTCACGTCAGGCCGCGACGGCGGAACACCTCGCATCTACACGACAACATTTTCAGGAGGCTCTTGGTCAACGCCGGCAAAACTTTCGACGAGCTCTGGCCTTACCGCTGAGAATGTCGCCAGAGTATCTCCTGACGGCTCCTGGGCGCTGATACAGGGCGGGACGGCAAGTGGCCAGGCATTAGTCATCTGCGCTTTCGCTACAGGAACCTGCGGAACGGTCGCAACGTCACCGTGGGAAACGGGGCAGTTTGAGTTTACCGGCGACTCCGCGCTTTTTTATTACGTCACCGGTACAAAATCGAGTGGGGGATCACTATTCGTTGGCACCACCGCCGCGACGCCGACTACGAGCCAGGTTGGAGCTTCTGACACTTTCATTGAGGCGTTTTGGTCCGCTGAAGCGACGTCTCCCTATTCACTTGTCACAGCCAGAAAGTCCACAACAACCGGTAAAAAAACTCTATCTACGAGATCTTTCACCAGCCCGTCTACAGCGGCGACGGCGACCGCGACAGATTTTACGACTGACGTCTCTTATGCCGCAATCCTCGATCACGACTCCGCAAGCAGCTCGTTGTTTACCGTCGCCGCACCAATTAAGCCGAGCACAAGTAGCGTGTTTGCCGAGTTAGGGACCATTGACGACCCGACAAGAATATCAATTCCACTTGTCAATGAGCTCCACACCTGGAATGTAGCAGGTACTGACCAGGGGGCGGTTGGCGCCTCTGCCGGATTTGAGACAATCTCCGCTTGGATCACAAGCGACAACGCGACATTATTCTCATTGAACCGCATAGCCATCCGCTGCGCGGGTGACGGTGACTCTACCTGGGGATTTAGTATGGCGCTGATCACGCTGGCGGATAAAACCGTCACTTGGCGCCACCTCAAAAAACCAATTGATTTAAGCCAAGCACCCACCATCAGTGCAGATCCTTGTGACCGCACCACCAATGGCACAGCGACGACCTATGACTTCGGGGCAAGTGCTATGAAAGTCAACGCGGCCGCGACCGCGGCGGCAAACACTGTCGTCTGGGCAAGTGATATGACGGGAGATCCAGAGGTATTTGCTTCAGTCAACGCCTCTGGCGTCACGACTGTATATAATATTTCCGGCAACCGCGTACCCTAAGCCTGGGCACTTTCAATGTCTTTAGATATTTGAGCTTTCAACGCTTCGAGATTCTCGAAGCGTTTTTCGTCACGCAGGCGCTTAATAAACTCAAGTTCTACGAACTCTTCGTACAGATCAGGACTTTGACCGGGCGAGTCGTAAATATGCGCCTCAACCCGGATGTCGCTTCCGGTATTAACAGTCGGACGCAGACCGATATTAATGACGCAAGGCATGAAGTCATTTGAGCGTATTCCTGGTGAGTGCTCTGAGGTTATTTTAATCCTGCCGGAGTAAACGCCGATTTTCGGGATAATTTGATTTATGCCAGAGATATTGGCGGTAGGAAATCCGATGGTACGGCCTAATTGATTACCCTGTACGACTTTGCCATGAAGACAAAATGGTCTCTCAAGCATGGCGGCCGCACCCGCAACATCACCGTCTTCCGACAATAGCTTTCTGACCACGGAACTACTTGCCACGGCACCGTTAATGGCCACAGGATCCATCACTGTAACCTCAAACCCTCGCGCTCGCCCATGAGCCGCAAGTAGCTCGACTGAGCCCGTCCGGTCCCTTCCAAATCTGAAATCAGGTCCGACGATCACCTCTTTAAGAGGAAATACGTCCAAAATGTCCCGTATAAAATCCTCTCCTGACAGGGCGGCAAGCTCGGCGTTAAAGCTCAATTCAAGGAGCCCCGTTACGCCGAGAGCCCCCAATAGGCGCCGCTTAATGGCGGGGGTGTCAATTTTTTTGAACCCGCCGCCTCGGCCAAAAAACTCCGCCGGATGGGGGTCAAAAGTCACAACCACACTTGACGCAGCCCCCTCCTGAGCACGCTTAACGAGTCTTGAGATAAGCTCCCGATGGCCTTTATGGACACCGTCAAAGTTGCCTAGGACAAGCCTTACAGGGTGAGAACCCATGAGCTTTAGGAGTGATTTTGGGCTGTTAGAGTGATGCATAAATTTCAATCAATTGCCTGGTAGTCAAAACGTTTATTTTAGTGATATGACCGCCGCCCTAGCGGGGCTAGTCTGCGGAACTGTATTTGACCATGTCAATTAGCTATAGTGAAAGTAATGGTCAACGTAATATTGAGAGGGCGCCATGGACAGTATTGGAATTGAGGCAACATCAGCGTCATCAGGTGATGTTCACAATTTAAGTATGCCAACGGTTCTTGGCATGCTGATGCTGGTGCTTATTCTGGGAATTATCTCGTCCCGCCAACTCCGTGGACGCGGCATTGGGGTCCAGCACTTATTCCTTAAAATTGCCTTAAAGCGCGCCACCGAGGACTTGATTGGTTTTGTCCGCAGTCTTGATATTGACGAAATGAAACTCGTGATGACTGAAGCTCCCTCAAAAGGCGAGGTTTTAACCTTTGACCTATCATCTTTGCCCGGCTTCCCGTCCGAGGGCAAAACCGTCAATGGTCTGGTCGAGAAAGTCAAAAGCCTTGGAGGCAATAATCACAGCTTTCTTGTGACAGTTTCCCTTGGCTTGCCCGCAAGCACAGACGACATCTCAGACCACCTTGCGGCATATCTGCGTCACCTCCACGCCTAACCTGGTAGAGTCATCACATGCCACCCATCTCAGGGGATACATTGCTTTACGGGCTCTTAAGCCAGGGAGCCAAGTACACGCTTTCGCCCGCCATGCACAACCGGGCGGCGAAGATCCTCGGGAAAGACCTCCTTTACGCCCATTTTGATCTTAAGGCGGAGCGGGTTAAGGACTTCCTTCTTCTCTTTTGGCACATGAATGGCCAGGGTCTTAACGTCACCATGCCTCACAAAAACCTCGTCGCGTCCCTTGTCAAAACTGAAGGCCTCGAGTCCGTCAACACACTCGTGCGTGGCCCCTTGGGGTGGATCGGGCACTCGACAGATGGTGACGGGTTTTTGCTTGGGCTCCATGAGGCGCATGCCAATATTAGTGACTTCGACGCCGTTATTATTTTAGGCAGCGGTGGTGCCGCTCAGTCTATTTTGCGGTCAATCGCTTTGACGACGGCCGAACGGCCACTCATGACGATCATCCACCGCAGGTCAAAAGCAGCCGATCAAAAACTTCGTAACGCCATATCAGCTGCGCCAGTCCAGATGCTCACCCTCAGATCCATGGACGAGACCTCATTCATTGACACCATGAAGGAATCCCTTGGCTTAAAACGGCTCATCATCCAGGCCACGAGTGCTCCAAAACACGGGAATACCCTGGCGGGCTACGTGCCTGCCCTGGACTTCATGACAACAGAAGACCTATTGGTTGATTTGATTTATGATCAGCCAAGCGAGCTCTACAGCGTTGCGACCCAAAGAGGCCTTCCGACTCAGGATGGCCTGCCGATGTTGATTGAGCAGGCAAGACTCAGCCAGAAGCTTTGGTGGGGCGAGTCAGTTACATACGAAGATCTCGAGCGGGCCATAAAAGAGGCCTAAAAGGTAATCTGAGGGCCCCATGGAGACGCTTTTACAAAAAACTGCCAAAAGCCTCCTTGGTGACCACCTCAACCAAAAAAGCCGGGCACTCTCCCGCGGTAAGAGATTTCTCGCGCTCAAAGTTCTTACGCTCCGCCCAAGGGCAAAGCTTTTTATTATCGCCGCCGCCGCGTTCAGCGCCATCTGCGGACTTGTCGCCCCTTACTTCCAAAAGATATTTCTGGATATTTTACTTGGCCACCCCCCGTCAGATTTAACCCCCCTCAGTGGACTCACCACCCACCAGAGTTTACTCGCCGCGATTGTATGCGCTTTTTTCGGGATGATTATTTCTCAATTAGCGGCCGTCATTCTTCGTGTTTACTGCGCGAGAGAGGGCGCCATTTTAAACGGTCAGCTGGCCAAGGAAATCTATACTCATGCCCTGAGACTAACCGGACAGGCCAGGTCCTTAAAAACAATCGGTGAGATGGTTAACTTTTTCACCCAGGACGTCAGTGCAGCTGTCGCTTTAATCGAAGACTTTCTACCCTCGACCTTACAGTCCATCATCCCGCTTATTCTCGCGCCTATCGCCGTTAACGTCTATTTCGGGATACCGGTCACGCAGATATTTCTGGTCATTTTTTTAACATCAGGCCTTCTGTTTATCTTAAGTTACCGTCAGTCATTTTATTTCGCGACGTTCAAACGTCTAGCGGGCGAACGACTTGGAATCGTCAATGAGTGGCTACAAAACATCCGCGTCATCCGAATCATGGGATGGATCAAGCTTTTTGAGAAAAAAATAAAACAAAAACGAATCGAGGAAACCAATAATCGCCTTGTAATGGTAACAAATGGTTCCACCATGAACTCAATCGCCCAAGTCGCGCCACTCATCCTCAATGTCGTAGGCGTCGCTATCCTAATCAAATACAACCATGATCACGTCACTCCGGGCGACGTGTTCGCTCTTCTTTGGATATTCGGGGTTTTTCTCGCGAGGCCCATACGAAACTTACCGTGGACCCTAGTCATATTTCTCGATGGATACACGTCTTGCGGCCGCCTTGAGAAATTTTTCAGACTCACTGAGGAACCCCAGACCACGGATTTCACAAAACCAAGTCCAGACCAAATAAGCGAGAGGACTTTAGCACTTCCCGGACCCGGCATCATTGTGCGAGGCCTCACCCTTCAAATGTCTGGCAACGTCATTCTAAGAGATATCAGTTTTGAGGCTAAACCAGGTGAATTTGTGGCTATCATCGGTGAGGTTGGTGCCGGAAAAACGCAATTTCTGATGTCACTCCTAAAAGAGTCACCGGCCGTTTTCGAAAAATATCTTATCGGATCCCACGACGCTCTTAAGATGACATTACCTGATTTAAGAGATCACTTCGCCTTTGCGCCACAGGATGGCTTTACCATGAGCGCCTCTATCCGGGACAATGTCGCCTTTACCTATGACACAACACTTGAGCGCGACAACGACGTGATTAACTCTTTAGATCTGGCTGAGTTTCACACCATGACTGAGGGCGTCGATCACGGAATCTCAACAGAAATCGGTGAAAGGGGAGTGAACTTATCCGGAGGTCAACGTCAGCGCGTAGGTCTGGCCCGGGCACATTTTCACAACCGTAATATCATTCTTCTGGACGACACCCTGAGTGCTGTCGACGTCGGCACCGAGCATAAAATAATGACAAATCTGATCACGGGCACCTGGTCCAAGGCGACCAGGATATTGATTACCCACCGCATGTCAGCTCTCCCGTTCGCTGACAAGGTGTACATCATGGAAAACGGAAGACTGAGGTTGCGTGATGGCACAGTCTAAATTCATCGCCGACGAGATATCTTTTACCGGAAAATTCTCGAAAAACGTCTTCGAAACCATCGCTAAAAGCTTCGCCCAGTTCAAGGTCAGGGTGTTCGTCCTCTTCGCTATCGGCCTGATTGGGCGTTTTTGTTTATTATTCAGCGCAAACGTCATGGGATATTGGGCAGACTCACTTTGCAGAGCTCCCGCCCATTGCAAACCAATCCCGGAATTCTTCCAGGGCTATGGCAATCATGAGTTTGTGAACGCGCTCATCTGTTTCGCGACGGTAGGTTTTGCGATCAATACATTTTTCAGAATCGCGATTTCACGAATAGGCTCAAGAGCCGTCAGCACACTTTATGATGAGGTCACCATGAGGACCTCGAGACTTCCCATGGGGTTTTTTGACGAGACACCAGTGGGCCGCATCGTTACAAGATTCAGCAGTGACTATGCGGCGATTTTCAGGATGGCCGGTGGACCACTGGGCGAATTTTTATGTATTTTATTCGACTTGATTTTGATGCTAGTCCTCACGGTCGTAGCAAGTCCATATTTTCTACCGGTATTGATCCTAGTCGTAGCCCTCAACTATCTAACCTACACGCGCTCCAACACTGGTCTGCGGATAGAACGACGTTTATTGTCAAAACAACGTGGCCCATCAATTGCTCACTTCGCGGAGACTGTGCAGGGTGCGTCGATCATCAAAGTCTTCGGCAAAAGAAAATCATTTACCTTCCGTTATGATCATCTTATGGCCGACTTCCTGCTTCAAAAGTTAAAAACAGCTGTCGCCGTGCATTTTTTCTCCCTTAAAATGAGCGGCATCACAGCCATCATGCTTCTTGCCACGGGCGTGGCCGGGATCTGGATGGCTGATACCGGCCTTGTCAGTGTTGGCTCTCTCGGAGTAGCGCTAACATTTATTATGATGGCATCGAGTACGATCCAGTGGTTTTTTGAATGGCTCGCGAACCTTGAGGAGGCTCTCACAGGCATTGAGAGAATGGATCACTACCTGCGGATGCCCCTGGAAGCTGGATCTAGAATGCCAAAGCACGCGACTTTCGCGCCAACCGCTGAGCAGAGTATGAGTCAGGAAGATCTGGAGAAATTTGGCTTGCCAACCTCGAACGCCGACCAGTCAGCAATGATCGAGGTCAAAGATCTGACTATGCGTTACCGGGATGACCTTCCACCGGTTTTAAATGACATAAATTTCATTGTCAGGCCTGGCGAGCAATTGGCCATCGTAGGCCGCACGGGAAGTGGCAAGTCGAGCCTCATACAAGCCCTTTTCGGCCTTTATCCATTCGAGAAAGGAAGCATCACTCTAGGGGGTATCTCTCCTGATCTTGCCGTAATTTCGTCATCATTCAAGAACCTCAAGGCCCGCGGGCAAATGCCGCTGACGGAGTTCCGCCGGCGGATGGCACTGATTCCACAGGAGCCTAATTTATTTCGAGGCACTATTCGAGAGAATCTCTCTGGCGTAAACGATCTTGACGACGGCAAACTTTGGACGGCCCTCGAGAAAATCGGCATCGCCAGGTGGGTGAGGTCACTGAAGCATCACGGTCAAATTGGCCTAGACTTCAGGCTGGAGGAGGGCGCGAAGAACATTTCCCAGGGGGAGCGTCAGCTTCTTTGCATGGCGCGGGCACTCCTTCAAGATACGCCAATCATCATTATGGACGAGGCAACCAGCAGCGTAGACCCGGCATCAGAGGAGCTTCTCGTGCGGGCGACCGAGACCCATATGAAAGATAAAACAAAAATCATCGTCGCTCACCGGCTCTCGACAATAGAAAATTCCGACCGGGTGATGTGGCTTGACCAGGGGCGGATCCGGATGCTGGATCGCCCCGATGTGGTATTGCCCCAGTTTCAGTCAAGAACCGATCAGAGTTGAACTGAAAGTTCTTTCAGAGTTGAACTGAAAGTTCTTTCAGAGTTGAACTGAAAGTTCTTTCAGAGTTGAACTGAAAGTTCTTTCAGAGTTGAACTGATAGTTCTTTCAGATCAGCGCCGACCATCTCATCCACGTTATACCTCGCGTCGCCAACTTGAACCGAAACTTTATACATTCCGGGCTCAATAACGACATGAAACGTGCCGTCTGGTTTTATTTTATAAGTCCGCACAGCCTCACCCAAAACAGAATTATCACCAGCAGGGGTCACGACAACAGTGCCGTCAGTGGCGCGCTGACCGTTCGCAGTGACAGTCCCGCGAATGCCGCTCTGGCTCATACGGTCAAGCATATAGCCCCAACCCGCGCGAAGTTTTTCTACAGTAGGCTTGCGCCATGAGAACGGAGGCTGAAATCCCTGGGCGCCTGAGTTCACCTCAATGACGTAAGGAATCACGTGATGCTCATTGTAGTACCAATCAATGTCGCCACCATCTACGGCGTATAACAGCTCCCAGGAGGTGCCAGGATCGTATGTACCTGACCCGCCATCTTTCGGCAGGAGACTTGCAAGGTGCTGTCCCACGCCCTCAACAGTCTGGCGATCGGGTGTATGAACACCGTCGCAACCGTATGGATAAATCACGAGCTCACTGTAGGAGTGGAAACTGATGGACAGCACGGGCTGAATCCTGCTGACAAACCCCATCATGGCCTGAGTCTCGGGCTCACTTCCAGCGGATGGACCGCGGTATGTATCACTCCAGCTGCTCCCGCTGCTGCCGTTACAAGTTCCCCAGGCGTATGGATAGTTGCGGTTAATATCGACCCCGTATCCCTCCCGCATGTTTTTCCGCCACATAGAATTCGACGTCCAGACCTTATTGTTTCCATCTGGATTCACCATCGGGACTATCCAAATATCATTACGTTTCAACCATTCTTGAACCTTGCCGTCCGAGGCAGAACGAGTCGTAAGCTGTTCGATCATATCAAGAGCCACTTCCGTGGTCATAACTTCCCGGGCATGATGCATCGCGTTGAAGAACACTGCTGGTTTCACGGCATTCACGTTTAGATTATCCGTAATCTTGACAGCCCAAATATCCCGACCCTCGTGACTTTTACCGATCGACTCGACCGACATGATTTCCGGGAACCTCGCCTTGTAGCTATTCAACGCGACCGTCAGCTCAGCGTAGGTTGTGTATCCGGCGTCAGGACCTTGCGACGGATCAACGTCTTTGGTTGCCATAACCTGACCGAGACCAAGGGATTTCAGCTCCGTGACCGATCCGGTGCCAATTACGACGTCAGCTGTCCCATTGGCAACGTCAACACCCGCGATATCATAGCCGTCAATGATTAGGCGGCGGAGCCCGCCCTGATAGTCAGTGAGTTTGATTGTCACGATCTTAGCCTTGCCACCCATCAGATGCTCACCAGCGTGAGCATAGGAGACTGTAGCCCCAGCTGAAATGGCGAAGACGCTCAAACAGCCGGAAAGGATAATCCCAAAACAACGCCTTAAACCATTAGTTTGTAATCTCATGCGCTCTCCTTATTCTCTGTTTGTTTAGACGCCAGCCTCTGGTCTTCAAATTGTTTCGGGCATATCATCTATTGTACGGGGACGTGAGTTGGATCGCCAAATTTTTGGCCCGCGAGTGGATAATGACATGAGTATTTCCGGGACGAACATGACTGACCTAAATAGTACTCTACGAGACGTGGCCTCAACGGAGGGGCTCCATTTTTTCGGCGCTGCAAGCCTTGATGTTCGCGAGGACTTTCAGAGGTTTAGCGAGTGGCTGAGAGAGTCGCGGCACGGTTCAATGGCCTGGATGACAAATCATCTTGAGATTCGCGCCAATCCGGCCTTATTGCTTCCCGGCGCAAAATCAGTACTTGTTTTTGGCTTTTCTTATTCCCTTGGCGACCACTGGCTAAGGGGGGAGACTTTAAGTCCGCCAAAGATCGCGCAATACGCGCGTCTCGCGGACTATCACAAATTTCTTCGCGCTAAACTCTCGCGCGTACAAAAATCACTGTCAAACACTCTCGGAACTGAGCATCAATGGCGAATCACAGTAGACTCCGCACCACTCCTTGAGAGATCTCTAGCCGCCAACTCAGGCGGTGGCTTCATCGGTAAAAATACATGCGTGATTCACCCCAAAATGGGGAGCTTCTTTCTGCTGGGAGAAATTCTCACAACCTGGTCCACCCCTCTCGCGGCGACTGACACCTCACCCTCGCGACACCGCCCACGAGAAGAATCCGGCGGATGTGGCACCTGCAAACGCTGTCAGGTTCATTGTCCCACAGGAGCGCTGGATGAGGATTACCGGATCGACGCCCGCAAGTGCCTATCCTACTGGACAATTGAGCACCGCGGCGAGATCCCACTTGAGTACTGGCCCTGGATAGGCCGTTACGTATTCGGTTGCGACATATGCCAGCTCGTCTGCCCTTACAACCGTGGTCTTGCACCCAGCGAAGAGGCTAGGCGCCTTGAACGCCTAAAGGAAACCCCTGATTTGATCGCCATGATTGGCATGGATG
This sequence comes from Oligoflexales bacterium, assembly GCA_947468665.1. Taxonomy (GTDB): domain Bacteria; phylum Bdellovibrionota_B; class Oligoflexia; order Oligoflexales; family RGVZ01; genus CAMDKS01. The sequence goes on along the minus strand of CANILH010000018.1, from coordinate 33,072 downwards.
AGGCCTTCTACGAAAGGACCTTTGGCGGAACCCCGTTAACACGAGCAAAACGCTCCGGCCTTCGTCGCAACGCCTTGATAGCGGCGACTGTCAATGATGACATGAGAGTTCCGCCACTACTCAAAATCCTTGAGCATGACGATGATCCCATCATAAAACTCACTGCCTCTTCCGCAAAAAGATACTTGGAACAAAAGAAAAAAAATTAAAACTATGATTTAAAATTAGCCTATTCGTTTAATACCAAAAGATGGTCGCTAAAGCCCACCCAACAGCAGTCGAATAGCACCCATAAGATAAGATTCCCGTGGGGTACCATGAAACTCGTCGCTGTTGGATTGATAATCGTCGCCATGCATTCAGGATGCCAAACCACGCCAACCACACCGGCTGCGAAACCCGAGTCTTTTCTCGCGCAAACTGAGATACATTGTAAGTTCCAGCTACAGGCCAAAAATAACCAGAACGTGGTTGTCGAGGCAAGTTTCCCTAACGGTACCGACCGGATGAGCTTGCTGGTATTGAAACGCGGTACTGGCGAGCCTGTGCAGGTTATCGCCGCGACGGTAATCGACAATCAAATTATTTTTGAGCCGAACCCCCACGACCAGCTTGCGATTAAACTGGATGGAATCCCGCGAATCAGCAATTTCTACGACTCGTTTGACGAAAAATCAGCGTCAGACTGCGTGCAGCTTTTCTCGAGTTCCAAGGCCACACCTGTAAAGCCCGCCTCCTGCAACGCTACCGGAACTCCGGCTGAAGGGTGGTACCAAGGCGGTCGCATCATCCAGCATTCCCACAGCTGCACAGGCGATACACTTACATGCGGAATGACCCCCACAGCTGGTTGGTATGTACAAAAGAAAACGCATCGCGTACTGGCGAAAGGCGAAAAATGCGGATGGGTTCGCGAAACGCCGGTTTGCAAATCAGGCTCCATGGCGACGGGATGGCATCTCAATGACCGACTGATAGCTCGTGATGACGAGTGTTCCTACAAGCACATGGAGTGCGCCAGCACCGGCTCAAAGCAAGAGGGCTGGTATGTGTTTGAGCAATCAAGTCCCAAGCTTCTCATCTCAGGAGCCTGTCAACCTGGTCGGGACGAGCCTAGTCGTGATATTTCTTATCTTGCGCATTAAATCCCCTGGCATCACGCCACAGGGGGATCAATTGACGTAAAAGCGTTTCTCCCTGGGGAATCGAAAGCTGAACAGTTTTGTCACTCTTCGCTTTTGAAGGCTCTGGATGAACCTCCAGAAAATAACCGTCAAGATACCCCGTTGCGGTTGCCGACCGTGCCAACACCGGCGCAAAACGGCGATCGCCACCGGTTGTCTTGCCACCGTCGTGAGTTCCTGGCAATTGAGTCGAGTGTGTAATATCGAAAATAACGGGAACTCCCGCCTTAGCCATCAATGGAAATGAGCGCATATCAACAACCAAGTTTCCGTAACCGAAACTCGTGCCGCGCTCTGTCAAAGCCACACGCAGTGGAAGACCCTTGCGCGCGCAGGCAGCCCTGGCCTTATCCACGGCGTTAAGCATCGACTCCGGCGAGACCATCTGGCCTTTTTTGATATTCACGATACGTCCCGTCTCGCAAGCGGCGACTATGAGGTCGGTCTGGCGACAAAGAAAAGCGGGGATCTGAAGCACGTCCACAACAGGAGCGCATGCGGCTGCGTGATGTGACTCGTGTATATCGGTGAGAATACCGACATTGTATTTTTTCTTGATGATCTCAAACCACTTCATGGCCTGCTCCAGGCCCGGACCACGATAGGAGTCCACGGCCGAGCGGTTTGCCTTGTCAAAACTCGCTTTGAACGTTAAATCAAAATTGAGTTCTTTAGCCAGCTTAGAAAGTGGTTCGGCAACTGCCTCCAAAAGCTCCAGCGACTCGGCGACGCATGGACCAGCGTATACAATTGGCCTTGTGATTTCTGATACTTGCATATATTCCTCGCCTTCAGACCAAGGCTATACCAGAAAACATCCTAAACCTCCTTGACTAAATGTTTTAGCGCATATAGAAAATCGATTCCCTTTTGCCAGACGGCTCTTTAGCTCAGTCGGTAGAGCAATGGATTGAAAATCCATGTGTCCCCAGTTCGATTCTGGGAGGAGCCACCATTTTCTTCCCCCCCGGAAGATTAATGGTGGAACTCTGGTAAGAAGGACGGTTCAATGAGTTGTCGATTTAAAATAGCGCGAATCCAGCGCGCGACTCGTCACTGGAACACCTAAAAGGGCCCCGCATGGAAACATTTGTCACTGCCATTCACATCGCTGTTGCCGTATTCTTGATACTGGTTGTCCTGGTTCAGGCGGGTAATGCCGGTGGTGTAGGGGCAGCGTTCGGTGGAGGCAACTCCTCTGGTGTTTTTGGTGCAACTGGCGCCAATCAGTTCCTAAGTCGCCTCACTTACGCTGCTGCCGGCGTCTTCATGATGACATCGATTATTTTGACCGTTATGCAAGGTAAAGCCGGTAAAACCGGCCTTCAGCAGAAGCTTGAATCCACATCCTCGTCAAGTACAACAGCTCCCGCGGCACCTGTGGCCCCCTCCACAGCGCCAGCAACTACTCCAGCAACGACCCCCGTGGCAGCTCCTGCCGCTGGGACAGCGCCAGAGCAGAAGTAAACGGGGCGATAAGATACCGGGCACGAGATCCTTCACTGGAAATCGGGCCACAAATGCAGTCGTGGTGGAATTGGTAGACACGCATGTTTGAGGGGCATGTGGGGCGACTCGTGTGGGTTCAAGTCCCACCGACTGCACTTTTTTCTTGTTTTTTCGACAATATTTACCTCGGCGCTGCGTTGCGAAACGGCGGCGCCTTCCTCATTTACATTAGTAAACTTCGTCACTCGCCGCCGTCCGCGCCTGGCGGCGCGGCAAATCTTGTCGAAAAAATGCTACAAGGGTAGGGTTGCATGAATGCATGAATGCATAAATACGTGAATGCATAAACTTGAAGGGGCGAATTATGGATTTAAATGAATTAATCGAGTCAGAATCGCTTCACATCCAACAGCTGGATCAGCTTGTTAAAGATTCTTTGGCTGAAGAGGAGATGCTCTCCACCCGGCTGGTTGATATGGAAAAAGACGAGAAACTCACTACCAGTCAGCGGGTGGCTGACGCGGTGGCGAGTTTTGGCGGCAGCTGGACGTTTATTCTTGGTTTTTCCGGCTTCATCGCTATTTGGATCCTGATAAACACGAGGTTTATTTTAGCCGGGCAGTTTGACCAATATCCTTTTATTTTACTTAACCTGCTTTTGTCGTGTGTGGCGGCCTTTCAGGCACCCGTAATTATGATGAGCCAAAATCGCCAGGAAGAGAAAGACCGCAGAAGGGCACGCTCCGACTATATGATCAACCTCAAAGCTGAGCTTGAGGTCCGCGGACTTCACCGCAAGATAGATCTCTTGCTCGCGGAAGAGATGAAAACACTTTTTAAGGTTCAACAAACTCAGGTCGAGCTCCTGATGAGCATCGAAAAACACATTGCTGAGAGCTCGCTGCGAAATCCTTAGCGGGGGATCAACTCTTCCACGCTGAAACGCGTGCCTGACTTTTCCTCGTCAAATTTCCGGTTAATCAGGCTTAAGACAATATTTAGCTTGTCCAGGGACAACACGTCTGTTTTAGGCAGCGCGCTCAAATCTACGCCGTCAAAATTCAGCGGGCAAACATCACGACTCTCAACTCCCTGAAGGTCGCCGGACTGAAGGGCATCATCAGCTTCCCATGAGACCGGCATTCCATGACTTCGGCAGATCATCGGTCGAACTTCATAAATGGAACAGCGGCCCTCGCGGTCGAGCATCGCGCAAAAATCATTATCGCCAAACATTTGCGCCGCGTCGGATATTTTGGCGGCGACATCCGGGTTCGCCGCAAGCCACTCCCGAATACTTGATGCCTCGACGTTGGTGAACGTCAAACCCGCCTGACAACAGCCATGACATCCTGAGCGGCATGAGAATTGGCCTTGATGCCTTCTGCTTACCCCGGCAAACATCTCGTCGACCTTAGTCAGGAGTTGAGTGTAATTGTCGTAACGGCTATCCTTAATCATTCATCGCTTCCAGATATCTGTATAAGATTTCAGCTGTTGAGGAGATCTCCCGTTGACCGGCCGCGTCCATTTCAGCAGCCCATTATTTCAAAGCACCGTCCGCTTGGGGACCGGGATCTTACTCGCGTTCGTTTTTTACCACCTTGCGCAAAATTTCGCCACATCCGACTGCCGCGAAATGCAACTCAGCCTTCAGGAGCGGGGGCCCATATTCCTGGCACAGCTACTGCTTACCGCGACCATCATCTCTATGCTGGGAGTTCCCGCCACGTTGATAGCGGTTCTCTCCGGCACGCTTACGGGGCCTTTAGTGGGCGCTCCCTTAGCCTCTCTCGCCGTTACGATCGGGTCACTGTTTCTCTGGGGAGTAGGCCGTCTTGGCTATAGTAAAACACGCCTGCCGGAGTTTCTTGATCAGCGCCTGGAGCAATCCGAGTGGTTCAAAAACATGATGAATGACCGCTCGACCTCCGGCTTTCAGTGGACTGCGTTGCACGGACTTCTGGCCACTCTCCCATATCCGTTCGTGTCTTTTTTAATTGGGGCGAAGATTCCCCACCTGAACTCACAGTCTTTTATCGCGGGTATTTTCGCGGGCTCTATCCTGCAGGTCGCCGGCTACAGCCTAGCGGGTGCCAGCATTGGATGTGCCGTTATTAACCACGCGGTCGGCGTTGGCTTTGAGCAATATCGTACGCTTATGGTGGTAAGCTGTCTTATTTTGGTACTGCTTGCGCGTCTGCAGAACTCTATCAGCAAAACTCAAATAAACGGAGTCCACAAACTATGACCGCTAATCGCCGTTCCGCGAGCCGATGTCCCGCCTGTTCCGGCCCCGCTGTGGGAGATGAAAAGTACCCGGAAGGAATACGCTGCCGAAACAGCTCTTGTAAACATAACCACGGCAATGCTCAATGTCCCCGCTGCAAAGCTAAAGACGTTACACAGGCTGTCTTCAAGGACAACAAGTGGCTTTATACGTGTGCTGACTGCGAGAATAAATGGAACTCCTGATGAGTTCATCATCCAACCGTATTACCCATATCCATAATCGGCAGATACATCGCGGTTACCAAGACACCAACGACAATACCGATACCAACAATCATAATCGGCTCAATCATGCTAAGCATGGTCTTAATCGCCATATCAACCTCTTCCTCATAAAAAACGGCGATTTTAAGGAGCATGTCATCCAACTTTCCGGACTGCTCTCCGACCTGAATCATCGACACAACCATCTTAGGAAAAATTGGGTTCTCACTAAGAGGCAAACTAAGCTGTTGCCCCTGCTCAATTCTAGCCTTACAGGCCAAAACAAACTGCTCCATGACCAAATTTCCGGATGAGGACGCGCAGATTGTAAGCGCCTGAAGAAGATTAACCCCCGAAGCCAGCATCGAAGACATCGTTGAGCAGAATCGCCCGACAGATATTTTTTTCATAACGTCACCAATAATTGGCAACTTCAACAATAGCAAGTCAACCTGATACCGACCCTTAGGTGTCTTCATATACTGCGAAAGCAGCACTCCAGCCACTGCGACCCCCCCCAAAATCTTTGGCCAGGAGCGCACCATGAAATCCGATAGATTCACAACCATCTGCGTCAGTTCGGGAAGGGCGTGACCAGAACTACTAAACTGCTTTGTGAAAACTGGAACGACGAATACTAGAAGTCCCGTTATAACGGTGATGGCGACCAACAAAATAATGGCTGGATACATCAGAGCAGCCTTAACTTGAGACTTTATTTTCGCGGATTTCTCAATATAGACTACGAGCTTCCCGAGAATATCCGCCAAGCGTCCGCTCTCCTCTCCAGCCGTAATCATTGATATAAATAAAGCGTCAAATATTTTTGGATATCGCGCGAGGGCCAGGCTCAAACTATTCCCCTCCTCGATTGCCTTGCGAACTCCGGCTAAAACTTTTCCAAACTGAGGCAGCCTCTGCTGCCTGGCCAAAATATCAAGCGACTGGTTAACCGGAATACCGCTTCCAAGCATCGTAGCGAGCTGTTTGGCCATAACAATAAGATCCCGATCGGGAACACTCGCGTTTTCAGATGAACCAAATGTCACACTGCCTTTGCCGTCGATTTTGAGCGCGCCACCAAAAAGAACCAGACCCCCAACCTCATTGCCATCCGAGTCCAACTGCACCTCCTGAAGAGAGATCACAGTCATCCTTTTGCGCGCAAGCATGGTTTTAACCATGTCACGAGAGGGGCCAGGCATGATCCCCGTCTGAATCTTGCCATCACTACCCTTAGCTTTATATCGAAACTGGCCCATAACCCACCCCTCTAACGTTTCAGTCCTGCTTTTATTTTTATCCCTAGTTTACTCGACAGAAGCATCTCCAGCTCCTGCGGCTCGCCACTTACCTCAAGCGCCATCTGAGCTGTGATGTGCCTCAGCTCGACATGGTTAAGCAACGACTGGTTGAACGTGATCATTCCAGTCTGATCCTGGCTAGTCTGCATCGAGGAATAGATTTGGTTAAACTTATCCTCACGGATAAGGTTTCTGATAGCGGCATTGGGAATCATTATTTCCATAGCAAGAACGCGGCCACCACCCTGTGACGGCAAGAGTGATTGCGAAAGCGTTGCCTGCAGATTGGCGGCAAGCTGGTTGCGAATTTGTGATTGCTGCGCCGCGGGAAATACGTCGATAATACGACTCAGAGTGGCTATACAGGAGTTCGTATGAAGCGTCGCGAACACCAGATGACCCGTCTCGGCCGCAGTGACCGCGAGCGCAACGGTCTCTAGATCCCGCATCTCGCCTACAAGAATAACATCAGGATCTTGCCTGAGAGCACTTTTGAGTGCCTTAGCGAATGACTTGGTGTCGTGACCAACTTCGCGCTGGTTGATCAGGGACTGCTTATGGCTATGCACAAACTCCACCGGGTCCTCAATGGTCAGGATGTGGTCTTGCCGCGTCTCATTTATGTGGTTAATCATAGCGGCAAGTGTTGTCGACTTACCGGATCCAGTCGGACCGGTAACCAATACGAGGCCTCCGGGAAGGGAACATATTCTCTCGATAATCGGCGGCAAATCTAATTCACGTAGCGAGTGGACCTTAAACGGGATCACCCGGAACGCTCCAGTGACATGACCCTTCTGAAGATAAATATTCGCGCGAAAACGAGAAAGGTTCTTAACGCTAAAAGCTAAATCCAGCTCATGCATTTCCTCAAATTCTTTGCGCTGCTCATCCGTCAGGACACTGTAGCAAAGCTGCATACAATCCTGCGGCGTCAGGGCCGGTACGTCAATTGGAAGCAACACTCCGTCAATGCGAAGCCTTGGCGGCGCCTCAGGGCTGATATGCAGGTCACTGCCCTTTTGATCGATCAGTGCTTTTAGCAATTGTGGTAACGTAAAATTCATAGCTCAACCTCACGCTGCGTCCTGGTCGGAACGATCGATATCGTTATCTGGCATTGTCATTGCCAGCACTTCCGTAACGGAAATAACCCCCTGAGCCACCTTTAGCAATGCCGACTGACGGAGAGATCTCATTCCAGACTTCATGCACACCTGCTTAAGCTCCATAGGGGCAAATTTTTTCGCCACCGCCTGCTTAACGTCCTCGGTCATCACAAGAACCTCGTGAATTGCTGTTCGCCCTTTCTCGCCCGTATTATTGCAAGTAGCGCAACCTTTACCCTTCATGGCAACGACTTTAGAGGCGTAATCGGGGTGAAACCCCATATCAATGAGAATCTGCGGCGTCACATCCGGATCGGGAGCGGCGCACCGGGAGCATACTTTGCGTATCAGACGCTGTGCCACAACACAGGTTAAGGCCGACACGAGGTTAAACGGCTCAACACCCATATTAAGAAGCCTTGTCACTGTCTCAGGCGCGCTGTTGGTGTGCAGAGTAGACAGAACCATGTGACCCGTAAGAGCCGCTTTCATCGCGATCTCCGCCGTCTCAAGATCCCTTATCTCACCCACCATGATGATATCAGGATCCTGGCGTAAGAAGGCCTTCAGAGCAGTCTTGAAGTCCAGACCAATGTCATTTCTGATCGGAACCTGGTTAATTCCGGGGAGCGTAAATTCTACCGGATCCTCTGCCGTAACGATGTTATCGGTGGATTTATTCAATTCGGCCAGGGCGGAATAAAGTGTCACCGTCTTACCGGAACCCGTCGGTCCAGTTACCAGCACCATACCGTTGGCCTGATGGATACAGTCCTTAAACCTGCGGAGGTCATCAGCCTCAAACCCAAGTTTCGTCATGTCGGTCTGAAGACTACCCTTATCGAGAATACGCATTACAATCTTCTCGCCGTAAGCGGTCGGAAGGGAGTTCACGCGGAAGTCAACTGGTCGCCCTCCGATCGAAACGTTCATGTTTGCATCCTGCGGCAATCTCTTTTCCGAGATGTTCATTTTTGCCATGATTTTCATTTTTGTAAGCAATGCATCCCGCCATGAAAGCTTAACTTTCAACAACTCGCGCAACGCACCGTCCACTCGAAGTCGAACTCTCATGTCAGTTTCATATGGTTCAACGTGAACATCTGAAGCACCCTGTACTAGACACTGCTGAAGAATGTAATTAGCAAGCCTCGTAATACCCGCGTCATCGGCATTGTCTCCGCCGATTTCCTGGCGAGAGTTAGCGCTATTCGCAGAAACGACGTCTTCTATTTGCAAAGTAGAGACATCGAGATAGGAGGCGTAATATTTTTTAATTGATTCGTCTAACCTCAATTCACTAGCAAGAACCAAGCGCGCAAAGAAGTTGGTTTTTTTCTGAATCGACTTCACGATTTCCAGGCTTAGCGGATTTCCTGTCGCTACGATGAGATTATTCGCACTGCGATCAATTGGTATGATACGCAATTTCTCCGCGAGATCTTTTGGGATGAGATCTATAATATTTTGTGGAATATCACGGTCTTCGAGATGAACGCAAGGGCAGCTCATCACGGGCGCAAGAGCTTCTAAAATCGCTCGCGAATTTACTTTGTTTAGGATCTCGACTTCCTGAAGAAACGGGGTTTTATTTTTAGTCGCAGCATCCCGTGCTAACGCCAACTCCTGGACCGTAAATCCGAGTGACGCGAGCTTTTGATCTATTAATGTATCTATTGGAGACAGCGCCATCTAGATTCATTCCCCGCGAACAGTTTTAGTTACACCACACCGTTCTTTGGGAAGTTGTTCGGCTGTTTAAGGTATTTCACTTAGCGGATGGGAGAAATCATCAATTGGGACTATGCCAAAATCCCGTGATAAATGACCGCGGGATTAACGTGTTGCATCCGCAAGTATCTCATGTTCGTCTGAGCCAATCGACGGGTAATTTCCCCGGAGGCAACCTGCGGATACCTATGGTGCTGCCACATATATTTCAGGATCTCGGCATTCGCCAATTCCGGATGAAGTATCAGACCCTGCCCAAGCGAATAAAGAGCATGGTGGCCGAAAACATATCCCTGAAAAATTGATTTCTTACTAAGATATTTTAACGTCTCGCCGGCCTTCGACTGAATCCTCAGGGTCTTATTGGCGATAAGATCCCTGACCTCGATACTGTCCGCACCGGTTTTAATTACTTGAAACAACGAGTGTCTAAAACCACAAAATGCCCGCCATATCGCACTCGCCGGCTCATCTCCCGACGTCAGGTGAGCGTTTTCCTCAAAAAATCCAGAGATCAGGGATTGTGACCCGACGTGGTCATCCAACGGACACTCCAAAACACAGTGTTCCAGAAAATAATTCATACGCGTCTGATAAAAATCATCCTCAGGGTTCACCTTGCCAAACTTAGTCTGGAAGGCCTCAAGCGGACGTACGAAATATGACTTCCCAAGCCGTCTCTCTATCCAGGACACGACAATTTCCAGACAATCGTCGACAGTCTTGGGCGCGGCAATCGCGCCATCACCGGCGCTGACTCGTTGTCCTGGGCTCATAGAAGATCCTCGACTTAATTTGTTCTCTTCACGGGCGGTTTCCAGCACCATTCAATCACCCTTTCACCAAAAAAAGGCCACTTGATTCGCAGCGGCAGCCAAATTGCCAGTCCCGATCCAAGCTGCAGTCCCGAGCAAGATCTTTGGAGCGCATCTCCATACCGAACGCCGCCACCAGGAAGTTGCTCTACATACATGATATCTTCCAGCGGCACGTAAATGCCATACTCGAGGAAATATTTTTGCTCCGCCCGTTTATACTCGGTTCGCGCAGGCTCAACCAATTCCAGGGCCACTTTACTAATCTGATGATGACGGCTCGTGGCCCAAAAAACTCTCAAACCCTCGCCTGTCGCCCAAAATGCCATAATCAATAACGCGACGACCCATGAGACCGCGACTATATTTTTTTGTTCTGCGCCCATAAAACCTCTTCAACCCCATTACGGCGAGATAATTCGCGGCTGAGCACAAAAAACCAGTCACTTAATCGGTTCAGATAAATTCTAATCTCGTCACGAACAGCGGCCTGCTCTGACATGCGGACAACAGCGCGTTCAGCCCGGCGGCACACCGTCCTGACAACATGGGCATTGGAGTTCGCGAGATGCCCTCCGGGAAGCACGAAATTCTCCAGAGGGGGCAGTTTTTCATTAAAGGCGTCCATCTCGCGTTCAAGACGCTCAACATCTGTAAGCTGGATAACCTGTTGCCGTGACGTATCGAGCACGTCCAGTGGAACGGACAGCTCACCACCTACATCGAATAGCTCATTTTGAACTCGCGCGAGCAACGGCAAAAGATCAGCTGTCGAATTATTATCGCTGATAGAATCACGAAGAACGCCCACAAAGGAGTTCAACTCGTCGACTGTACCGTAGGCCTCAATCCGATCATTGCTTTTGAGAACGCGCTCGCCAGTGGCAAGAAGTGTCGAACCACGGTCGCCAACTTTAGTATAGATTTTTGATAATCGAATGGTCACAAAACCAACAGGCAATCAGTAGATTAATCGTCAGAACCACCAGATGATTTCAACAGGTCAGTCGGGGGCACCTGACGATTCACGCAGTCGCGCAATTTATCAGATGGATGAAAGGTCACCACACGTCGAGCTGTAATCTCGATTTTTTGGCCTGTATGAGGATTACGGCCCGGACGGCTGCGTTTCTCTTTAACGATCCACTTGCCAAAGCCACTGATCTTGACTTCTTTGCCTTTTTCAAGCTTTGCCTTCACTTCTTCCAAAATCATCTCAAGAATATCTTTAGCTTCCTTGACAGGATATCCCACCTTGTCACGAATCAATTCGATGAGCGCATCTTTGGTAAGTGTAGACATTTCAGGTATCTCCTCTGTTCAATCGACGTTAGCCTTCGGCTGATGGCTGTGTGATGTCGTAAGTTACTAATGATATTATGCAACTTACTGCTACCGAGATGCAAGTCCCATGCGATAGATTTGCAAGGCCTAAATTAAACACAACAAAAACGGGTGGTTATAAGGTGCCGGCATTTCGTGGTCAATGCTTGCGACTTGTCAACAAGGGAAGAATCCTCCATGATCACGGCTTATTGCCATGAATTTTCATGAGGAAATTACACTTGCGCCGCACTGCCCTTTCAATCCTATGCCTCACTCTCGTAATTTTCATTTGCGGGCTTTATTACCTATGGCACGTCATCAAAAATCAGGGCTTTTCTGACGCCGAATTAAGAACCGTCTCATCGGGCGCGATCATTCGCGATGAGCGGGGTGTTTTGCTCGTCAACGGTAGCACTTGGCTGGATGTAATTGAGCGGCAGGGATTCGCTGTCGCGAGTGAGCGACTCTTTCAGATGGACCTGATGCGCCGCAAAGGTGGCGGCGCGCTGTCGGAATTATTTGGCAATTCCGCTCTGGTGTTTGACCGCCAACAAAGAAAAGAAGACTGGCGACATTATGCTGTAAAAGCCATCCAATCTATGCCAGAACGCCAAAAAAATACCTGTGACGCATACGCGCGCGGAGTGAATTCCTTTATCACTCAATACGCTGGCCGGGGAGGGGTGGAGTATAAAATTCTCGGGGTCACGCCGCTGCCATGGAGCTGCGAAGACAGTCTATTAATCGAAATTCTGATGGCGAATAATATGACAAGATCCTGGTCAAGAGACCTGGACATGCAAAAATGGCGGGATGCGCTTCCTGATGAGTGGTGGTATTTCATTTTTCCGCTAAGACACCCGTGGAACCGCGTTTGGTTTGACAAAGCTCCGGATCACCAATTTCCCACTATCCCGGCAGACCTATTTCCCGCCACCAAGCTCACTGACAGTGATTTTCAGATTTTGGAAGACCGCGATCACCGGGGCCTTGATGGCAGCAACTCCTGGGCATACCGTGGAAAAAACGGGGCGTGGCTAGCCAACGACCCACATCTGGGATATCAAGTCCCACAACTATGGATCCCCATGAGACTAAGCACTACTGAAGATCATAGGTGGATGACCGGAACATCACTTCCAGGTGTCCCCGGTGTCTTAATTGGTATGAATCAAAACATCGCCTGGGCCATAACCAACACCGCAGAAGACGTGGACGACGCTGTCATAGAAATGCCAGAGGATGTCATTTCAACTGAAACCAGGGAAATCAAAATCAAAGGGGGATCTTCTGAATACATCACGGTTCGAAAATCCCTCAGGGGTCCCATCGTCAGAGACCTGCCAGACGGCAATCTTGTCGCGAGACAATGGCTTACCCTAAAGCCCGGAATCTTATCGTTACCTATAGACGCGATCAACCATGCCACATCCTGGGATACATTTAATAAGGCCATTAATGACTTCCGGTTCGCCCCCCTCAGTTTCACGATGCTGGACCGAGATGGCAATATGGGACTTCGGATCAGCGGATGCGACATCCAAAGGAAAAATAACGGAGCCTTTGCTGATACCTCCGAGGCGAGTCAGTGGTCTGACGACTGCGATACAGCTAAACGCAGACGTTTATATATCGCCGCTGACAACGGCCAGGAGTCGGCCTTTATTTCCACCGCTAATGAGCGTTTATGGATAGACGACCGGATCCATAACTGGTCAGATGATGACCGCGCGTCACGTATCCGGGACGTATTAAATAAATCAGCGGAACTTACCGCCGATGATATGCGACTTCTTCAGCTTGATACTACGTCGAGATTCCATAGGGAGCTTCTAAATTGGCTTTTAAAAAATGGAGCGACGGATAAATTACCTGACGCCCAAAAAAAAGACTGGGAATCTTGGGATGGAGATCCCAGGTCTTGCCAGCTTTGTATGAGCGAAGCCGATGACGGCGCTCAGATTTTCGACCAAATTATAATGAAAACAGTCGCCAGACACTTTCAGAAAGGCGATCAAGAGCTGCCCGAGATCCGCAGGGATATGAAGAGGGCGAGGGTAGTTATCGCCATGGAGCAGGCAGACTCGTTGAAAGCGATCGGGATCAATGCGGCAAATCTCGCGAGTGGTATCAACAAAAGTCTCGCCCGCGTCACGCCACGTCACACCAAACCATGGCAGGACCGCAATCACTGGAACGTCCAACACCCATTCGTTGACCAAATTCAGATTCTTGGTGGACTATTCGCGGTCGATGGATACCCGCAGTTTGGCTCGGGGGCAGCAATACGGGCTGAAAGGCCTGATCATGGCCCAAGCACGAGACTCCTATGGCAACCCTCTGACCCCAAGGCTAGCCTTTGGGCATTCCCCACTGGCGTGAGTGGGCATGTCCTGTCTCCGCACTATAAAGACTGGTCACTTTATTGGCAACGCGGTGCGATGGCATCTGCGCCTGTTCTGCCATAATTTTTTCATTTAGTTCTTAGAATTCTCAGAGTAAAACATATAAAAGAATCTGCTTTGAGAATAAGCTCGGGTCATCAACTTACCTTTAGGAACACGATTATATGATTCCTGAAGCGTTACATGGAGGAATGACATGATCGAAGTATCGGGTCTTTCAAAAAACTACGGCGATCTAGCGGCACTTTCCAACGTGTCGTTTACCGTCGAAAAAGGCCAAATTGTTGGCTTCCTTGGAGCCAACGGCGCCGGTAAATCCACAACGATGGACATTTTGTGCGGCTGCATTGGCGCTGACTCTGGAGCGGCGAAAGTAGCCGGTTATGACATCACTGAGCATCCACTTGAGGCCAAAAAACGTCTCGGCTATCTGCCGGATGTCGCGCCACTTCATCTCGACATGATCGTGGATGAATATGTCACCTATGCTGCTGAGATCCGCAAAATTGACCGCTCATCAATTAAATCGCGAGTTGACTCGACTATCGACAAACTCGCATTGGGAGATGTCCGAAAACGCCTTATCGGCAATCTCTCCAAAGGCTACCGCCAGCGGGTAGGGCTTGCGCAGGCCATGGTTCACGACCCGGAAGTCCTCGTTCTTGACGAACCGACCGAAGGTCTTGACCCTACACAAATCGCCGAGATCCGCAAACTTGTCCGCTCGCTCGCCGGACAGCACACGATTTTGCTCTCCTCGCACATCCTCAGTGAGGTGCAAAACACCTGCGACAAGATTATCATCATTAACCGCGGCAAAATCGTCACACAGGGCACTTACGAACAACTTGCCGCCTCCATGGAATCGGGGCACATCTACAAGCTTAAAGTCGCCCGCAACGGCGCCAATGCCATGACAACACTCGGTCGCCTGGGCCTTCAAAACCTCAAGGCCGGAGCAAACCCCGAGGACATCGAGTTCGCGGTCGCCGCGTCGTCAGGAGATCAGATTCTTGATGATGTCGCTAAAGCTGTCGTTGATGGAGGGTTTGGAATCAGAGGCCTTTCTCTAAAAACAAAATCATTGGAAGACGTCTTCCTCCAACTCACTAAATAATAAGGAGATTGCTATGAGAGGTGTTATCGCCATCGCCCGCCGTGATCTGAGGGCTTACTTTTCCTCCCCGCGCGCCGCGGCTATTTTCTGGTTCTTTCTTATTTTTATGGGATTTTTCTTCAACAACTTCATTCATATGTTCATGCAGATGACCACCCAGGCCCCAATGATGGGCGGACAAGCACCCACGCTAGAGCAACTTCTGAAAGCGCTTTTTTATAACCTTCACTTTATTCTCCTCTTGGTTGTTCCCGCTGTGACGATGGCGAGCTTTAGCGAAGAAAAACGCAACCAATCGATACGCCTTCTCCAGACGGCTCCATGCACGGCCCTTGAGATCGTACTTGGGAAGTTCTTCGCGGCCGGCGCCCTCATGGGCCTGGTGCTTTTGGCTTCAGCTGTTTACCCACTGTTCACGATCACCCACGGCAATCCAGATAAAATGATCATCCTGTCGTCATATCTCGGTCTTTTTTTGCTGGTGTCCTCTCAGCTCGCGTTCGGGCTATGGGTTAGCTCGATGACCAGCAATCAATTCATGGCGTTTCTTTTCACAATGTTCGGATTATTTCTTCTGCTCATCCTCAACTGGATGGCGCCGAACTTAAGCGGCGGTGGAATGACAGAGTCCGTAATGAAATATATCGCGAGTTCTGATCACCTTGACGCATTTTTCAAAGGCACACTCTCCGTGGCTCATACGGCATACTTTCTTGTATTTACCGGCATGTTCCTGTTTTTTACAAACGTCACTCTCGACAGTCAGCGTTGGAGGTAATTTCTATGCGTACTGGATTATTTATTCTGCCCTTTCTCTCCGTTTTCATTGCCGCGTTTTTCGCGACCTTATCATCAAGCTTCGCGGCCCAAGCCTTGATTTTCAAATCCATTGGCTGGGGTCTCGCCATCGGGCTTCTCGCGCTGTGGGGCTGGCTTGACCGCGCTGGATTCAAAAAATTCTTTGCCCGCAAAGGCGCGAAATACGGCGCCTCATCCGGAGCGATTCTAGTCATGGCGATTGGTGTTTTTATCGGGATTTCCGTACTGACCAGCCGACCACGCTTTGACAAAACATTTGATCTCAGCCGAGACAAGGCCAACACGCTCTCTGATCAATCTGTTAAGGCGATTGAGACTCTCACCAAAAATGGCGGTGATCTCAAGATCAGCGCGTTTTTCCTGGATCAGGCTCAGGAGCAGACCTTTCGCGATCTGATTGGTCTTTATCTGGCCCGCGGGGCGAAATTTGGCGTCGAGTACATCAACCCCCAGAAAGACCCGACTCGGGCTATGGCCGAAAAACTCACCAGCGGCAACACAGTTATCTTCAAGCTAGGAAACCAGGAAAACAGAGTCACGACGTTTACCGAGGAGAAGGTCACCAATGCCCTGGTCGCCGTTCTCAAAACCGGCGCTAAGAAAATCTACTTCACCAAAGGACATGGCGAAGGTCAGCTTACCGGGCAAGAGGCGTCAGGATATGAGATGATCAGCCAGGAGCTCAAAAACAACCGCTACGACGTAGCGGACGTCAATCTGCTCGACGCCGGCAAAGTGCCTGATGACGCCGCGGTCCTTGTCATCGCAGGTCCCAAGTATGATTTCAAAGACACCGAGGCTAAGTTCCTTAATGACTTCGTTTCCAAAGGCGGCAGTGTCCTTGCTCTGATCGACGCGATGACACCCGTAACAAACATCAACTCTGCCATCTCGAAATACGGAATCTCTTTTAATAATGACTTCATGATACTTCGTCCTGACGACCCAAGGGCTCAACTTCTCGGCCAGAACAACGCCATTGTCGGTGACTTCGACGAGTTCAGTCCGATCACTAAAGACTTCGCCCGCAAAAGCAATGTCGCCGTCTTGTTCCAGAACACCAGAACGGTATCTGAGATCACTGACAACATCTCAAAATTCAAAGTCAGTTTGATCGGTAAAACTACCGGCGAGACAACTGTCAGAGTTAAGAACACGGGGTCGGCGTCAGATCTCAAAAAAATCACCGAAGACCGTATTGAACAGGGATCATTTGCCGTTATGGCTGCGGCCACCGGAAAAGTCGGGGAGAAGGACGTGCGCATAGCTGCCTATGGCTCAAGTCAGTTCGCGTCAAACCACGGCGCCCAAACCGCTGAACATCGGGATCTTTTTGTGAACACCTTAAGTTGGCTCACTCAAGACGACGATTTTATTGCCATCAGACCACAGGACACCACCAAGAGCACTTTGTCGCTTGCCTCTGGCAGCGCAACCCTTAACTTACTTTTCATCAGCTACATCTACCCATTCATCTTCTTAGCCGTTGGCGCGTTCTACTGGCTAAGGAGGAAACAGGCATGATGCGCAACTGGAAGCAACTAACCGGCTTAGGGATCTTTCTCCTGGCTCTCGGGGGACTTGCAACCTGGGACGAGTGGAAAACCAAAAAAGACGAGCAGGATAAAGAAACAAAAGGCCTGATCACGACAATCAAACCTGAGTCTGTCGTAGGCATCGTGTATCACTCCACGGGTGACTCTGACACAGATGATAAAACCTCTACGCCCAAGACAGACCCCTCCAAAAGCGTAGATGCCACTTTAAAGCTGGTAAATGGTCGTTGGGAGATTACATCTCCCGTTCAAACCGCAGCCGACCAGCAGGCCGTCACTGACCTCCTGAAGAACATCACTGACTACAAGACAGAGTCTGAGGTCACCACCGGCAAAGACAAATGGGCTACTTTTGGCCTCACAAACCCGAGACGGTCAATCGAGCTTGAGACTAATGACGGCAAAAAAACGGCGTTTTTCGTTGGCGTAAATTCCCCCGTTGGGTTCGGCGTATATGCTGCCACAAGTGCCTCCGACACTGTTTATTCAGGAAGTCAGTACATCGCCACATCGACCGGGAAAAATCTTTTTGACCTGAGAGATAAGAAAATATTCACTCTGACATCACCTCAAGTGACCGCATTAATATTAAAATCCGGACCAGAGTCAATCACTCTGGCGAAAGAGGACGGCAAGTGGCTTATAACGGCACCAGTAAAAGCAAATGCGGATACGGTCGCTGTCAGTAATCTTCTGGATGACATTACAGGCCTCAAAGCCGCGGAGTTTATTGAATCCCCTGATAAAACTATCGCTAAAGCGCTATCCAGCTCTTCTTCTTTTGCCGAAGTTACGCTTACAGCGGACAAAGCTAATGTCTCACTGAAAGTCGCTGACGTAGCTAGCGCTCTTTATGCCCAACTCGCCGGAAGTCAGACTGTCTATAAGCTTCACGACGACGCCAAAACGAAACTTAAAAAATCTGCAAAAGACCTTCGCGACAAGAAAGTATTCACGTTTCAATCCGCAAGCATCGCTAAAGTAAACATCGACGGAGAAAACTTTACAAAAGTCGCCTCCGACTGGTATTCCGAGTCTGACGCCACAAAATTTGGCGCTGATGGTAAATACGCGGGAACGGCAGGGGGTCAACCCAAACCTCAGAGCCACATCAGAGGCCTTATCGTTGACCTTGAGTACGCACGCGCTGAGGATGTATATGAGCCCGGAAGCAAGGAAATGAAAAACCTCCCCAAAGCCCCAAAACACAAAATCATTTTGTTTCCAGCGGAAAAACCCGCGGCGGCGATCTCCACTGAATTCTGGCTAGCTCAGGATAATCCTGAAATGGTTTTCCTTAGACACTCGGGTGCCCCGCAGTATCTCTATAAGGCCAAAAGAAGCATTATCGCCAGCATAACGCCTTCGAACGTAACGCCTGCGGGTAATGAGATGGCGGCGCCAAACGTCCCCAATTAACTTAATCTAAAGGTTAGCGTAGCGGGCCGGCCACACCATCATCCATGAGGGACCAACCCGCCCCTTCAGCAAATTCCGGACGCTATTTTCAAAAGCCTGACTGCTCAGTAATGACAGCCGTCATTGCGGCGAAGATTGTGGCGGAGATCAACCCCCGGTCACTTCACCAGACGAGTGCTTGGCAACCCGCAAAGCCGCCTCGGGCAAAATTGTTCCAAGCAGTAAAATCGCGAGGACACTGGCCGCAACCACACATGTCGTTACCAAAGACTTAGTCGGCTTGATGAGAGCGCCAAGCACTGGACTGGCGTCCATCATAAACATCCGCACGATGATCCGCATATAATAATAAAGCGAGATGGTGGAGCCAATGGCGGCAACCACAACGAGTCCGACGAGATTATTACTGAGGGCTGCATTAAAGATGTAAAGTTTACTGATAAAACCAACTGTTGGCGGCATACCGCCCAGGCTCAACATAAACACCGCGAGAGCGACAGCCGCATAAGGGTGTTGTTTCGCAAGTCCGGTCATATCGTCGATAATGATATTCTCACAGCGTTCATTCTCAAGCCACATGATCACCGCGAAAGCCCCGAGACTCACGATGACATAAGCCATCAGATAAAACAAAATCGACGGCACAGAATACTGCCCGACACCGCCACTCATGGCGGCGATTGCGAGAGCCATATAGCCGCTGTGCGCGATTGACGAGTATGCCAGCATCCTCTTCATGCTTTGTTGAGCCAACGCCATGATATTCGCGAAAAGAAGCGACGCGGCCGCCATAAACCCAATCACGGGTACCCATACACTATGAACACCGTCGAGGCCGCCCTCAAAAATCCTGATTGCCGCCACCATGATCATGGTCTTCATCGCCGTCGCCATGAAAGCCGTCAAACCAGTCGGAGCACCCTCATAAGCGTCAGGAGCCCACATATGAAACGGCACAAGAGCCATTTTAAACGCGATTCCGGTAATTGTCAGGATCGTCCCGAGCTCAATCCATGGATGCCCACTGATCTTACCGACGGCGGCACTGATCTCACTAATTCGCAATGTACCCGTCGCCGCATAAAGAAACGCAAAACCAAAAAGCAATATAGCGGCGGCGACAGCACCAAGCACAAAGTACTTGATCGCCCCTTCCTGTGAGATCTTTGTGGGATTGACATAACCAATCAGCGCGTAAATGCCTATGGATGCCATTTCCAGACCAACAAAGAGAGTTATCAAATCATCGGTAGCCACCATTGTCAGCATTCCCGCCAGAACCATATGAAATAGAGCTATTATTTCTCCGCGGAAGAACTTGGGCTTCATGTAGCCTTCGCCCATAAGTAACGACACAACCAACGCGATACCAACGATGACCCCTTGACCAAAGTATCCCAGACGCCCCGCGACAAATCCCCCGCTCAGAAAAACCTCGCTGGCGGCACCCGTTACCGCATATTGACGAATAATCGCGAGCAGTGCCACGACAAGAACAGAGTTATTAAGCCAGTAGCTTGCCCTGACACTTTTGTAGTTTTTGCTGACTCCCATGAGTAGGGCCACGATGCCGGTCACGCAAAACAGGATAATTGGAAACGACGCACCGTAAAAAGACAGAGTTAACTGAGGGATTTGAAAGTTCACGTTAAAACTCCTTAGTTCGCCGATTTATCGGTCATGTCATAGCCCATGCGATAATCCAGGCTGTAGTTTTTATAGTTTTTAGCGAGATGCTCGATAGACGGTCTTGTTTTGTTGATGAAAGCATTTGGAAACACCCCCATCACGATGGCAAGAATCGCGAGCGGCACAAGATATCCAAACTCACGGGCATTCAAATCCTTCAGCTCTTTATTCTCGGGATTATCGAGAGGCCCAAACAATATCTTACGGCACAGAGTCAGCATATAAACTGCGCCAAGCAAGACACCTAAAGAAGCGCAAATTGCGGCAATAGGCTTCGCCTGAAACACGCCATTTAAAATAAGAAACTCACCGACAAACCCGCCAGTTCCAGGAAGACCCACTGAGCTTAGAGTCGCCACAATCAACATCACGGCAAACCAAGGCATGTTCTCCGCCAATCCACCAAAATCAGACAGCAGTCTCGTATGACGACGCTCATAAATAACACCAACCAGAAAGAACAACGCACCGGTTGAGATCCCGTGGTTAATCATCTGATACGTCGCTCCAGTGAGGGCCTCCACACTAAGCTCACCACCCGCCATCACAGCAAAGCTACCGATGACAACAAATCCCAGGTGAGACACAGAGGAATAGGCGACCATTTTCTTTGCGTCTTTTTGCACCCATGCCGTGAGGGCGCCGTAGATAATTCCGACCACTCCGCAGAAAATAAATAACGGCGCCGCGGCCACCATCGCCTCAGGAAAGATTGGAATCGCGAAGCGAAGCAGTCCGTATGTACCCATCTTAAGCAAAACACCAGCCAATATCACCGAGCCAGCGGTGGGCGCCTCGACGTGAGCGTCAGGCAACCAGGTATGAAAGGGCCACATGGGCACTTTGATAGCGAAAGCCACCGCGAATGCCCCGAACATCCACATCTGGGACGACAAAGGCAATTTCACAGAATAAAGATCAAGGAGACTTGTCGAGTAAACGCCCGTCTGACGGAAGTGAGCGAAATAAAGCAGCACAGCGGCAGCCAGCATCAAAAGAGATCCCAATACAGTATAAAGAACAAACTTGGTCGCGGCATAAATGCGTCGTTTGCCGCCCCAGACACCGATAATGAAATACATCGGGATCAGCATGGCTTCCCAGAACACGTAGAAAAAGACCATATCCATCGCGGCCAGGGCGCCGATCATGCCGGACTCAAGTGCGAGCAGGAGCGCGATGAATACCTTTTGACGAGAGTCCTCCACATGCCATTGGCTCAAAAAAACCAGAGGCATAAGAAAAGTCGTCAGCACAACCAGCAAAAGACTCAGCCCATCGATACCCACGATATATTTAACGCCTAAACTTGGTATCCACTCATAGCTCTCAACAAACTGAAGGGCCGCTGACGAACCATCAAACCAATACCAAACATGCAGACCTCCAAGAAAACCGACAACTGCCGCTCCCATCGCCACCCATCTGGCCACGGCGACCGAAGGAGCAAAAAGCACGACCCCGGCCATGACAAGTGGCATGAACACGAGAAAAGAAAGAATGTGTGAATTGATCAACTGCATGTGAAGCTTCCCTTAACTTGGGATTAATTAAAAACAAGTACTGACAAAAGACAAACCAGACCGATAGCCATGACCATCGCATGACGATGAATTGACCCGGTCATTTTGAAACTGACCGTACCAGCGATGAACCGACTAAGCTCGCCAACGCCGTTCACAGCGCCGTCGATCACTTTGACATCGACAAAGGCCCAGAGAAACTCCGCCATATCCCGAACCGGCTGTACGATATTGGCGAAATAAAACTCGTCGACGAAGTATTTATTGGAAAGTGTGTTGTAAATACCAGAGCAGGAGTTCTTCCAGGACGTAAGAATTGGTTTTGGACCACGCCCATAAAGCACGATGGCGGCACCAGAGGCGATAATCATTATCACAACGGACGCAGCCATAAGTCCCATCTCAAGCGAGTGGCTATAGGTCGCCTCAAGAAACTCCCAGTGCTCTTTGGCGGCTTCCGGAATCAAAATAACTGGCCTCAGGTATTCCTCAAAAATATTACTCCCGCCAAGCACATGCGGCACACCAAGAAATCCTACGGTCGCGCTCATTGCAGCCAAAACAACAAGTGGTCCCCACATGCCGACACCCGTCTCGTGCGGCGTATGCCCGTGACCATGATCGTCACTATGACCTTTATCATGGCCCTTATCATGAGCCTTGGCGTCGCCGTGAGCATTGCCGTGAGCCCCGCGGTGCTCGCCGTAAAACGTCAGACAAAGTAACCGCACCATATAAAAGGACGTACACCCAGCCGTAATCGCCCCGATACCCCAAAGCAGGGGACCGCCGCCGATAAAGGCCTTCCAGAGGATCTCATCTTTGGAGAAAAATCCCGCGAAAGGAGGCATGCCAATAATCGCGAGAACGCCGATCAAAAACACAAAGTGCGTGATCGGCATATATTTGCGAAGTCCGCCCATTTTGAACATGTCCTGCTCATGATGCATGGCGACAATCACAGAACCAGCCCCAAGGAACATCAGAGCCTTGAAACATGCGTGGGTAAACAAGTGAAACACACCCGCGTCAAATGCCCCAACACCGCAGGCCATAACCATGTAACCGAGCTGACTCACTGTAGAGTAGGCCAGGACTTTTTTGATGTCTGACTGAACAATGGCGATGGTCGCGGCGAAAAAGGCCGTTAGTCCGCCAACAACCGCCACCACATGCATTGTATTGGGGGCAAGATAAAACATGAAATTAAGCCGGGTCATCATATAGATACCTGCCGTCACCATCGTCGCGGCATGGATCAGGGCCGACACCGGCGTAGGACCAGCCATCGCGTCGGGAAGCCAGATATAAAGCGGAAGCTGGGCGGACTTTCCTGTCGCTCCGATAAAGAGACAAAGGGTAATCCAGCCCACTGCCGCCATTTTCACAGCGTCCAAAGTACCTTCGCCAATTAACGTCCGAAGCTCAGTGAAGCTCACGGTCCCAAAGTGTTTATAAGTGAGGAAGATCGCCAGGAGAAACCCAATGTCTCCGATCCGGTTAACTAGGAATGCTTTCATACCAGCGGCAGCGTTCTTATCGTCGTGGAACCAGTAGCCAATCAAAAGATAGGAGCAAAGGCCAACTCCCTCCCACCCAACAAACATGACCATGAGATTATCTCCCATGACCAGCTGCAGCATCATAAATACGAAAAGGTTAAGGTACGCGAAGAAGCGGTAGGTGGACGTCTCCTCGTGCATGTACCCGCCGGCATAGATATGAATCAACATACCAATCCCGGTCACCACCAGCATCATCAGTCCCGACAAGCGGTCTACGATGTACTTAAACGGCGCGTGAAATCCACCGGCATCGAGCCATTCGAAAGCCAGATAAGTTTTGGGTTCGCCACCGTCATGCATCATTCCAAGATACATTGACAGCGCCGCGGCAAACGCGATCGCCATCGCTCCAACGGCGATCATATGGCTTACCAATTTGGGCGCTTTGCGCAGAACCAGTCCGTTTAAAAACGCGCCAACCAAAGGAGCTAAAAGCATGACCCATAACATAAGACGTTCTCCCCCTTATCCGCGTAACAATCGAAGAATATCTGTATTGATCGTGCCGTATTTACGGAACAACGCGATCACCATCGCAAGCCCCACTGCGGCCTCACAAGCGGCCACTGTAATCACAAATAACACCATGACCTGACCGTCGACATTGCCTGTCGCCCGACCGGCGGCCACAAACACGAGGTTAACCGCGTTCAGCATCAGCTCTATGGACATTAAGACCATGATGAGGTTTCTGCGGAACAGGGCCCCGAAAAGCCCCAGCATGAACATCACACAGGCTAAAACGAAATAAAACTCTACAGGTACCACGTGACTACTCCCTAACTGGCTTTTATGACTGCCCGGATGGTGATGACGTCAAAACTTTTTTGTCTTTTTTAGCGATAACGATAGCTGCCACAATCGAGAGCAAAATCAAAATGGACGCCAGCTCAAACGGCCAGATGTATGACGTCAAGAGTTTGATCGCGACAACGTAGGTGTTGCCACCAGCCGCCTCAATCGCCTGCACATCGAGTGTCCCATCGCCAAGCCCCGTTTGCACCCCGCGAAATGACGTAAATATCATGATCAAAAGCCCAATCAGCGAGATCAGCAACGTCCCGGACTCAATTACTGAGAACTTCAGTCCCCGAAGCTGCTCAGGCTGAAGATTCAGGAGCATGATCACAAAGAGGAACAAGACGAGAATCGCGCCGGCATACACCAGAACCTGAATTGCCGCGACAAAGTGACTATCAAGACTTGCGTAAACGGCCGCGAGCAAAAATAAATCAATCACCAGAAACACGGCACTCTTAACAGGGTGCTTTGAGGCCACCACAAAAATAGACACCACTGTGATCAAGGCCGCGAGAATGTGGAATATACCGTGGGTCAATAGTAACGAAAAATCTGGCATGGGTTTTCCCGCCTCCTTTAGAAACGAACTGCGGCCAGAATAACCGCCGTCACAACAACATTAATCAACCCCAGTGGGATCATATATTTCCAGCCTAGATTCATAAGCTGGTCATATCTGAACCGAGGCACTGTCCAGCGAACCCAGACGTAAACCCACATGAAAAAAGCGGCCTTCAGCAAAAGCGACATAAACCCAACCAGTGCTCCGACGCCGACAAATCCGAACATTTCATCAAGGGACCTGACATCAAAAAACGGCACCTGCCATCCGCCAAAAAAGACCGTGGACGCGAGACAGCTGAGCACAAACATGCTGACGTACTCACCGAGGAAGAATGCCGCGAATTTTGCGGATGTATATTCGGTGTGAAATCCCGCCACAAGCTCGCCCTCTGCCTCAGCAAGGTCAAACGGCGCGCGGTTGGTCTCCGCGAACATCGAGATCAGAAACAAGACGAAGGAAATAGGGGATAAAAACACGCCCCACGTCCAAACGTGAGTCTGGGCCTCGACGATTTTGTTGAGATCAAGAGATCCATAGATCAACACAATGGGAATCAAGGACATCCCAAGAGGAATCTCGTAACTGATCATCTGTCCTGATGCTCTGAGAGCTCCCAATAGAGAATACTTATTATTAGACGCCCAACCAGCAATCGTCACCCCGTAGACGGCGAGAGAACTCACTGCGAAAATAAACAGGAATCCAACGTCAACGTGGATGACAGAAAGAGGCACTGTATATCCAAAAACCTGGATATCCGGCCCATAAGGAATCGCCATCGCAATCAGAAAAGCCGGGAACACCGCGAACACAGGAGCCAGGTGATAAAACGCCTTATGGGCGCCCTCAGGCACCACTTCCTCTTTAAAAATCAATTTGATGGTATCGGCCAGGGACTGCATGAGGCCATAAATACGAAATTGGAAAATACCAACGCGATTTGGACCCTTACGACGCTGCATCATAGCGGGAATACGACGCTCAGCCCAAACCATCACTGGAGGAATATTAAGCGCGATACCGGCCACAATCGCGAATTTAATCAGCGTCCCGATGAACTGGACCGTGAACTCATTAGCTGTCAATCCCATTCGAGCGCTCCCCGCTTCACAACGTAAATATATCCGGCCACCAGGATCACCATGAACACCATGATTTCAGAAACACCAAACCAACCAAGCTGCGGGAAAGCTTTCGCCCACAGGTAAAGGAAAATGGTCTCAATATCGAAAAGAATAAATAAGATCGCCGTCAGATAAAACTTAACGCTCATCTTCTCGTTGGCGTTCGTTACCGTAGGCACGCCGCACTCATACGGTTCAATCTTTTCAGGGCGCGGATTGCGGGGCCCAAGAAACGCGGCGAGTCCACTTAATATGGCGCCAAGCGTCAATCCAAAGATCAGGACGATTAAAACGGGAAGATAAGGGTTCATTGCTGTCCACCTGCCAGAAAAGTCTGGTAAAATAACACCACCGTTAATCGCACACTCGGCGTACAGGAGATCTGGATTCCATGGATAGAGCACCCAAACAAGGTAAAATTCTCGTTCTTGGAGCCGGAAACTTTGGAACCTGTCTCGCAGGCCACCTCGCAAGCGAGGGCTGGAGCGTCGACATATGGGCACGTTCAGAATCTATTGTTGATAGTATCAACAATCAGCACAAAAATCCCAAATATCTCAGCACGATTACCTTAGCACCGAGCCTAAAGGCGATCAACCACATCGAGGCTGCTCAAATAAACAACTACAAAGCAATCGTGGTAGCCGTGCCCATGCAAGCCGTTCGCGAAACCCTCGCGCCTTTTGCTCAACATTTAAACACGACTCCTGTATTAATCAGCGCCGTCAAAGGAATCGAGATCAGCAGCGGTCATTTTTCCGCTGAAGTGTTTGCTGATATTTTTGGCAAAGAGATCGCGGACAAGTCTGTTGTTCTTTCCGGACCAAGCTTTGCCATTGAAGTCGCCCAAAAATTACCCACAGCAGTAGTCGCCGCGAGCAAAGATCCGAAGCGCGCCGAAGAGACTCAAGCAATTTTCCATTCGTCCTTTTTTAGAGTCTACACATCTCATGACCCCATTGGTCTTGAAGTGGCGGGCGCCCTGAAAAACGTCATTGCCATCGCCGCCGGTGCCTGCGCTGGACTTGGACTTCAGATGAACAGCATGGCAGCCGTCATGACGCGCGGCCTCTCGGAGATGACACACATGGCCGTCAAACTCGGCGCCAATCCCCTCACACTGCAAGGCCTTGGAGGCGTTGGGGATTTATTTCTCACCTGCAGCTCTCCTAAAAGCCGTAACTACTCTTTGGGATTTAAACTAGGCCAAGGCATGACCATCCACGAGGCACTCTCAAGCCTCGGATCTGTTGCCGAGGGTTTCACCACCGCAAAGGCTGCCCACGCTCTGGCGCAAAAGTTGAATGTAGAAATGCCGATCGCTGATCAGGTATTTAAGGTACTCTATGATCATAAACCAGTACGCACGGCATTTATGGATCTGATCACCCGCGACGCGAAAGCTGAGTTCTCTCTTTGATTACACTACCACTGCATCATCCTCATAAAGTCGCCATCCTGGCTATCGGGACGGAAGTCACGTCCGGCGAGATCTCCAACGCCAACGCCGCAAAACTCGCTGGCTGGCTGACAGAATTTGGCTTTAACTGCGACACGCACATCACCGTACCTGACCAGCGTGACCTCATGCACTGGGCTCTGGATGAAGCGAAATCCAGCCACGGACTCGTCATCGTCACAGGAGGTCTTGGCCCCACGACAGATGACTTCACCAGAGAAGTCATAGCGACCACCTCGATCGCAAAGCTTGTCTGGCATGAGGATATCTGGGCAGGAATTGTCAGGCGCCTTGAGAGTGTCGGCGCTCCGATCGCGGAGTCCAATAAACAGCAGGCATTTTTCCCGGAAGGGGCGACCATTTATCCGAATAACCACGGCACGGCGTCTGCCTTTAGTGTCCGCTGCGGAAAAACCCTCGTACTGGCTCTTCCCGGCCCACCACGAGAGATTGAAGGGCTCTGGCAGGATCACATCAAAAACCTCATGGCCTCAATGGCTCCTGGGGAAAAAAGCCAGACCCCTCGCCGATGGCGCTGTCTTGGCCTAAGTGAATCCAAACTTGGCGAGATCGTAGAGGAGAGTCTTAAAAACAGCGCCTTTGTAACCGGCTACCGTAGTCATTTGCCCTATATTGACATCAAAGTCTGGATCCCGGAAAGCCGCCAAAAAGATTTTGAGACCAACTGGCGGCCAAAACTCGAAACCGACATCGGCCCGTGGCTTGTAGGACGTGATAACGACGACGCCGCAGAGACATTCCGCCAAAACTGCCCGCTCGCCACGCCCATTTACATCCTGGACCGCGCGACCCAAGGCTACATCAGCCAAAGAATATTCTCCGAATCCCTTCAACCTGGCTGCCAGGTGACAGTCCTCACCACCGACTACGGAACTCCCATGCCACCCGTCGCCGAAGGCTGCATCGTCGCCACCGTCTCAGCCAACATCGAGACAGGTGCTTGGCTGTTATCCCTCACCGGCAGTGGCCCCCACAAAAGTCTTAATGATCAAAGCCGCTACAAAGGCAAAATCCACGGCGAGCGCCTTCGGGCCTATATCGGTGAGAAAACTTTGCTGACACTCACGCAGTGGCTGAGTCAGTGAAACAAAAGAAATTTTAAAGTACACACTACGCCGCCTTCTTCCCCATGCGCCGCTCGTAAACCGGTAAAAACGCTCGGTATGCCGCCTCTGATTTTGAGGGATCCTGGCCAAAGAATTCGTAATGCTTAATTTTGTGCCGCAGCGAACAAAGTTTCTTCTCAAGTGGACAATCATGTTCCGAAAAATCAATTAAAAACCGCGCCGTCCCGCTCAACTCCGAAGGTTGGACAAATTTCGTAGCAACATAACTTTTATCAAAGATGCTAAAATCCCAGCGAACCAATATCGGCCTGCTAAGCCAATACTCACTCCATGTGATCTCCCCAACCTCAAAAGCCAGCCTCATTGGGCACGACTCCGGCGCCGGAGCCAGATAATGCACACCATATTGTTCACAGGAACTCATGCCACCACGAAGAGCCAGGAACCCCCCTAAGCCATCATCATGAAGATACTCATTTACAGGCATAAAATCACCGTCGAAAGGACAATTCATAAGGCGCGTTGCCAGATAAATATGCCGCCAATTTAAGAGCGAATCATTTTTCTCACGATCATTCATGCCTCACCCCCAAGCTGGCCCTCGGCTCGTCCCGCAAATAAATGAGCTGAAATGAAATCTATAAATCACGAAACTGGAAAATAAATAAAATCACCAAAATTGATTAATGAATACGGCAAACTCCCTTGTCAACATCTCCCGAGTCTCACCCTCCATTTGCGGCGGAAGTAAAATGCAGACCAGCACTTTGCGCAAACTCTTCTCAATTACCGCCTGCAAATCATTAAACTCCAAAGTCTTCACATCATCTTTCACCACATCATTTGCCCTCAAATACCCAGTCACCCCCTTCGCCACGACCCACAAACTCCTGTCTGACGTACTCTCATGAAATTTTTCCACTCCTCCGTTGTCTACCGCCCGAACCACGCCTTTATGAAAAATTTCCACCAAACCCTGCCGCATAACGACATGAGAGCTTTGTGCAAAAATATTTGATTAAGAAAATGTCCGTCACTCGCATTTCACCCACAACGTCGGAGTGAATTGCGAGTGACGGACACGCCATTTCGGTCACACTCGGGTCATACTACGCCGCGCGCTTTTTCATACGGCGCTCATACACCCTCATAAACGCTTGATAGTCCGCCTC
Source organism: Oligoflexales bacterium (assembly GCA_947468665.1). Taxonomy (GTDB): domain Bacteria; phylum Bdellovibrionota_B; class Oligoflexia; order Oligoflexales; family RGVZ01; genus CAMDKS01. The sequence goes on along the minus strand of CANILH010000018.1, from coordinate 3,356 downwards.
TGATTTGGACGAATCACGCCTCATAAATTTATCGCACTCAATTTTGTTGATATGAACCGCGTACTTAATCTCCAGCGGACTTTTTCTCCACTTCGAGTCTAGATGAAATCTCGCCATTTGACTGTAGTCCCTCGCCGTACAAAGCTTAGTTGATACATATGACTCCTCAAACATACTGTATTCCCAGCTAATCAAGATTTCACGACTATCCCAGTATTCACTCCAGCTGATCTCGCCAGTCTCAAACGCGTCCCGCATGGGACAATCAATGGGGGCCGGCGTCAAAAACGCCAACCCATATCTTTCACAGCGACTCATGCCGCCATTTAATGCCAGGAACCTCTTATCCCCACTCCTGTCTAGATACTCCTCGACGGGAACAGCTGTTGTATCATAGGGACAATTTTCAAGGCGGTTAGCTCGAATAATATGCGGCCAATCCAGAAGCCGTTTTTGATCTCGTGTTAGACTCATCACCAATACCTCCTTTGCGGATCTCGGCGGTGACTAACTAGACTTTAATGACCGCAATTTCAAATCACGTTTCAGTTTTGGGCCTAATCGAATTTTCGGTAAATTCTATTATAAAATTCGCGAAATGACTCACTAAAAGAACGCGCCACTCACTTGCAATTTCATCCGGGAGTTTCATACTCAACTCAATCGTCCGTCCTGATCTAATGATTTCCGCCCTCAACCCTACAAACACCATTCCAGTGATTTCAGCGAGTCCAAGTCCATTCGCCCTAAGATACCCCGCGACCACCTTCGCCACGACCCACAAGCTCCTTTCCGAAGTACTCTCATGAAATTTTTCCACTCCCCCGCTGTCTACCGCCCGAACCACGCCTTTATGAAAAACGTCCACCAACCCCTGCCGCATCAAAAAATCAGGTGCCTTGCCGATCAAAATAAACATACAGCCGTCTCCTTAGATTAAAGTCCCAATTCCTGGAGACATTAACCGAGCCAATATGATGACCGCCAACGACATGTGCGTATTTCGCAAAATATTTTTCAAAAAATCTCGTCACTAAATAACGAGGTCACTCAGATCGCACTATGCCGCGCGGTTTTTCATGCGAAGCTGATCAACCTTCATTCCAAATGGTGGCAGTCGACACCTCTGCACACTCCACTCCGGCGTCGGATGTAGCGCCAACTTTTTGTGCGCTACATGCGACAGTCGTAATTCTGGTGACAGTCGGGCTTCTCTTTGGAGGACAATTTAATCTCTGGTCAAATAATTCACAAACCAGTCAGGTGTCCCCTTAATTCCTCGCTTCGCTCAGGATGACCGCCAACGACATGAGAGCTTTGCGCAAAAATATTTGATTAAGAAAATGTCCGTGACAGTCGGGTCATACTACGCTGCGCGCTTTTTCATGCGCCGCTCATAAACTGGAAGAAAGGCCCGGTAGGCCGACTCTGATTCTGACGGATCCCGGTGCAACAAGACATCATGCTCAATATCTTTAAGCATCAAGCGATGCTTACGCTCAAGCGGGCAATCATGTTCATGCAACGAGATTAAAAAACGCGCCATGTCGCTCAATTCAGTTACGCGAACATATTTGGTAGAGACGTAGGATTTGTCGTAGATACTAAATTCCCAACAAATCAGCGTAGTCCGGCTTAACCAATACTCGCTCCAGGTGATCTCCCCGACCTCGAAAGCCTGTCTCATAGAGCACAAATCCGGAGCCGGCGTCAGGTAATGCACACCATATTGTTCATATGAACTCATCCCACCGCGAAGAGCGAGAAAACTCCCCAAGCCTCCATCATGAAGATACTCCTCGACTGGTAGATACCGACCATCGTAGGGACAATTTAAAATGCGCTTTGCCAGATATTTATGCCGCCAAATTAATAACGACTCGTTTTTTTCACATTCACTCATATCCTCACCTCCAAACCCGCTGTCGGACAGACCTGGAAATAAATTAGCCGCGATCAAAATTGGAAAACCATACCTGAAAAATCATGAAAATTACAAAAATTGAGTAATAACTTCCGCGCAATTGTCTGCCAACTCCACCCTTGATTCATCAGCTAATTGCGGCGGGAGTGAAATGCTTAAGATCACTTTACGAAGACCTTTTTTAAATAGGGCATGCAGATTGCTAAAATTAAGATCTTTAACCTCATCTTTTCCCACATCATTGGCCCTCAAATAGCCCGCAAGCACCTTCGCCACCACCCATAAGCTTCTGTCTGACGTGCTCTCGTGAAAAGTCTCCAGCCCCTCATCATTTTCCACCCGTACAACACCTCTGTGAAACACGTCTACCAACCCCTGCCGCATCAAAAAATCAGGTGCCTTGCCAATCAAAATAAACATACAGCCGTCTCCTTAGATTAAAGTCCCAATTAATGAAGACATTAACCGAGCCAATATGATAACCGCCAACGACATGAGAGCTTTGTGCAAAAATATTTGATTAAGAAAATGCCCGTGACAGTCTGGTCATACTACGCCGCGCGCTTTTTCATACGGCGTTCATAAACCTTCATAAACGCCTCATAATCAGCCTCTGATTTGGACGAATCACGCCGCATTAATTTATCGCACTCAATTTTGTTGATATGAACTGCGTGTTTGATCTCAAGCGGGCATTTATTCCAGGTAGCGTCAATATGCATTCGTGCCATTTGACTGTAGTCTCTGGGTGTACAAAACTTAGTGGAAACATACGATTCATCAAAAATACTATACTCCAGGCTAATCAACATCTCACGACTATCCCAGTAGTCACTCCAGCTGATCTCGCCAGTCTCAAACGCGTCCCGCATGGGACAATCAATGGGGGCCGGCGTCAAAAACTCCAACCCAAATTGCTCGCATCGACTCATGCCGCCATTCAGACCTAAAAATGTATTCGCTCCGCTTTTGTCGAGGTACTCCCGTACCGGAACAGCTGTCGTGTCGTATGGACAATTATCCAGACGCTTAGCCCTAAAAATATGTGGCCAATCCAAAAAATGTTTTTTATCTCCTATTTCATTCATCACCAACACCTCCGTCGCAGCTCTCGGCTATAACTTGAAAAAGTTTAAGGCACTTAGCTTAGAGTCAATTTTCAGGCTTGGCATAATTCATATTATTGAAAAATTGCTTAATAAAGTTCGAGAAATGCCGCACTAAACTCGATTGCGATTCACTTGTTATTTCATCCGGAAGCTTCATACTCAATTGGATCGTTCGACCTGAACTACTTATGTCCGCCCTAAAACCTACAAACACCATTCTATTTACATCCCCCAACCCTAGTCTGTTTGCCCTCAAATACCCAGTCACCCCCTTCGCCACCACCCACAAGCTCCTGTCTGACGCACTCTCATGAAATTTTTCC
>CANILH010000017.1 GCA_947468665.1 Oligoflexales bacterium | reverse complement strand
CCCACTTGGATATTAAAGATCGTTCAACCTTGACTATTTTGCTGAACGCTTCTTGCGTCAGCTCAAGATAATGACGCAAAAATTTCACCTCCGCACCGCTCAGGCGGCTCGGTTTGAGCAGCAATGCTTGGAACAGACTGCCTTGGATGTGATTAAAGTTCACATCAGGGATTTCTTCGCCGTGCTCAACTTTCATGGGGGCATTCAAAAGAATGACCGGAAAACCGAAGCCATTGAATTTAACTGTTTTGCGAGTCATAAAGCCCACCTATTTTTCAAGATCAATTGCTGTGATTACCAGTGCGCCGTCGGATTTTATCGCGATTGCCAACCGCAACTTCCTAGCGTCTAGTGTTTTGCCACGAATGGCGTAATCCAACTCACCAAAATCCGGTTTAAATTCATCCTTACGCGCCTCGTGGTAGCCCCCGCGAATGATCTGCATCACCTCTAGCACGGTCACTTCGCGCTCATGCAGCCGCTTTCTGGCATGATGGACGAAATTGTAGGAACCCTGTAGCTCGTAGGCCTGGATCACCGACAGCGGGTTATTCACTTTAGGAGTATTTGCCATGGTCTGTCCGCTCCAATACTATAAATATCACAATTGTGAACTATTCACAAGATGGCTTTGGACCTTTGCGCAGGTCTTCTGCCAAATCGGTCAAAATATCACCCAAACCATGCTTCACCCGCCCCTCATCTAGCGACGGCTCACCGCCCCGAAATTTGACCAATTCGCCAATCGCAAACAGCTTTGCCCATTCGTTCTGCCGATGCTTGTGGGAACGAGAGGTCAGTGGGTGACGGTAGGTGAATATTTTGGCAGGAGTGGGCAGGGTAGAGCGTGAGTTTTGGCGAGGTATGCTGAATTTTTGAGGGTAAGAGGGGATTTTCCGGTGGGTAGGTCCGGACATCATGTCCGGGAAGGAGCTGAAATGGCTATTGTTTTACCTAGCCCCAACGCCTTGTCAATCGCCTTCTCACAGATTTCCAGCGGCGTCGCTCCCCCAATGTGAAACACTCGGTCGCGCCGGCACGAACTTCCTTTACTGCTGTGCGAAGTTCATTGGCTTTGTCCTCGAAGTCGCTTCGTAAAGACTCTACCTCGTTCTCAAGCTTTGCAGCTCGCGGGCGCGAAAAGTGCTGTCCTCAAAACCAGGCGCTGGTATCAACCACAAGGAATACGGTGTAACGAGCGAGGTGCTGAATGTCTTCGTTGATAACATGTTGCGGTTCCTCAAAATCGACCCGCGGACCCAGAAATTCACGATCAAGATGACCGGCGGCCCGGATGGTGACGTCGCGGGTAACGAGCTAAAAATCCTTCATCGCGAGTACGGTGAGAACGCCCGCGTTGTGGCGATTGGAGATGGCACCGGGGCTGCCTATGACTCCAACGGGCTGGACTGGATTGAATTGTTGCGCCTCTTTAAGGCGAATCTAGGAATTTCCGAGTTCAATAAAACACGACTTCACGGCAAAGACGCGTTTGTGATCAAGGCTGATACACCGGAGAACATAAAAATCCGCCCCATGACTTCGCAGAAAACGGTACCAGGACTCGTCGTGACGTCTACTCCGATCAGGAAATCCAGATTCTTTCAGAATATTTAAAACCGTGGACTTGGAAATGATCTTGCCGAGCTTGCGCAACTCGCCAACAATGCGGCGAGCTCCCCAGCGTCGATTGTTTGTTTTCATTTCGATAACAAGTTGGCGAACCTCATCTTCGGTTGCTGTTGCGGCCGCATAAATTCAGTCGCGGCCGCTTAAAGGAGCGCTGCAAAACCTGAAGCTCCTTACGCAGCATCAGTATCTCTTGAGCTCGACGTGCGGGCATAACCAGCCAGATAAACTGGCGGATAAAAACTTCAAAAATGACGATGATGTTGTCCAACATGGCCGAGAACGTAACCCAAGATTTTAAAATTTGGTAGACTGCCCATAACATCGTGATTGTGATAAGGTGGCGATATATCTGAAGTTACGACTTTTTGGACGGTACGGGATATTTGAAAAATCTTTGCCGAGCATTTAACATTCCCAGGTTGACGAACCCTGTAAGTGGTTTAAACTTATTCAAATTTTCTACAAAGCCAAGTGGCTTAACCCGGGGGTGGTTATGGTAAGTGCGCGAACATTCCGAGACGGACTTGCCTATGACGATATTCTGATTGTACCGCAGCACTCTACCGTCTTACCTCACGAGACAGATTTATCGTCGCCCCTGACCAGGGACATCAGCCTTTACACGCCACTCGTATCAGCAGCCATGGACACCGTTACCGAATCAGAAACGGCCATCGCCATGGCTCAGGCTGGTGGTATCGGAATCATCCATAAAAATATGTCCATTGAGGATCACGCCCGGGAAGTCCGCAAAGTCAAAAAAAGCGAAAGCGGAATGGTGACCGACCCTGTCTGTGTCAACCCTCAGGACACGGTCGGCGATGTTATCGCCATCATGCAAAAATATAAATTCAGCGGTTTTCCGGTTGTGGATAGCGGCAAACTAGTGGGAATCGTAACAGGGCGGGACATCCGCTTTGAACGCAATATCAAACGCCCCGTCCATGAAGTCATGACTGCAAAAATCATCACGACTCCAATGGGCACGACCCCAGGGACGGCCGTTGACATCATGCACAAGCACCGCATCGAGAAACTTCCGGTGCTTGCTGCCGATGGCAAAACACTGGCCGGAATGTTCACCATCCGAGATATTTTAAAGACCCAGGAACACCCGCACGCGTCCAAAGACTCCAGCGGAAGACTTCTCGTGGGAGCGGCTTTAGGGGCCGGTGGTGACGTTATGGACCGAGCCGCCCTACTGCTGGAGAGTGGCGTAGATATTCTCGTCATCGATACGGCCCACGGTCACAGCCAGGGCGTCCTTGACGCTGTCCGCAAAGTGAAGTCAAACTTCAAGTCAAAGCCTTTTCAATTGATCGCCGGCAATGTCGCGACTGCGGCAGCCACATTAGCTTTAATCGAGGCGGGTGCTGACGCGGTTAAGGTCGGCATCGGCCCCGGATCTATATGCACCACCCGCATAGTCGCCGGCATCGGCGTGCCGCAGTTTACGGCAGTTATGGACTGCGCGGCCGCAGCTAAATCAAAAAACATCCCGGTTATCGCTGACGGTGGAATCAAATACTCAGGTGACATCGTCAAAGCCCTCGCCGCGGGAGCCGGATCCGTGATGATCGGAAGCCTCTTCGCCGGAACTGATGAGTCACCGGGCGAATTAATCATCTATCAAGGTAAAACATTTAAGTCATACCGCGGCATGGGAAGCTTGGGAGCTATGGGCCAGGGATCCAAGGATCGTTACTTTCAGGCCAACATCGATGACCAGGGCAAATTTGTTCCGGAAGGCATCGAGGGGCGCGTGGCATATAAAGGCCCCTTGTCACAACAGATTTATCAACTCGTCGGCGGCATCCGCAGTGCCATGGGCTACACCGGATCAAAAAACATCCACGATCTCCAGACCAAGACTGAGTTTGTTCGCATCTCAAACGCGGCACTAAGAGAAAGTCACGTTCACGATGTCTACATCACCCGCGAGGCCCCAAACTACAAAACTGAAATCTGAGTCACTCACCGGAGTTATCAATGTCACAAAGCAGCGCGGCAGATCGTCCCTTAGACCACGGCATTCTTGTTCTGGATTACGGATCACAATACACACTCTTGATCGCCAGACGCCTGAGAGAACTCGGCGCCTACAGCGAAGTGATCGATAGTCGCGTTAAATCTCCACCAGCGGGATTGAACGTAAATGGCGTGATTCTTTCCGGTGGACCCGACTCAGTCTATGAGGAAGGCAGCCGGACCTTGCCAGACTGGGTCACGACATTAAACGTGCCAGTACTCGGCATCTGTTACGGCATGCAGCTGCTCGTGGAGCAGTCCGGTGGCAAGGTCCGCGGCGCCACAAAAAGAGAATATGGCCGCGCCGCCATGCATGTGCGTTCTACTAAAGGACCGGCATCGGTACTATTTGAGACCACGTCCGCGCCGCAGACTGTCTGGATGAGTCACGGCGATGACATCGGAGCCATTCCCAAGGACTACGAGACGGCCGGCGTGACCGACGAGCAAGTCATCGCGGCCATTATTCACAAGACATTGCCTATTGCCGCGTTGCAGTATCACCCTGAGGTGGCCCACAGCGAAAAAGGCGCCGACCTGCTAAAACGCTTCGCCCGAGACCTTTGTAAGATGACGCTCGACTGGGACGGTCAGGCCCGGGTGGAGACTCTTTGTAAACATATTCAAGACGTCGTGGGTACGGGACACGTCCTTGTCGCCTGCAGCGGCGGCGTAGACTCCACGGTGACCGCGGCCTTATTGCTGAAAGCCCTTGGACCTGAACGCGTTACGGCGGTCTTCTGTGATACGGGGCTTCTCCGCAAAAACGAGGTACCCTGGGTCGCCGAGAAGTTAAAAGTACTGGGACTGCGACATCTTGAGGTCCTAAGCTCAGCCGATCTATTTATGCGGGAGCTTAAGGGCATCACTGACCCCGAGCAAAAACGCAAAATCATCGGCAGGCTTTTTATTGAGGAATTTGAGGGCTACGCCAGCAAACACAAAGAATTCACCCATCTTGGCCAGGGAACTCTGTATCCTGACGTCATTGAGTCCGCCGGACATGGGGCGGGAGCTAAGGTCATCAAAAGCCACCATAACGTCGGTGGTCTCCCGGACCGCCTGGCCTTAAAACTCGTGGAGCCCTTCCGCTGGCTGTTTAAGGACGAGGTTCGCTCAATAGGGCTATGCCTTGGACTTCCCGATGAATTGATTCACCGCCACCCGTTTCCGGGGCCTGGCCTCGCCGTCAGAATTCTTGGTGATGTCACGCCTGAGCGGGTAAAAATGCTCCAGGAGGCCGATCATGTTTTTATCTCGGCACTTCGTGAACACGGCCTTTATCAAGTGCCATGGCAGGCTTTTGCTGTGCTGCTACCGATTAAAAGCGTCGGTGTCATGGGCGATAACAGGACTTACCAACAAACCATCGCTCTCAGAGCGGTCACCTCTAGTGACGGGATGACCGCCGGAGTAGCTGATCTACCCATGAGTTTTCTCACCAGAGTGTCAGATCAGATTGTTCGTCAGGTGCACGGCATCAACCGCGTGGTGTTTGATATCACCACGAAGCCACCGGCGACTATTGAGTGGGAGTGACGCTGTAAAAACACGGTCCTTTTCGTAGTGACTAACTGACTCTTCTGACCACCAAAAAGACCTTATCATCGGGATGGACTGAATCCTTGCCGATTTCACTGATTTCGTTAAATAGCTTATCTGGAGTCATGTCCGCCCGGTCCATGCCTGATAGATGATGAATCAATCTTCGCATGGTCCTGGTGCCCTCAAGGCAGCCGTCAGAGAAGCAGATCAGAAGATCACCCACGTCCAGCGTCAGCTCAATAAATTTAACGTCTATTTCATCGCGTGCCCCCAGCGTGCTGCCGCGGGCGGGAATCAGCGAGACACCGTCCTTTTTGACGTGAATGAACCCCAGCATTCCATGAACGGCCACCCGCGTCTCTCCGTCTCGTCCTATCTCCGCCAGACAAAGGGCCGTTGATGCCCGACCGCGAAATAGTTTACACAAGTGGCTGTTAAGGAGTTTTATCACACCCGTCAGGTTTGACTCCTCCAATTCCGATGTCCGAAGCACGCTGATAATGGCCGCGACCGCAAGTGCCGCGGCCGGACCCTTCCCGGTAACATCACCAATCATATACCGCCTTACAGGGGCATTGGTGTCACTCATATATAACCAGTCACCGGCCATGCGCTCAGCCGGAAAATATCGAAAGTCCCACGCCACGCCCTCACGTTGACCAGCCATTACTTCCGGCAGAAGGGTGTCTTGCACAGATGACGCCAGCTCTATGCGCTCATTTAAATTCCGCAACCGAAACTCAATCTGCCTCTGCTGAGTATGCTGCAGCGCCAACTCGATTCCGGTAATGGACGCGATGACGACAAACAGAACAAGGTCAAACACCCATGTCAGGTTCACAATGGTCAGAGGAACCTGAACGCCCATGGTGTTTGCGACTAACTTAACCAGATCCACGCAGGCGAGTCCTGTGCCTATCAGCAAGACAAAAGAAAAACAAAGAGCGATCCGGGATCTCATCACCGAGCGCTCTGAAGTAGACAGCAAGCCAGCCATGGCCAGAGCCAAAACAAAAGAGAAAATATAAACACACGGCTTAATAATGATCGCGATCATATCAAGGGCGCGTGTCGCATGACTATAATCCATCACCAGCAGACTAAAAACATTGAACACCGTGAGAGCTGCGACCGCTGTGGTCATGACCTTCTCGGCGGTCGCGAGACGAAGACGGAAAAACGCGTACACAAACCTGGCCATCAGAAGAAGCGAGTAATTCCTAAAAACCAAAGCCAGCAACGCAGTGACATGACCGCTAAGGCCAAGATCATCGGCATACGCTGATCTGAGAAAAAGCTCCAGACTGGACGTAAGCCCAAAAAGCAAAAACCACATAATCTCCTGATTGCGCCCCACAAACATAAACAGCACGGCGAAAACGACGCAAAACGCCAATTTTGGCAGCAAATAAAGAAGCTGAAGGCTGGTGCTGTTGTCTCTGCTGAAAAAAGTCAAATTCGCGAGTTTCTCCCGCGGACCGATGACCATATCTCCGCGATTGGCTATCCCCTGATAGGGCAAGGCCCCCACCGTCGCGACGATAGATATATCGACAAAACCATCAGTCTGAATATATGACGGGGGAATCGGCGCCAGCATTGTCTCTTCTGTCCCCTGGAACACCGGAGTCTGATTAAGATACAGATCCCATGACTCCGCGAACATTTTTATCGTATGAATGCTGATCGGCCTGGTCAGTGCCAGTTGTCTGATGTTTTCCGGGAGTTTCACCCGGGCCCGGTAATAAATTTTATCTCCGGTCTTCCAGTCAGCGATGGGGAATTCTCGCAGCGGCAAAACCGCGTGCCTCCGGAAATAGGACGCCGGCGTGGAGGGATCCTGATAACATTTGTCCGACTGACAGCCTTGGGACGGCCCATAATGAACGTCCCATAGTACTTTTTCGGCGGTCAGGTTATAGACCTCTTTGTCATGGTACACGGCGGGGGGCCAATCGTTGAACTCCGACAAGCGGGCAAAAAAGAACGCGGCGCTGAGCACCACGATACCCAACGCGATAAACACGCCCAAAACCTCCCGATACTTACCCCAACGCGGGGACGGGATCTCGTCCTGTTTGCGACCAATATTTTGTCTTAAATAAGAAAAAAACCGTGCGTCAGTCATCAGCCTGTTTATGCCGCGGCTTACGCTGTCAAGTTTGTGCTCAAACGCGTCCCTGCGTTTCACATAGCCCTCACTTTGCTTTGTCCGCGGCCCCACCCAATACACCCGTCAGCCATGAACGAAGCGACGTGGCGCCAGACGACCCCAGAGCCGCCCAGTTGACCGTCGTATATGCCAACCCCTTTAGGTCAGAACCATACAAATAGCCGATTGTTGGATATGGAACGTCCGCCAGATCCTGCATCAGGGGACCAATATCTGACTTGCAGGACTCCATAAAAACTACATTGAAGAACAGGTCCCGCGCGGGATCCAGGATCGCTGCCAGCATGACCCCTTTCGCGATTCCCGCAGCTATCGCGCCCTCGGGCTTGCCATTTTTAGCCAAACCGGCGTGATCAATACTATCGAGGCCGTCTTTATCCAGTCCGTCTTTATCAAGCCCATCCTTGTCGAGGCCGTCTTTATCCAGTCCGTCTTTATCCAGCCCATCCTTGTCGAGGCCGTCTTTATCGAGTCCGTCTTTATCCAGTCCGTCCTTGTCGAGTCCGTCTTTCTCAAGGCCATCCTTATCAAGGCCCTTATTGCTAACCAACGTTGAGTTCTCGGACTTTTTCTGAAAGTGCTCAGCGACAAATTTCGGTGTGATGATCCGCGCTTCATAGCCCACCTTTGGGGTTATGGTCATCGTCTCGCTACCGTGGGACTTCAAGACCAACGAATACTCGAATTTAGACGTCGGGAATAACACCGCGACAGTATCAAGAACCGCCTTGAGCATTTCTGGATGCGAAAGGGGACTGTGCTCGTAAATCGGGTTATTTCGCATCCGGGAATACATTCTCGCGAATTTCATGCTCTCAGAATCAGGAATAGGCTGAGCGATCTCGCCTGGATTACAAAATACAATGTCGTTATTAATTACCGCGGCATTAGAAATCAGGAAGGCTCCGGCGCCAATCCTGGCGTCTTTGGCGCAAACTGACGAGCGAATGCCACTGACATCTTTGGTCACAGCAATTCCAAATTCTGACGCGTCTTTCTCGAACTTTGATCTTGCGGCTAACAGAACAGACGTTTTGATATTTGGCATTTTAGCGGCCTCGCTAAAGCTCGCTAAAATTTTCGCGCGTTCGCTAACATATAGGCTCGTCTCAACAGGGTTATTTCCATAATAGACAAGAACTTGTTTTTTGGATGGGTCCCTGCTTTCCTTCAAACTTATGGGCCGCCCTGGCTCAATTTTCTTCACCGTCGATTGGCTGAAATTAAATTTGCAGCCAGCCAACGGAGTCACTAAAGGTAATAAAATCATCAAAAATGATTTGGAATTGGCATTCATGGGCACCTCGTCCGAAATTTATAGGAATGAATTTAGCGATGGTCTATCGGCAATTCCCGCAAGAACATTTAGAGATCCATAATAATGCCAATAAAATCAATTGCTTGAGAAATGTCTTTCGACGGAGTTTGTTGGCAAGTTTGTTGAAGTTGGCAAGTTTGTTGGCAAGTAAACGGATTTTGGGGGATTTCCACCGAATTAATGAATAGCCGGCATTCAACAAAAACAAAAAGGGAGGAAACGAGTCCCTCCCCCAAAAAAATCTAAAACCGCGAGGTGACTCCCGATTAAGGATTGTCCTCTTCCCCGATAACCGCCGCTCCGTAAAAATGATCCAGGATCTGCGCGTAGGTTTTTGTCTGACCAACAAGATCCGTGATGATCGCCGACATGTCGTACCCACCGCTGAACGTCCCGATATTAACCAGAGCCATTAGGTCAAGGTTCTCTGACCATGGACGGCCGTGATTGGCCCGGGACGCCGCGTTAAAAATCGTGTCGTTTAGATACACATAAGGCTGACAGGCATTGATCCAGTAAAGATAATAACGGTCCGGCTTAAAGGTCGCGGCATTAAGAAATCCACGCACGTTATTGCCAAGACCAGCGTGGCCGTTGTAACCCACGACGTCAGAATCCGCCGCGACCGCGGTAAAGGCACTCAGAAACGACTGCGGCGCGCCCGCCATGTTGCCGTTCTCGAAATAAAACTCATGGACCACAAGCTCTCCGCGAGGCGTCGTGAATGTCGCGTTGCTGAGATGCCACTGATCCTCGCCTCTGGTATCGGTGACCGTCGGATCGCCATATTTAGACCTTAAATTATTGATCAGATCATCGTTTCCGGTGAAATTGACCATATTGCCCCGGATAAAGGTCACCTCAAGCTTGTTGTCGGCCCAGAGCTTTGCGTACTCAGGAGACTTACCGGTGGTGTTTTCGTCTGACGGTGACAACTCAATGGTGAGTTTCGCCGCGTCATCAGGCAAAGGATCCTGGCCCAGGACGCAGCCACTCATGTGAGGCTCAAGATAATACCAAAACACGTCATGACCAGAACAGGTCGGTTCGTACTTCGTGGAGAACGCGTCTTGCCCGGAGCTTGATACATTCCGGGACACGATCGCCTCAAGGCTTGTGGTGGTCATGTTGGCTGGGATCGCGATATCAAAATTACTTGTAAACGTAACTTTGAAACCGTCACTGCCCGCGCGCCTGATACTGTCGATATTGACAGAGACCGTTGGCAAACGGATGAACGTATCCTCCTCGTTTTTAAATTGCCCCTCAACAAGAGACATCATGCTTTTGATTCTGACGGTCGCATCGCTGGAACTCCGGCTATCGGTATAAACTTCGCCATTTCTGATGGTGCCGCGGGCGAGTTTATAATGACGGCCACCGTCAAACTCAGCCCGGACATTGGTTCTCGCCTCAATCATGATAATTTTGAAGGTTCTCGTGTCGCCATCATGTGTGCAATAACCAGCTGTCATGTCACGATGCAAATTCTGACGATAGTGATCAAGGACTTGGGGCAATTCATTCATACACACTGCGAATGTCGTGTAGGAACGCCCGGAATTAATAAGTTTGGGCGGAGATTGCCTCTCGCCAAACGTCACTAGATCCGCTCCAGGTCCTAAAATCCCGGAGTCCTGGCAGTGCGCGATGTAATTGATGGTTTTGGCCTGCTGGAGAGCGACGTTTGTATTCTGGACCGCGTTTTTGCAATCCTTGGGATCGTCAAAACGAGCAATCGTGAAAGGCTCTGGGCGGATTTGATGATCGCCATAGTAGCGAAACGTGGCGGTGAAATATCCTGTATTGTTGCTGACATTAAAGTCATACATCGAAAGACCTATTTTACCGAGATTACCGGCAAGGGTCTGCTGGAATAGCACCCAGGTGTTGCTTTCCATGTTCGAAAAAATCGTCGCGTTGGCGGTATAAGGACGGACCGCAGTGTCACCAAAGCCCGTAATCGCGGTGCTCCAGCGCATGTCCGTGAACTCAGGGACAAAGCAGTAAGACGAGAAAACATCGAGAGTGGTTTTTGTTTTGAACGCCACGCGTTCAGCCGGAAGAGCGGCGTCACAGGCAGACTTGGTCTTAAACCCGGGCTGATCAAGAACTGAGTCGGCATAGGTTGAAACGACGGGAAGCTTCTGGGCCGCGCTATAGGTAATCTTCAGATTCCAATACTCAAGCTCCGTCGGGTGATCCTGCTGATTACAGCGGGCGTCAACAATATCAAAACTCCCGAAGCGGCTACCGACAAACGCCTTAAGGCGCTGCCCCTCGGACACCGCGTAGTCGTCACAGTAAGTACCCGCGACCGGTGGCACATGATCAACATGCAAAACAAAATTATCCGCCAACGCCGGTGCGGCGAAAAAAGCCACAGGCACGACGACTCTCAAGACCATTCCGAAGCGATGTTTAGATGTAGCGAGCATGAGCCCTCCCGGGGTTGCTTAAAAAAAACGCACGAAACTGGAAAGCATGAAAACTGTGTTCATATTATACTTTCAGGGTCTTGTTGCCAGTAATATTTGCGACGCAAGGCGGAGTCGGGGCAACGCATTTTAAGACCTAATTATGATACAATAAATACATTGACCACTCACTATGTTGATATGGACGCCTGATGCCTCTTAGTTCCCTCAAAGCCCTGCCCTTCTTGCTATGCCTTAGCCTAAGTGGACGTCTTGCGGCTGATGAGTCCGCCACAGACACCCCAGCTGACGCTCTTCAGGACGTCTCAGATCTCGTGAGTGACATGGATAATTACGAGGCACCTCCGCCAGCGGGCGCGCAAACGAGTGGCAAAGAAATGTGGGTGAGAGCCCACGCCCTTCACATCCGCGCGGAGCCCCGCTATGAAAGCCCCGTCACGGGTTATCTCCGCCACGGCGCCAAAGTCACAATAGAATCAACTGGAACATGGTCTAAAATCGGTCCAAGGGGCTGGGTAAAGACGTCATGGCTTCAAGAGACGCCAGCTGATATTCACTCCGACGCCGGAGTTTTGCCTATAGAATAATCAATCCCAACTTGAATCCAAACTTCATCTTGATGCAAGTTTCGGTGTGAGATGTTCATTCGCGCGCTGTCCTAATTAGGCTTAAAGAGACACTCCCATATAAAGCCGCAGCGCTTGCCCATTCGTTGATTTCGAGTCCTTCTTGAAACTCGCGATATCCGAGTTGTTTTGACTTTCAAGGTTCGGATCCGAATATTTTTCATCTTTTGTAAGGGTTGCTAAGGGCACAAACAGTCCAATCCAGTCCACACCGATTGTAAATGTATTCATCTGCCAATTATTTCCGATAGCAAAGTCTACGACTAAAGAGGTGTTAGAGGCCTCATAGGTAGACTCTTTATCAATGCCAGTATATCTGCCTGCGGGAAAGGTTATTTTTCTGCTCATGGAACGCAGTCCAATACCTGAATTCGTGTAAAACGAATTGCCCCAAAACTTCTTTAAGCGAGCACCCGCGTAAGACGCGTGAGATTCCATGACAGTCAACGCGAATTCACTGCTCTTTTCGCTGCCCGAAACTATATTTCCATCAATAATAGTGTCCGGATCAATGAAGTAACCGGCGCTGAACCCAGCAGTTGGCGCATATGGCAGCGCAAAGCCTAGTTCCCCGACCAGCATCCACTGTTTTCCAACTCGGAGGTCTTTTGATCTTTGCGCGGGAGCCAATTCTTGTGATGTGCGTATGTCAGACTGTTGCGCGGCTGGTTTTGACGGCAAACTGATTTTCTTTGCTGGAACCGCGGCTACAGAATCCATCTTTGGATTTTTGACACCGGAGTTCGCCCCGCGACAATTATACGCCTTGGCATTGATCGATGTATTAATCGTTGTTGTATCGTGGCTGACAATCCATGCTGTATCGCCCCCAATTTTAAGCGTTTGCTTTTTAATGCGGGCCAATGCTTTGTCGTAAAGTTTCTTATTACTTACCGTAAAAAAGATACGATTTTTCTCGGCAGAGATGTCTTCCAGAAATTCACAGCCTTCGGGCTCACCTTGAACAATTTTAATTTCGTCAGCAGCGGATGGTTTATCTTTTGCCCAAGCTGGATTGGGTGTTACTAACGGCAATACCGAAAGTAGGAAGGCTACGGTTCTATTCACAAAAATCTCCTGGCAATCCGCGCATTTCACGCGAAAATCAACAACACAACTCTCTGCCATTTGTCAAAGTCTTGCAATTCCATCCTTTAGAGTCAATTTATTAGCATAACCACAAACCACGCCTTGATACCCACACCCCGGAATAGTAGTATTCCCGGATTAAAGAGCCATGCACCTGCGTAATTTATCAGCACCACCGGAGCCTCCCCTTGGCTGACGCACCATCGACATTACCAACCGCGCCAAAACCGGACGAGGCAGCACCTCCGCCGTTCGCCCATCTGCATGTCCACACCGAATATTCGCTGATTGATGGTACCATCCGCACCGGTGAATTGGTCAAAAAAGCAAAACAATGGGGACACACCGCGGTCGCTATGACCGACTCAGGCAATTTGTTTGGGGCCATTGAGTTCTACAGCAAAGCCAAAGCCGAGGGCATCAAGGCCATCATCGGCAGTGAGATTTATTTTGAGGGCCATCCTAAGGCTCTGGAAATCGCGGTGTCTCGGAAAAAAATATTTCCTGAGGTGGGAGCCTTTCACCTGGTTCTTCTGTGTAAGAATAATCAAGGCTACAAAAACCTCTGCAAAATCGTAAGCGCCGGCTATACCGAGGGACTGCGTGAAGTACCCATCGTTAAGACCAGTCATCTTCAATCATGGTCCGCCGACCTGCTCGCTCTTTCTGGTGACAGAAAAAGCGAACTGGCGTTTTTGATCGGCGAATTGCGCCGTGTTCAGCCAGATGGTGCCTTAGACGTCACCAATACCGACGCTGAAGCCAAAGTAATCATCGCGGCGATTCAGGAACATATTGACGCCGTCCATAGCTATGTCGGATCAGGCAACTACTACATCGAGCTGATCGACAATCACCTGGCCGGCCAAAAAGAGCTTATGAAGGACCTTGCCGCTCTCGCCGGACACTTTGCCCTGCCTCTTGTGGCTACCGCTGATGCCCATTATGTAGATCCGAAGTTCCTAACCGCCCAGAGCGTATTCGTCGCCATCAAAGCCGGCGTAACCTTCAAAGACCTCCGGGGACGGGATAAAAAGGCCCGCTTCCACCTGCTCAATAACCAGGAGTTTCTGGCCACCTACAAAAACTATCCTGACGCTATCGCCAACACTCTGGTGATCGCGGATCAATGCGATGTAACGTTTAAGTTTGGGCAGTATTTCCTGCCGAAGTTTACATTGCCAGATGGTATTGATGAGGCTAGTTATCTCGAGAAAATCGCAGCTGAAATGCTGGAAGACCGCCTGGTATACCTCAGTAAAATTTACGGCCCGGAATTTAACGATGAGCGCAAAGACGTGTACCGCAAGCGACTCGCCTACGAAATCTCTGTCATCCAGAAGATGGGATTTCCCGGCTACTTCCTGATCGTACAAGACTTTATCAACTGGGCCAAAGACAAAGGCATTCCTGTCGGTCCCGGACGGGGATCAGGCGCCGGATCTCTTGTGGCATACGCTCTGCGTATTACGGACCTTGATCCACTCAGATTTAATCTCTTATTTGAGCGCTTTTTGAATCCGGAACGAATCAGCATGCCTGACTTTGACGTCGACTTCTGCATGGACCGCCGGGGCGAGGTGATCGACTACGTCACCAAAAAATACGGCAAGACCAACGTTGCCCAGATCGCTACCTTCGGCAAAATGAAAGCCAAACAGGCGGTTCGAGACGTCGCCAGGGTCAAAGAAATCTCCTACGGTCGCGCCGACAAGATCTCTAAGCTTATTCCTCAGAAAGTGCCTGACGAAAATGGCAAAGAAGTAGAGGCCACTATACCTCTCGCCATGAGAGCGGAGCCGAGGCTGGTGGAAGAGGCCGAAAAGGACTCCGCCATCAAAGAAGTCCTCGACATCACCGCCCAGCTTGAGGGCCTTAATCGCCAGACCGGTGTCCACGCCGCCGGTATCGTTATGTCTGAAGGCCCGATGGTGAATTATCTCCCGGTTTTCACCACCGAAGAAGGCAGCCTCATCACCCAGTACGAGATGAAAAACGCCGAGAAGGTCGGTCTCGTCAAGTTTGACTTTTTGGGCCTTAAAACACTCACGGTGATCGACTACGCCGTAAAACTCATCAAAAAATTCGTCCTCCCGGATTTCGATATCTCAGCTATCGAGTTAGAGGACGCGTCCGTCTATAAAGACATCTCTGAAGCCCACACCACAGCGGTATTCCAGCTTGAGGGTGACGGCATGAAACAGCTGGTCGCCAAGCTAAAACCCAGCCGTTTTGAGGATATCATCGCTTTGGTGGCCTTGTTCCGTCCTGGTCCCCTGGGATCTGGCATGGTGGACGACTTTGTTGAGCGTAAACACGGACGTCAGGAAATCGTCTATCCCCTGCCGCAGCTTGAGGACATCCTCAGAGAAACATACGGCGTCATCTTGTATCAGGAGCAGGTACAGAAAACAGCCGTAGTGCTTGCAAACTATACTCCAGGCGAAGCCGACATGCTCCGCCGCGCCATGGGTAAAAAAGACCCGAAGGAAATGGAAAACCAGCGGGTTCGATTCCTGAACGGTGCCTCTGAGAATAAAATTGACCCAGAGAAGGCCGGACAGATTTTTGACCTCATGGCGAAATTCGCGGAATACGGATTTAACAAGTCCCACTCTGCGGCTTACGGCTTAATCGCCTATCAGACGGCATATCTCAAGACCAAGTTCCCAGAGCTTTTCATGGCTTCCATCATGACGTGTGATTTGGACAACACAGACAAAGTTGTGAGCTACGCCCAAGACTGCGCACGGATGAAAATGACCATCCTGCCGCCTGACATCAATCAAAGCGCATTGGAATTCACCGTCCCCGCGAAATGGTCTATCCGCTGGGGACTGGCGGCCATCAAAGGCATTGGCGCCGTGTCAGTGAGATCGCTTGTGGCGGACCGCGAGAAAAACGGTCCATTCCTGAATCTGTTCGACATGGCGCGCCGCGTCAACCTGCACGGCGACGTCAGCAAAAAAACCATGGAGCTCCTCATTAAGACCGGCGCGATGGATCAATTCGGAATGACCAGAGAGCACATGCTCTCCATCGTCTCGGACGTCGTCAAATACAGCGAGACCCATTTCACGGCCCAAAAACAGGGCCAGAAGTCTCTTTTTGATTTTGGTGATGATCAGGACTCACAAGAGTCCGCCAGCAGTCAGGATGCCCATCCCGCGTGGATCGGAGTCACAGGCAAGACGTTCCCGATCACGTTAGAGTCACTTGAGGATGAGCGAAAACTCACTGGCCTCTATCTGACTGGTCACCCCATGGATTTTTACAAAGCCGACAGCGCACGTTTCAGTAAAACCTCCATCGCCAACGCCCCGAAGCTCGCCTCTGCCACAGGCAGGGACAAAATCCAGTTAGTCGCTATCTTCCAGGCCAGCAACATCGGTCTCAGCAAAAAAGACCAGAGACCACGAGCCTTCGTCACGCTGGAGGACCGTTCAGGATCGGTTGAGGCCATGATGTTTGAGAAAGACATCCCTCAGGCATTCCCCGTACCCGGCACACCAGTGTGGGTGCAGGCCTCCATTAAGAAACTTCCTGATGGCAGTATCATGCGTATGAAAGTCGACCGTATCATAACTTTGGAAGAGGTTCGCCAGCAGGCGGTTAAGTCATATACTGTCAATATCAACATGCGTGAGGGCGCTGAGTCTGAACAAACGGCGAGAGGCCTGCTGCCAAAGCTATCGCAGGTCGCCTCCAAAGATCATGGCCAGGCAAGACTTCGTCTTGAGCTTGACTACCATGACTCCAGAGTCATTTTGAACGCAGGAAGCGGCGTCGAGCTCACCAACGAGTTTATCCGGCTTGTGCAGACGTCAGGTCTCACTGGCCGCTATGAATAGATCCAGGTAACCGCTGCCATGATGAAAATCACCATGGGGAAATGCTGGCAATCCGGTTACGGAGCGATTGTTTTTCAATGTTCCACCCACGATGGAACAACCCGCCAAAAAGGCTACCTTGAGTTAAACCCCGCTAAAAACGACTCTCCTGTAGCTTTTACACTAGATAAACCAGCAGGTGATCTGGCTCCCAAGGGAGTCGCGACACTCATCCGCAAGTACCTTGATACAGGATCTCTCACCGCCATGGCTTTAAGCCCCCCTGGCGCCGCTGGCGAGTTTATTCGCCTGACATTTCATGGCAAGACCTCCGCGGGCGACCCTTCTGAGATCATGCTGGTTATCACCACGCGTCCGGACCGCGAGATTACGTTACTGACCAACAACAAAAGCCTCGCCAGACTTCGCGAGACGAGCTCTTACACGGTGGCAAAGCCCGCTCCAGGGGAATTTACGGGTGTTGAGGATCTTTCGGCGGATGGATTTCAGGCGTGGCTTATGTCCTGTTTTGCCGGCAACCCGTCCTCCGCGGGCGAAAAAACCTCCTCGGAGTCCTCCGCAGACGCCACACAGGAGTTACTCCCTCAGCTGCCACCTCAGCTGCTACCGCCTTGGCGTCGTGCTGCCCGTGAGAGGGTTGCCAGACGCCTCAAGACTCTCAAAAAAACTCTAACCCAAGATCAGGGCAAGGTGCCAGTGCTCCAAGATGTCCTAAGAGCGAAACAGGATGCGGAGCTTCTCAGAAGCTTTCTGTGGATGATCAAACCTGACGCCATTGAACTCAGCCTTGATTCATCACAAACTGGGGATACTGCCCGGGTGATCTCACTGGATCCTGATAAAACTCCCGGAGCCAACCTTGAAGGGCTTTTTAAAAAAATAAAAAAACTGGAAAAAGCTATACATCTCGGCAGCCCCCGCGTCGCGGAGATGGCAGATGCCATCATTCGTTTTGAGGACGCACTGGTAAAACTCCGCACCCCCGAGACTCGTCTCACAGAACAAGACGTCACTGCTATATTGCGGGATCTGGGTCTTGAACGGGCAGCCGCTAGTCAAACGTCCACCAAGACATCGTCTGCGAAAAACACGACTCCAGGCCGCAGATTTCAGTCCGCGGAGGGTCATGTAATCCTCATTGGGCGTAACGCGGATGAGAGTGACAAGCTTGTAAAACTCGCCCGCTCCCAGGACTGGTGGCTCCACGTTGCCGGTGGCGGACACGGAAGCCATGTTATTATCAATGGCAATCCATTTAAAACCGGCCTGCCGCAGAAACTCACGCGGGAAGCAGCCATTCTGGCTCTCCACTTCTCGGACCGCTCCGCCTCGAGAGAGGGCGAGGTCTACGTTGCCCGCAGACACCAAATCAAAAAACGCAAAGGCATGGCCGCGGGCCTCTGGCACATAGAACGGGCCGAGGCTATCGTCGTTCGCTATGAACCCGACGAGCTCCGGGATATATTCGCGAGAGAAATTCGGGAAGGAGTTCAAAGACGGTATGAGCCAGGCACCCAATAACATTCTGACGAGTGAGTGCCATCTTCATCTATATGGCTGCCTCGCCAAAGAAACTCTTTGGGAGCTCAGCGAGTCACGCTCAAAAACTCACGACAAAAGGTTCCAGTGGTATCTGGCCGAATACGAGAAAGCCACCAGACAGGCTATTAACCCCAAGAAATGGTGGGACTCCGACCGGGGTTTTGACACGTTCAAAAACCATTTTTTGTGCAGGGAATCCGTCCCATTTGAGATTTTTCAGGCCAAGTTCAATCTGTTGATCGCCCTCTTCCCTCCGACTCCGGATGACATGACCATGCCGGAGAGTGTTTTTAAGCACCACTCCAAAGAAGGCGGCTATAAAGAATACCGCACCTTTATGCCGCTTTACCTCGCGGTACCTGAGCGCAAGCGCTATCTGCAAAAACTAATCGAGACCGCCGCGAGTTTTGAGACAAAAGCCTATCACCCCAGGATCGCCATTTCCTTCTCAAGACAAGACAATGAGGCCTGGGATAATTATGCCTTTCTGAAAGACACTCTCTCGGAATGTCCTGACTTGGCTCCGTGGATCACCGGCATTGATTTTTGCGCCAGCGAGCGTGGCCATCCGCCGACTGAAAAAAGAAAGCTATTCCATCAAATCCTCGCTGATAACCGGGACAGCCCGAACCCGCTGGAGATTCTCTACCACGTAGGAGAGATGTGGCAGGACATCGCGATTCACTCGGCTGCCCGATGGTGCGTCGAGGCTTCAGAGCTTGGCGTTAAACGCCTTGGTCACGCCCTCGCTCTTGGCATGAACGCCGAGGCGGTCAGCGGCCGGTCCATATCCGAGTCAACGACGGAGACCGCGAGCCACTTCGCGTGGCTTCGGAGACACCGTCAGGTTCTTCACGAGAGTGGCTACACGCCCATAGACTACGCATGGCTTGAGAGACGGGCACACATGTCATCCCACAACGACCAGGTGACATGGCACTACGACAAAGATCTGATCGAGAACACGACAAAATTTCAAACCGCCGCCATGGAGATCGTCCGACGCATTGGCTCTATCATCGAATCGTGCCCAACATCAAATCTCAGGATCGGTGCCATCAAAAATCCCGTCCATCATCCGCTCAGACGGTTTCTCGATCACGGCCTGAGCGTTACCATCGCCACAGACGACCCCGGCATCTTCGATATTGATCTAAAACATGAGGAAACCCTTGCGCGAAACATCCTCGGCATTACAAGCGAGGAGCTCACACATTCTCATGAACTAACCGAGTCCTTATTCACAAGTCTGGTCGAACGTGCCAAACTTCTTCCGCGTTGCTGATGGCACCGTGCCCGCGTAGAATCCCTGCGCCAATATCAATCAAGGACCACATGCTGGTCACTTTATCTTTCACATCCTGAACAGTGATCTCCGCCATGGTCTGGCGCTGCACCCCTTGGTGCCTTGAGGTCAGAGGACTCCAGCTGATGAGGCTTGTGGGCCCACTCAGGCGAATCGACGGCGTATTGACGGCAACTGATATATGACTTGGTCCGTTGCAGTTACAAATAAATAAATCCGTCGACGCAATCAGCGCCGCGAGTTCCCTAAAGGTTGTCTTTGGCGCCTTAACACCGACTCCTCTGACCATACCCATAACTTGATCTATCTCCACGTCCTCGCCCGGTCCCCAGATCCAGATGACCTTGGCGTTTTGTTCTTTCTCAAGCCACACCGCAAGCTCTGCCCATCGTTCCAGCGGCCAGCGCCTCTCAGGACGCCGATGAGTCGGGCTTAAAATAACCCGCCGTCGGCTGGCCGACAGGAGTGGCTCAGTCATCATAAACATGCGCGCCACGCCGGCGTCAGTATCGCTCCAGGGTAAACGCAGCCTTTCGTCGGTCGCTTTGATCCCAAGGGGCGCGAGCAATCTGAACTTCTCGCGGACGATGTAATCCGGCTCACCGTCCCTGGGTGCGACGTCGGTAAACAAAAACGCCCTGCCGGTATCAAACGAGATTCGTCTTTTCGCAGGAACAAGCCTTGCCAGCATCGCACTGCGCGGGGTGCCCATAAAATCAATAATCACATCGTAGTGGTTTTTGCGAACGTCTCTGAGAAACCGAATCATCTCCACGATCCCAGACTGCGGAGCAATCCAGTGTTTTGAGACCATAGGGTTACCTGGAATAATCAGGCGGCCCATAGGATAGGTCATAAAATCGACCGTCGCGTCAGGATGGGCCGTTTTAATCGCCTGAATCACCGGTGTTGTCAGGAGGATATCGCCAAGCTGGCGAAGCTGGATGATCAGAAATTTCAAACTTTTACGCCCCCCCCTCAGCGATTAGTGCGCGTTTAGCTTTGCTCAGTTATTTTAACGCCTATCATAATTTAATCCAAGTATTTTAGATGGTTATAAATATTAACCCGTTATTGCCTTAAATTTTTTATAAAAACATTGACTACTTTATAAAGTTATAATAAACATCCTTAGTGTTTTAACTCTCTTCAGCATCACAAGAGGTCACCATGAAAAAAGCTTCGTTGCTCGCGACATTACTCCTCACAACACCTGCCGCTATCTTCGCGGCCACACCCGCCCCTCAAGGCGCCGCAGCAGACGTTATCATTCCTCACTTTGAAGTGGTTAGCACCCCCGCTGACGCGTTCTCAGCGATCAGCCGCATTGACACGAGCCCACAACGCATAGGCCCTTTCGATGAAGGACTTGTCTCAATTGATCAGGTTATCAATATTGGCCAAAAAGTTTGGGAAATCGTTAAAGCCAACCAACCAGTTGTGAACGTCAGCTCGAAGTTCGCCAACGCGTTACCCTCCGGCCTCGCGTCCAGCGCGGAGCTGACGGGCTTCTCAGATATTGAAAGCAACAGCGTTCGCCTTTGGGGCACAAATCTTTACGGCATAACTGTATATGACATCACATTGACCGCTATTCACCAATACGGGGGCCAATACCAGGGTAAAGGACGCTACCTTGAGACCGTCGCCATCATCCCAAGCGACATCTATGTAGTCTGGGGTTACCGGGTTGATTACACGGTTGAGTCCGTCACGACCACAAACGGTGGCACAGCAGAAAATCCTATCGCGAAGATCGCCTTGAGCGCTAAGTTTAAAGCCTCTACGGTCCTTACCAAGATCGAGAAGAACACTGTCTACCAATTCCGCGGCGACAGCGCCGAGGTCAAAACCGCTGGGTTCTAAAACCAGAAAATCCATATAAACAAAAACCCCCGGTACCTTTCTCTGGTACCGGGGGTTTTATTTTTCCGTGCTTTTTATTTCTGCTGACGCAACGCGTCAAACAACGCCGCGGTTGAGCCCTTGCCTTCTTTAAATCCCTCCTGAACCTTGATGACTTTTCCCGACTGATCAACAACCAATGTCATGGGAAAACTCTCAAGACCAAGAGCATCCGCGAGCTTGAACGCCTCATCAGAATGAAGGCTCGCCAGCATCGCGGGCGACCCCTTAAATTCCTTGGCGATATAATCTTTAGCCTTGGCGGGATCTTTATCGAGGCTAACAAATACGACTTTTTGGTTCGGGGATACTTTTGCAAGCTCCTTATCCATCTCACGAAGCTCAACCTTGCAGGCCTCACACCATGTGGCCCAGAAGTTGATCAGAGTCACTTTGCCGGACCATGGCTGGGTAGGTTTTCCGGCCGGATCCTTAACGTCAATCTTCGGGAGCGTGTCGCCGACTTTAACTGCGAAAGCGGATGAGGCCCAGACACCAGAAAGAAGACTTAAAAAAGTGGCTCGCATGATCGCTGATCTCATAACTCTGACCTCGCTCTCGCTGTGAACTTACTCGCCCCGCTCAAACATCGCCTTGAGCAGATCCCTGGGGCCATGCTCTCCAGGAAGGCTTCGCCAATGCTGAACGACTTTTCCCTCGTTGTCAAAAATCACGACCCGGGGATCACTGGAGCCCATACGTGCCCTGATCCAGCCTGAGAACCAGCCCATGGGAGCCCGGCCATCTGCCAAAGGAGCGTCTTCAACCGCGAGCGGCATGTCCCAATGTTTTGGGCGCCAGCCATCAAAATCATCGTTGCCGTCAAGCAAGCCCGCAAGATAATCAGAAGCAGGTTTACCGGATTCAGCGCGCCCGGTCTCAAGAGCGAGAACCTGGCAGTAGTCAGGATGAGCGGCACAGAAATTAAAGGCTGAGTCAGCCTCTTTATGCCACTCATCAATTTCTTCCGTACAGCTTGAGCACCAGGTATTCCAGTACATCACAGCTGTATATTTTGCCCGCGTCCTGATGCCCGCGAACGTCGCCTTGACACCACTTGGAGCGTGATTACTTTTAGGGGTATCGTTCCAGAACAATGGATACTCAGGACCTTCCGCGCTCGCGGCAAGTTTATCCTTATTCATTCTCGCCGTCAGGGACTCACCAATAGAGCCATCGCGGGAGAAAACCAATTTACCATCGCCGTTAAAAATAAGGGTCATTGGCCCCTTCATCTCAGCCAGGCGTAACTTTCCAGCGGCCTCCGCGATGGGTTTATAGCTCCAGGTAAAATGATCCGCGAATACATCAAAAAATTCCGCGCCACCGGCGAGAAGATTTTGCTCGTTCCCGCACAGCTGATCTGAGACGACCAGTTCTTTAACCGCGCAGTCTTTCTGCCAAGTGTCTTTACAGGTCCCGCTCCATGTCTCTAATGCTTTTCGCGCATCCTCGCAGGCCGGATTGCCGGTACAAGTTTCTTTGTGAATAAGCACAGCCCGAAGGCCGTTGGCGGCAGCAGGCAGAGTAGCACCAAGTTTAGTTGGGGAACGGTCACCACAGACGGTCACCGCGACGTCGTTCAGACGGTCAGGACGCTCCATGGCGAGCAGCGGTCGAGTCGTGGTGGTCCCGCCGCTTCCTCCATTGCCTCCGTGCTCTGGAACTGGCGGCGGCGGAACAGCGTTAGCGCCAAGAGTTCCGGCGATTTTCTCGATAATCTGAGCCGCCGTAAGATGATCCCAACTTCCAACGCGCCACATGATTCCTTTACTGGACAGCATGACCGTCAATGGAACGCCCGGTCCATGCCCTGCGGGCTGGAAATATCTCATCATAATGTTGCCATCTGGGCGGGCGGGATCTGACCACTCAAAATGCGAGAGTTTTTTTTCCTCAACGAGATTGGCGTACACCGACTCACGCCGTGACGCCGGATCCGTGGTGACGCCCACCAGCTCGATAGAACCCTTGGCACCATTGCCCAGTAACTCGTAACTATTATCAACAAGATTTTTTTGTAGGTATTCGGCTTTATCCATACAGATGTTGCAGCCTTCGCTGCCGAAGGTCAAAACCATCCATTGGAGATTGCGCTCCCGCATGTAACGGCCCATGTTCACAGTGGAGCCATCCTGAAGTCTGGTGACCTCAATCTCATCAAGATTGATTGCCTGCTCTAGAGACACAGGTGTGTGCCGGGAGACTGCTTTAGGAAGTCTTGCGCCACAGGAGCTTACTGCCAGAAGGCCCAAAACCACTAGCCATCGAGCTTTGAGATTCGCTGAGTAACGCATGCTCATTTTCCCCCACAGGTTGGACATGAATATGAACTGCCGCCGCCTGCCGACGCCAACCGCTCATTTGGGCGTATGCTTTTGCCGTAAGGTGCCGATAAACGCTCGACACGGGCATCATCCATAGTTGGGTGCAGCAGATATTCTTTCTCGTAGGGTTTGATTGTGCGGCACCCACTTGCCAAAAATATGATCAAAAATACGGTGGCCGATACTCCGCGAATATTTTGCTTTCTCATAGGGATTTGTCTCCTTTTGAGTCAATTATAGGCTCAAGGACATTAAAAATACATAAGTTCATGATTAAAATTTAACCGCCGCTCCCATTTCAAGGGCGGTTCCAGTACCGTTTTTGTTCCGGATGTACCGAGTAGCGGCAACATCAATCAGAGTTTTTGTCGTTTCGCCGCTGATTTCATGAGAAATTGCGGCAGTGTAGCTGTCTGAGCCGAAAACAAGGTGATCGCCGTAGGCCCTTGTATACTCGTCTTCCCGGGCAAAGCGGTAACCAAGCCTGAAATGACCTTCTGCCCAAAGAGTTTGCAGGTAAGCAAGCCCCCACTGGGTGCCAGTTAACTCGCCATCAGTCATATTGGTGTTAATTGCCCCAATATTGATCACCCTGCCCACATCACCATGCACGGCACAGTCGCAGGACACAATGTGTTCGCGCACACCAGCGTTCCAGGCATGCAGTGCAGGCCTATCGGTGCTCCGGACCTGGGTATAATCCGCGTTCACAATGGTTGTGGGGTTTAAAATTGCCTTCGCCGATACTCCGGTTGAGGTCGACCGCACATCAGGCCGAATATCCAGCCTCGTATAGTCTGTATCTAATATTTGAGCGGCAGGTCTGGTGGTTTCGGTCGCTGACCCTGCGAAACCAAGACGCAACTGATCCCCTAAAAACCATTGTCCAACCGACCCGCGCTTTGTCTTTGACTTCGTCACGCCATCGCCCGACATGCCGCCACCAACCGCGAAATCGGTTCGTTTGGCGAAGGTCCACTCACTGTCGACCCCCACATTGCGCTCGTAGCGGACATGACCGGGGAAGTTCTCTTTCATATAAGCATTATCATCAAACGCCGCGGCATCGGAACGCAGCGTCTCAATGCTGCCACTTAATACCAAATCCGACGTAACATCACCGGAGAGCATCGCCGGAAGATTGCCCCGTCCTGTCAGACGCGCCATGGAGCGCGACTCACCCTCTTCTGACTGGTAGCCGCCAATGCGCTGATCCAGCTCGTGCGCCGAAACCTGACATGCTGAAATAACAATCGCGGACAGAATGATTTTTTTCATGATTTTCCACGTCCCGTTAATTTGTGCGTAAACTCCTGATGCCAAAGAACGCATCAGTCATGTAACCCTTGGTGAGTGCCTAAGACTAGAACAACAGAGAAAGCATTTCGATAAAAGAATGCCAAAAAAAAAGAAAAAACAACAACCTGCGGCAAAGAAATGCATTGACTTCGTGAATTCTCATCCCGTAAGCTGACTGACAGAGCAAACGAAATTTTTTTGTGCGGGCGGTTTATTCGCCACAACAATTTAACTGAACGAATGGTGATCACGGATGATTACACACGTTTCGGCTCCATGTCTGCTTGTCGCAATGCCAAGCATGCTGGAGAGCAATTTCTCGCGAACTGTTATGCTTCTCGCGGAGCACAATAGCGAGGGTGCTGTAGGCTTCGTGTTAAACCGTCCTAGCACGGTTCCCCTAAAAAGCATGATCAGCGTCATCGATCGTGACGTTCCACACGCGATTCCTGCGTGGTACGGTGGCCCAGTTGACACTGGGACAGCCATTATTCTTCACACCAGAAAACCATCAGATGGCGACACCGAGATCGGACAGGGCATCTACCTAAGCACCTCTGGTCGAGTGCTGGACTCACTGATTGATGAGAGCGAGAAGACCCTCAAAGAACGCGCCAATGGGCAGATAGTTCAAGAAATCCTGAACCCTTACCGGTTCCTCGTGGGGTACGCGGGCTGGGGCGCTGGGCAGCTCGACGAAGAAATTCGGGCCGGAGCATGGCTCCTTCACTCCATTGATCAAGACCTCATTTTCAACTCGCCCTGGAACGACATGTGGACCGTCATCACCCAGAAAATGGGCCTTGCTCGCGCCGCAGGCGCGACGGTTCAGCCAATCGCGCAGACCGCCTATCTGAATTGATGCCAATATATTTCAATTAACGTTCGCTCACGTGGCGGCAATTTCGTCCAGAGCGATTGAGAGACCCAGTCCTGTAGCCTGTCCTACCCATTGGCGCCAAATTGAGCGCTAAGGTCGTGCGCTATGTGGGGTGCGCTATGTGGGCCCCGCCTTAATTAACTCTTTTAATATCTGTATTTTCAGATACTTAAAATTATACCTTAGAATCAAATCAAAAAATCCGACACCCCCACTTGAGCTTATACTTGGCTCCGTTGGATTATGTATCGCTTGTGCCGCAAACCACATTGGAGGAACCACCACATGAAACACCGAATTAATTCTGTCTACACGCGACTGAGAGTCGCGGGCGCTGTGAGCGCGGTCATCACATCAATGGTATGGACGCTGTCCGGATGTGGCGCAATTTCCGGCAGCAGGGGATCGTCAGCGGACGGTACTGCGGCGAGTGGCCGCGACACAGTTGTAGTGCCGCCACAGGCATACTTTGACGCACTCCTGACTGACCGCATGCAAATGACTGCCAATGGCGCACTTCAGGCCGTCCAGGATCAGGTCATGTGGGTTAACTTCAACGGCGCCACAATCGCTAAAGGATTTGCAAAAGACCAGAGCTTCCTTCCCTGCATTAACTCTGTGGTTATCCCACCCGCTTCAATCTCAGAGGCAGATAAGGACGCCATCCTATCTCAAGTCGCGCTGTATTTCTCCAACGCGGGGGCGAAGCTGTATATCACCGCTGACAAGCCTACCTCAGGCGACTACACGGCAATTCATGTTGGTGGATTATCCAGCTTGTTCGGATGCCCAGGCTCTGGGAATGTCGCTGGAATGGCGCCATTTGATAGCGGTAACGCGAACCCAAATGATGTGGGATTCGTGTTTTTAACATCAAAAGACGCAAAGTCACTCGCGCAAGCTATTGCCCATGAGGCGGGTCACACATTTGGCCTAGACCACTCAGATAACAAAGCAGACATCATGTACGCTTCGGCTATGTCTGTCGTGAACGGGTTTATGAAAGGAATCGCTAACATCAGCGGACTTGAGCAGGACGCCTCAGCCCTGCTCCAGAAGGCTCTAGGAACTGGCATGGCGTCACTTAGTGGAATCCCGGTCGCCGCCACCACAGCCTTCTCGCAGATCCCCTCGACAGTCCTCCCGGGTACTGCAAACCTCAGCAAACTTGGAAGCCTTCTGACTTCACTTCCTCAATCGGTTCACAGCAGCAGTCTAAACGCGTTTATCCCCGCCTTAAGCGGTGGAGCAATTCCTGCCGGTGTCCTACCTCCAAACGCCCAGGGCGCCCTTGTTCTCCTGACCATTCTCCAGAACGCCACCATGGGACAAAACGGCGGAGCCATGAATATGGTGCAATTAGCATTGATGGTTTCGGGGTACTCGCCCGCAAGCATCTCCATGTATCTGCAACTAGCAGGACTCGTACTTAACAGTGGCATCCTCACAGGGCATCCAGTTCCCGTCAGCATCCCTGGTGTAACAGGCTCACTTCCCGGTCAGATCCCAAGCACCATCAACGTATCCCAAATCCTTGGCATGGCTAACATCACCAATCCAAGCCAATTGATCTCAATGCTTCCACAGTACGCGCAAATTATCGGCGCAACACAGCAGGGTCCTAACGCTCAGGCGCTACTTTCACTTGTGATGATGGCCGTTGGACAACAGTATCAAACGATCTATCCGGCACCCGCTACACCATAATTTACGAATAACTAAATAGAGAAACCAAATAAAAAAACACCCGGGAGGTTCCCCCCGGGTGTTTTTCATTCTACTAAATCCAGAGCGAATATATGCAAATCTGACGATTAGTTCAGCCGCCGGCTGTACTCACCACGGAGACATGCCGCAGTCACAAAAGCTATCTCAAGACTCTGAGCGCCATTAAGCCTGGGGTCGCACCATGTCTCGTAACGTCGCTCTAAGTCACTATCGGTAACCCCCGCCGCTCCGCCAGTACATTCGGTCACATCATCTGAAGTCATTTCAAGGTGAATCCCACCCAGATGGCTTCCCTCGCTTCGGTGCGCTTCGAAACTCCCGTGAATCTCATCAACGACAGACTCAAATCTGCGGGTTTTGCGACCGTCTGCCGTCCTCACGGTGTTGCCGTGCATCGGATCAACACTCCATGTCACCGCGAATCCCGACTCCCTGACGGCTCTGATCATCGACGGCAATTTAGTTCTTACCTCGGAAGATCCAAGTCGGGTGATCAGCGTAACTTTACCGACCTCGTTATGGGAATTGATCCGCGCAATCACGTCCAAAAGATCCGGAATATCTGTCTCGGCGCTTACCTTAATTCCGACAGGATTGCCGACACCGCGGCAATACTCGACATGGGCGCCATCGAGCTCACGGGTACGGTCCCCGATCCAGAGCATGTGGGTACTAAGATTGTAGTGACGCCCCATCTCAGGCACAAAACGCGTGAGTGCCTCCTCATAGGGCAACAGCAACGCCTCATGAGACACATAAAAATCTTTGAAACCGTATCCGCGAAGCGTGGACTCAGGCGTTACACCCTGGGTAGAGGACACGTTGGAGACATTGGAGATAAACGCCAGAGCGTCGCGCAGACCTGCCGCGATCTGCTCATAGCGTTTCCAGTAAGCGCCTTTTTTGATGGTGCCGAGATCCCACGCGTCCATATGCTGAAGATCGCCGAATCCGCTTCCCATCAGTATCCTGATAAAATTAAGAGTGGCACTGGACGTATGATACGCCTGCAAAAGTCTTAGCGGGTCTGACCTGCGGGCACTTGTCGTCGCGTCAAAGGAGTTTACGGACTCACCACGGAAAATGGGCAATATTGTTCCATCGCCAACGCGTTCAACAGACTCACTACGTGGTTTTGCGTATTGCCCAGCCATGCGACCGATAGGAATAATAGGCCTGCGCCCCGCATAGCCCATGACAAGAGACATCTGCATCAGAATCCGCATCTTCCCGCGGATTAAATCCTCGCGGCAGTCCTGAAATCGCTCCGCGCAATCCCCGCCCTGGAGAATAAAACGACGCCCAACTCCGGCGTCAGCAATCTGATGCTTAAGGGCCTCTATCTCACGAGGGCCCACGAGCCCTGGAAAACGACCTAATTGCTCAGTAACAGCGCTAAGGGCGCCACGAGACTCCCACTCCGGTTGCTGGCGGGCGGTACGGCTCTGCCAGCTGTGGGGTTGCCACAGGGAAGATCCCCTGTAAAATCCAATTAATTCAGATAATTGCAACTAAAGCCCTTTGTTTCCACGGCACAGTTTAGGGATTATGAGGTCAATTCAATTCCCTTAAAGTTTAATGGATTCTATATACTTTTTATTGCGAACTAACGCCAGTCCTTCCATACTCTGAGATCAAATAAAACGTCTGCCAGTAGAGGCTTATGACATGATCGACCCTATTGTTATCTCCATGATATCCCTGACCTGTTTTTTGATCGCGTCAGGGCTTTTGGTGCTCGGATTTAA
This sequence comes from Oligoflexales bacterium, assembly GCA_947468665.1. Lineage (GTDB taxonomy): Bacteria > Bdellovibrionota_B > Oligoflexia > Oligoflexales > RGVZ01 > CAMDKS01. The sequence goes on along the minus strand of CANILH010000017.1, from coordinate 17,566 downwards.
AGGCTCCGGGCGAAACCAGTTATGGACCCGCTTGGGATATTCCCTCTTTGTCATTGGAACGATGACAACCACTCTGGAGACCGTTAGCTCTGGAGGCACGGCGTATCAGCTGGCGTCCGCCATCGCCTGGGCCACCATCATCAGTTGGTTTGTCTGGAAAATGGAACTTATCGGAGCCTTCACGTCACCTGTAATCGCGATCACCCTGCTGTCTGGAACCTTCTTCAGCCCCCATCAACCACTTCCGCTCGCGGTTGATATGGGCCCGGCTATGAGGCTCCACATTGCCTCCGCTGTCATTGGCCAGACGTTTGCCATTCTCGCCTGCGGCATGAGTCTGTTATTTCTCTGGCTCGATAAAAAGCTCAAAAACCGCCAACTCAGTGACCTCCCAGACCGGTTCCCTGCGATCGCAACCATTACCAGCGCTCTCACACTGACGCTTTGGATTGGATTTACCTTTATTACAGTGAGCCTTCTGAGTGGGGCCATGTACGCTATGAGCGGAATGATTCCAGAAGGGCACAATATCTATCCGAAAGTCGCCTGGGCGATTCTTGTCTGGACTTGGTATCTGTCAATACTTGTACTGAAAGGCATTCTTGGTTACCGCCCCCAGAAAGTCGCCCGCATGAGTCTCGCCGGCTTCATCCTGATGGCCATCAGTTGGTTCGGGATTTTATTCGTTGCCCCGTGGGGTGCTCTATGACCTCAAACTCCTTGAAACAATTGTCTGGACAAGCTCCCGGACTTCCCGCCGAAAAGAACAACGAGGATCTTGCGACGTCCGCTCCAACATTTTTTTGTGTAGGAAGCAATCACCGTACTGCCGATATCGCTACCCGGGAGGAGTTTTTCCTCTCGGCGGAGCAAATCGCGGAATGCCTACCCGCGGCATCGGAAAGATTCTCAATACCTGAGCTCGCCGTGCTTTCAACATGCAATCGCTGCGAGGTGTTTGGTGTCATCCAAACGTCATCACCGCCTTCAGCTGAGCGACTGCGCGATCTCTACGCGTATATTCACAATGCCGCCAATGTTGATCATAAAATCGATCCGCGGAATCTTCAGGACTCACTTTACACACTCCTTGATCTTGACGCGGTTCGTCATGCGTTTTTGGTGGCATCAAGCCTGAACTCACTGGTGCCTGGAGAAACTCAGATCACAGGGCAGTTTAAGGACGCGATCACGATCGCGAAAACCGCGGGGACCCTTGGTCCTATGCTGTCACGACTCACTCAGGAGGCACTCGCCACCGCCAAGAAAGTCCGCTCAAACACCGATATTGGCCGTCACCGTGTCAGCATCTCGCACGCGGCAATTGATCTGGCCAGACGGGCGTCAAATGATCTTTCCCAACTTAACTTCCTGATTCTTGGTGCCGGTGAAATGGCCCGCGTCGCGGCCGAATACGCCGCCAGTTATAAACCACGATCGCTCGTGATCGCCAACCGTACCCGACAAAAAGCGTATGAGCTCACTGAGCATCTTGTATTCGGAGAGGCTCATGGCCTTGAGAATCTCACTCAGCTCGTCGCCAGGGCAGATGTTGTGATTAGCGCGACCAGAGCGACAGGCTATGTACTGACAAAAGACATCGTGGGAAAATCCGCCAAAGCGCGCAAAAGCGGCCCATTGTTTCTGATCGATATCGCTCTGCCGCGGGACATTGAGCCCGCCGTCTCTGATCTGGATGACGTTTATCTTTTTGATATCGATGACCTGAAGTCAGTGGTCGACTCCCACATGGAAAAGCGCCTTGACGCGGTTCGTGAGGCGACAAATATCGTAAACGAGAGCGTTTACCATTTCGGGCAATGGCTTCTTCATCATGAGGTTGCCCCAACCATTAAGTCAGCGTCTACCTACTACTCACAGATCCTGCGCAAGGAATCCCTGAAGACTCTCTCTAAAGACGTTTTCTCAAGCCTTACAACTAAACAGCGCGAGTCTCTCGGAGACATGCTTGACGCAATGGAGGCGCGGTTCACAAGTGATATCGCGCTGACTCTGAAAAAATCATCGCCTGAGAATATCAGAAGCCTCGCTGAGGCTCTTGATTTGTTATTTGCCAAGGACATTAAACATGGCTGATCAAGGCAAAGCGTCTGAAACTATGATTTTGGCCTCGCGGGGCAGTCCGCTGGCCCTATGGCAGGCGAATTATGTCGCGGGGCTGCTTAGAGACCGCGGCCACAAGATTGACATCCAGACATGGAAAACAACGGGCGATATCGTCCAGGACCGGTTTCTTCATGAGATCGGTGGCAAGGGGCTTTTTATCAAGGAGCTTGAGGAGGCGATGGCTTCAGGCAAGGCCCATTTTGCCGTTCACAGTCTCAAGGATCTGCCGGCTAGGATTCCCACGGGCTTTCAACTCGCCGCAGTTTTAAAACGACATAAATCATCGGACGTAATTATTTTCCGAAGCGACATTTGGCCCAAACTTGGGCTCGCGGCCGGGGCAGTTGTCACTGCCGGAATGCTCCGTTCATTAGGCCCCATGACCCTAGCTACTTCAAGTCTGCGCCGTCAGAGCTTGCTCAAAGGCTCATGTCCGGACATCAAAACCATTCCCGTACGGGGAAATGTCGATACCAGACTTCGCAAGCTCGAGTCTGAGGGATGGCAGGCGATTATTCTCGCAGAGGCATCACTTGAGAGACTTAACATTACTAATGTCCATGCTCACCGAATCGATCCTGCCTGGTTTGTTCCTTGCGCTGGTCAAGGCGCTCTTGCCATTGAAACCCCTGTCGGTGGGGCTGCCCTAAGTGCCGTAACAGCCCTTGAGTGCGCCGCCACAAGACGGGATATTAATATTGAACGCTCGGTCCTGGCCCGACTTGGCGGCGACTGCACCATGCCGTTTGGATGCCTCGTGACTGCCCACCCAAGTGACAAGACACTTTTGCTTGCTGAGGCCGTCGTTCTGGCCAGCGACGGCAGCAGTGCCCGTGCTGTTCAGTCTATTCAAGCGACGGCGGCGAATATCGAGGCAGAGCTTGAGGATTTAATAATCACGGAATTGCGCGAAAATGGCGCAAATAGCATCTTGGCAAGCCTCGGAATTGATGTAGTGATTTGATGCTATAAGGGTTTCGGTGCATAATGTTAGCCTACAGGCTTTATATGAAAATCGTGTACATGCGCCTGTAAAAGCACGGAGTATAAACAACCAATGGCATTGATAGTATGGACCAGGTCCGCGGATGATTGGGAACATGACAAACCCATTCTTGAGGCTCGTGATGTCGACGCTCTCCACTTGCCTTGTATAGCGATGACAGGGCTTGCCGTAAAATTCCCAAAACGAAAACCGCAAATGTTTATTTTAACAAGCGGCAACGCGGTTCGTTACTGCGCCCGCCACCCAGCCCTTTTTAACTTGATGCGCTCTTGCGAGGGTGTATTCGCCGTTGGCCCTGGCACCAAAGAAGCCCTTAAGGCCCACAAAATCAATTCTGAGGTTCCGGCAGGCGTAACCAACGCAGAGCAGCTAACGATGTGGCTTGCCCATAATCTTCGGCCGGGTACGGACGTCGCCTGGCCTTGTTCAAAAGAACCTAGTTATGACATTGCGGGCACGCTCTCCCGCTACGACATCCAGGTGGATCAACTTCCTATTTATGCCACTGAAGAATCTTTGCATCTCCCTCATGGCAAGGCCCCCGACACAGAGGCTATTCAACGATATATCCAATCTCTTGAAGGCGTGGTTTGTTTTGCCAGTCCTTCGGCCATCGAGGGATTTACAAGATCATTGATACCGTCTGAAAATCGACTTCGCCATGAACTGATCGCCTGTTGCATTGGATCAACCACTTCGGCATTCGCTGAAGGACACTTTGATAAAATAATCACCGCGCCAACACCATCTATAGAGTCTCTCGTTGAGACGGCGATTACCGCGCTAAAGTCCTAGATATAAAACAACCGCCGCGCCTCGGCCGTTAGCTCATCCCTGAATTTAGGATGCGCCACCCGCACCATCTCACGGATTCTTTCTGGAACGGTTTTGCCTTTTAGTACGGCGACACCAAACTCCGTTACAACGGTATCAATGTCATTGCGTGAGATACTGACCTTAGCCCCTGGCTGGAGGGCTGTTGTGATTTTTGAGACGGTTCCCTGTTTTGCGGTTGAGGGGATGGCGATAATACCGCGACCGCCAGCGCTGCGCTGAGCGCCAATGTGAGTCTCAGCCGCTCCACCTACACCGCTGAGTTCCACATGACCAACAGACTCACTGCATACCTGACCAGTGAGATCAATCTCTACGGCGGTATTCAGAGAAATCATCTTGTGATTACGCCCAATCCGGTAAGGATCATTGATCACTGACGCCGGATGAATCTCGACAATAGGGTTCTCTTTGATGAAATCGTAAAGAGAGCGACTTCCGTAAGCGAAGGCACCGACGATTTTACGGGGCCAGATGGACTTTTGCCGGCCGGTGACGATGCCAGCGTTATATAGATTCATAAACGCGTCGTTAATCATCTCTGTATGGACCCCGAGGTCTCGTTTGTGAATCAGCCTCGTTCCGACAGCGTTAGGAATACCGCCAATGCCAAGCTGCAACGTCGCTCCGTCCGGAATCATCTCCACTACATAATCAGCGATACTCGCCTCAACTTCGCTGAACGGGGCGGGTTTAACTTCTGGCAACGGACGACTTGATTCAATGAAAATATCAACCTCGTCAAGGGACACCTCTGTGCCACCACAGGTCGAGGGCATATTGGGGTTCACCTCCAAGACGACTTTTTTGGCTGCCCGCAGTACCTCGGACTCATAACAGTTTGACGTACCCAGACTGACGAACCCGCGTTTATCGGGCGGCGAGCAACTCCCCCAAAACACATCTATTCCCGTCGGACGGGCCAACAGGTTGCGAGACCACTGGGAGAGGTGCTGAGGCATATAATGAACAAAACCCCGTCCCTGCAACTTGCGCATGACACCGGTCATGAACATCACCACAATCTCAACGTGCTCCTTCATCTGATCGTCGGCAATCACGGGCCATGGCTCGCTGGGATTTGCGCAGAAAATTTTAAGATTTCTTGTGTTAGAGGTTTTAACGTACCTATGAACCATGCTCCAGAATAGATACGGCTCAGCGGCAGCCATGGCGGTCACGACCGTTGAGTCAGATTTTATTAGAGAAAACGCCTCGTCCGCGCTTTTAAATGTAATGCTACCTGCCGCCATGGATTCATGCCTCGTAGTTATATGATTTAATCAGTTTTATTTCGGGATGAAGGCTCATGATCACGGGACATGTGTTGCCGATGTGCTCCAGATTTTTGCGCTGCTCAGGCGTCAGGGATTTTGGCATCGTAATCACAGCATCAAGACCAGAGATCCTGCGCGGAAGATCGGGGCTCATGTGTTTCTCTACGGAACATGCCATTCCCTTAAGATCAATGCGCTCTTTTCTGGCGTGAATCGCCATCACACTCATCATACAAGCCCCGAGAGCGGTCGCCACCAAATCAGTCGGGGAGAAACTCTTGCCCTCACCACCATTATCAAGGGGCGGGTCTGTCATCAACGCTGTCTTTGACATGTCGTGAGTCATCGCCATTGCGAGGCCGCCTTTGAACGTCCCTGAGATTTTAACCCCCATTTTGCGTCCCTCCTTAATTATTTGGATTTAACAATCATCGAAATCACCATTTTTGGCGACACGTTATTGAACCTGATTTCATCCCACAGTGGCAAGAACGAAGATTTCATTCAAAAAAAACACACCTCCTCGAAAGACAGGTAACAGCCGTACAAATGTTGAGCCACAGGGCGTACAAGCCAAATGCCCGCCGTAGAATCACTCTGCAGACACTCCGCAACCCCCCATAAAGGCTAAAGTCTTGTGCCAGTCCTCCGAAGAAGCTCAAGTTGGAATAAACAGGAGGCCTAGCAGAAATGACCAGTCGCAACATGAGCGCGAAAGACCTGAATCGCTCACCTTATGACTACTCTGGGTTCGCGACCATCGATGGCCGCCATCCATGGCAGTCGGAGGTTCCCGGCTCCCACGTGCTTTACCGCGCCCGCCAGCGTAGAGGCGGCAAGGTCGCCTGGTTTAATTTTGATCTTGCTGTTGAAATGGGGCTTTTACCCTCTCACCACGCACACTCCATGAATCCTCAGCTTGAGGCCCAAGTCCTCGAAACCTTTGCCATCCAGATCATTAATGAATACGACCTCATGAACGGCGTCAAAATCCCCGCAAGTGAGATCAAACCGCACCACTACATGGCAACCCGCTACCTGCAGCTACAGCACCCAGGTAAAACCGGCATCACAAGCGGTGACGGACGAAGCCTCTGGAACGGTACCTGGAAATCAAAAGGCAAAACCTGGGACATCACCAGCTGCGGCACTGGCGCCACCTGCCTCAGTCCGGCAACCCATATTTTCAAAAAATTCTTCCGCACCGGCGACCCAAGCATCAGCTACGGCTGCGGCTATAGCGACCTCGACGACGGCGTCACTGGCGCGATCTTTTCGGAAATCATGCACAAAAACAGCGTTCCTACCGAGCGAGTTCTTTGTGTCATAGAATTCCCGGGAAACCTCAGCATCAATGTCCGCGCCGGCAAGAACCTGCTGCGTCCCAGTCACTTCTTTAATCATCTGAAACAAAGCAATCTGTCGCGGCTTAAGGCCTCCATTGATTTTTTCATCAACCGACAGCTTTCAAACTCCGACTGGAAGCCGTTGTTAAAGGGCGAAAATCGCTACAAAAGGCTTCTGGCTGAAGTTAGCGCCTCATTCGCTGAAATGGCCGCGCGGTTTGAGATTGAGTATATTTTCTGCTGGCTCGCCTGGGATGGCGACAATATTCTGACCAACGGCGGAATCATTGATTACGGCTCAATCCGTCAATTCGGTCTGTTCCACCACGAGTATAAATTTGACGACGTGGATCGCTGGTCAACCAGCATCCCCGAACAACGGGCACAGGCTAGATATCTAGTTCAGACGTTCGCGCAAATTGAGCACTACATCAACACAGGTAAAAAAATTGAGATCAGCCGTTTCCGCAATCACCCGGAAGTCCGTAAGTTTGACAAGACGTTCACCGAGTCCCGTCGCAGGATGATGCTGGAAAAAACTGGATTCAAACGTCAGGACGCTGAGCTTCTGCTGGCGAAATCCCCGCGGTTGGTTACCAAATACGAAGTCGCCTACAACTGGTGGGAGCGCAAAACAAAACAGAAAAAACACTACCGCGTTGCTGACGGCATCACGAAAGACGCTCTTTACTCAATGCGGGACATCCTCCGGGAACTTCCCCGTCACCTGACGACATCCTGGACCCAAATGCCGGTCAAGAACTTCATGGCGACAATCGCTTCCACTTATTGCGGTCCCCCTGACGCACGCCCAACTATTCTGCGCGGCCTCTGGGCAGGCAAGTTTCAGGCGGCTTACATGGATCTCATGACGGCCTGCGCCAAACATCGAAACTCCCGCCGCGAGAACCTCATAGCCAAAATAGCAACGAGATCTGAAGTGACCAATCGCCGCGAAAGAGTGACCGGGGACGCCATTTGCAATATTGGCGAGAAGATCCTGCGAAGCCGTAAACAGCTTGAGCGCAGACAGTTATTCCACGTGATCAAGTCGTTTATTGACGATCAGACACTGGTGCCGGAGGCGAAAGCCAAGGATGCCGCAAGATCCACGATCCCTGAACGCAAGCAAACGGCAAAAATAGAAACCGTTCTCAAAGCCCTCGGAAAAGTCGTTCGAGACATGAGACACGGGATCTGATCCCGATGAAGCTTGCTCTCTATAGCGGATATGACGAGAAAAACGATCCGATCGACCGCGAAGTCATATGCATGATCGGCAAAAAAAAACCTCGCGTGGTTTTTATTCCCTCTGCCAATCATGTCCCTGATTTCGAGTATGATTACGTGCGCGAGACATTCTCTGAGCATGGCGTTAAGGACATTGTCATGTTCAATATTGACCGTCCGTACTCCACCGCTGACGCAGAGCGGGTGACAAAATCAGCCGATATGATCTACCTCAGCGGCGGCAATACATTCTACTTTCTGAAGTCCCTGAGGCAACATCATTTTGACCGTCTGCTTTTAAAGTTCGTCCAGAGAGGAGGAGTCCTCGCAGGGCTTTCAGCCGGTGGAATCCTGATGACACCAAACATAATGACCGCAAGCTACCCAAAATTTGACCGCGACGACAACATCGTGGGGATTCGTTCCCTGGATGCCTTGAACCTGGTTCAATTTGAGTTTTTCCCCCACTATGCACCGGAGCCCGAGTACGCCCGGGAACTCAAAAAACAAAGCAAGCTCCTCAAATATCCAATCTACGGCGTCAGCGACGGCGGCGGGATCACCGTGGACAATGGGCGCCTTAGCTTTTTTGGGGACGTCTGGGGCTACTTCGCAGGTAAGCAGTTTGACGTCAATGTCGCGAATAAATCGAAAAAAACGTCAAAAAAATAATTGTTAGCGGAAATCCCGTAATCGAAAATCCAGACTTGGGATCGCGTCCTTTAACGTCTTAAAGATTCTATCCTCGGAAATAAGTCTGCCACCCAGATCGATGCCACACTGCGCGACATGAGCGTCGGGCGTTGAGATGTTCAATCCTTTTTCAGCGGCTCTCTGCCTGAGCTCCCCTACGCGAAGCCAATGGGACAGTGACGCGTCTACCAAAGGGAGCTCCATCAGAAAATCTGTCAACGCTGCCCGCATGACGGGACTGATTTGACCACTTGTCAGCTCGGCGGCGACAATAACTGGCAAATAGATCAATCCCTGCTTAAGACCCTCGTCGATCTCGGGATAGGCTTCACCTTTGAAGTAGTGAATCCAGCTGGAGGTATCAACGATTAGGGCGCTCACGGCTCACATCCAAATCAATCTTAATGTCGAGTTTACCTTTTAGCGCCTGTGCCTTCTCGAACGCGGCGCCGCGTTTAATTAATTTAAGTCCCTGGATCAAGGTTTCCGTCAGGGACGCACCCGTGACGTTTGTGGCGTCCTTAAGAAGGTCTTCTGGTATATTTGCGGTGATCCGCTTTATTTTGTCCTTAGCCATAACACCATCCTATATTGATCATTGTATGTATGCATCATACATGCGTCAATACATATCGATTGATACGAGCAAAAATAACATATTTTCAGTAAGTTATAAGCTCTTGCGCAAAGAATAAACAACCTGTATATCCTCCGGTTCTCTCTGCTCGAAATCAACGGAGTCTAACTAAATATGAATCACGACCTTGAACTCCTCGCCCCCGCGGGCAACCTCGAAAAACTTAAAACCGTCCTCCGTTACGGTGCTGATGCCGCGTACCTTGGCGGTAAAGCGTTTAACCTCCGCGCTGGCTCCGCGAACTTCTCCATGGAATCCCTTCGTGAAGGCGTCGCTTACGCTCACAGCCTCGGCAAACGCGTCTATGTGACTCTCAACATCATCGCCCATAACCGCGATGTCAAAGCCCTGCCAAACTTCGTCAAGTTTCTTGAGGAAGCCAAAGTTGACGCGGTGATCGTAGCCGACATCGGCATCATGGCGATCGTGCGCGAGAACTCAAATCTCCCGATCCACGTCTCCACCCAGGCCTCAACCGCAAACTGGATGACCGCCAAGGCATTTAAGGACATGGGCGCTAAACGCGTCGTCCTCGCACGGGAACTCGGCCTTGATGAGATCAAAGCCATCAAAGACAAAGTCCCCGACCTTGAGCTTGAGGTCTTCGTCCACGGTGCTATGTGCATGACCTATTCAGGTCGATGTACGATGTCGAGCTACATGACCGAGCGTGACTCCAACCACGGCATGTGCGCCAACAGCTGCCGCTGGAAGTACGCTCTTGTGGAAGAAAAACGCCCTGGCGTGTACTACCCCGTCTATGAGGACGAGACCGGCAACTACATGTACAATTCCAAAGACCTCTGCACGATCGACTTCCTCGATAAAATCATCGACGCTGGTGTGTCTGGCCTCAAAATCGAGGGCCGTAACCGCGGAGTACTCTACGGAGCAACCACCACCAACGTGTACCGTGCCGCTCTCGACAGCTATAAGGCAGGCACCTTTGCTGTCCAGCCTGGATGGATTGACGAGCTTGAGACGTACCGCCACCGCGGCTACACCACTGGCTTCTTCCACGGCAAACTCGACCGCCACGCCCAGCGCCTCGACGGCAAAAGCGATGAGAATTACGTGCTCGCCGGCGTCGTAAAAGACATCATCAGCCCCGGCCATTACCTGGTCACAGCCCGCAATAAAATCATCTGCGGTCAGGAGATCGAGGCGGTCAGACCTGGCGTCATGATCAAAACTAAAGTCCAGGCCCTTGACTTCGCCAACCCGGCCAACAACACGGCAATGCCTGACGCGAAGCCCGGCTATGATCTGCTTATGACGCTGGACACACCACTTGTGATCGGTGATCTGCTAAGGGTGCGCAGCCCAGAGCATGATCTCGAGGAAAATTGATTTAGATTTGCCTGTGGCATGACAACTGCATTCACTCCGGCTCGCTCAAATTCGCTTTGAGCGTGGCCATTTTAATCGTTCAGAAAAATATCGCAAGCTCGGAGAAAGCTCTTTATTCCTTGCCACCAGCGGTCATCTCGCCCGCGATAAAATCCGACAGATCACTTGGATTGCCCTCGATCGTGGCCCTCTCGAGGGCAGCGAAGTAACGCGTTCGCTGACTAACGCGCAAGACCGTCCATTCGTATCCGGACGTAACAAATAGCGCGTTCATCAGGAAGCGCCCTGTGCGGCCATTACCATCCGGGAAAGGGTGAATATGAACGAAGAAAAAGTGCCCCAGCACAGCGCGTATCCACGGATCTTTCTCTGCACGAAGCAAGTTGTAGAGAGTCTCCATCGCGTCCATCAGTTTGTCGTGCGGCGGTGGTACGTGCATTGAGCCTCGAATATAGACCGGGCTTTGGCGGTAGCCCGCCAAGCTGTCGACTGGAATCAGACCCGCTTTGGCCGCAGGTGAAAACAGCAGCCCTCGCCAGTCAAGCGTCGCCCGCTCGAGAGTATCAATGTCAGGCGCACCTGCGTGTATATCTACGATCGTCTGTACGGTAGCGTTGAAGGCCTCGTAGTACCCTCGCGCTGCAAGAGCGCTGAGCGCCTTCTTATCCTGCTCGTGCCGCCCCAGGTCCCACGTTCCCGCCGCAACTCGTTGGATCAAATCAGGTGTCACCTGATAGCCTTCGATCGAAAGTGAATTGTAGGCATCGTTGACGTAGACCTCTTTGATGGCTGCCGTGATTTTGTAGCTTGTGGAGGTGCGAAATGCCTCGAGGTTCGAATTCGGACGTGGAACATCTGCAAGTGCAGCGCTCATCTGCGACCACAAACTCGTCAGGCGGGCCGCAATTCCAGACTTCAAGCGAACATCGGCGGTGGCCAGTGTGCGGAAGTTCCCCATGGGTGTTGATACCGAGATCTCTACGCCGGCGGCCGCAAAGGACTTCTCTATAATCTCAGCATCCCTCGCGCGCCCTACTTCCTTTAAAGCGGCAATCAGTCTCCCCGCCGCCGGTCCGCCTGTCGAATTCTTCAAAAGTAGGCGCGCCAATTCTGGAATGTTTCGTACCGTCGCAACGGCCGCCGTAAGCTCAGCCGAGGGGGCTCTGTAGGAGGCGGCCGGCATAGCAGCGAGCGCGCGCTCCTGCGGCAGGATCCGGAGACCGCCATCGCGCAGCACCGCGCCCGATGTGTCGTACCTGGCGTCGCTGATCACCATGAGCCCTACACCGTGGAGGAGCGCTACCGGTCCCTGCGTCGTACGGGTCGTCGTCACCGCAAGTTGCACAGGAATGGAGTATAAATCAGAATGTAGTGCGAGGCTCGGAATGGGTGACAGAACGTAATCATCCCCGAGGCGATCGTTTAAGTACTTCCTAACGAATTCCCAGTAATTACTGAAGAAGGGAATCGTATCTCCTTCCTCAGTCCCGGGAGTAACGAGAGCCTTCCAGCCAGCGTGCACATCCAGAAGCCAGCCGGCTTGGGCGAGCACAGTCGCCTGGGAGCGCGTCAGCTTCTTTGTCTGGAGTACGTGGCCGCCTCCGGCAGCAGTCTTGGCCGCTTTCAGTGCGTCCGCAATTTTTTCGTTTTTGGGCTTCGGCTGTCTTGCCATGGTTGATTCCCTCTGTTGACCTGTCCGCCGCCCAGAATATTCTTCCAGAATATAAAATTTAGCCATTAATTGTCTATAAAATTATGCAGGTAATTTACTATAAAAAAATGTCAAAAAGTTGAAATTACAGGGAAGTTTTTGGTATAGTGAATGGTAGCCCGATGAGATCGCGGGCGCCGCCTTGGCGGGGCTCGTCGCATGTAACGCCTGTTTTTTACTCATTACCTGTGGCAGACGCCCTAAAAAAAACGTCCACCGGAGGCTTCCTCAAAGGTTAACGGCACAAAACCACGACATTTCGGACGGTTGCACCCAACTCCGGAGAGCCGCAATTCACCGAATTAATTTCATTAATTTATAATAATTTTATTAACAAGACATGAAATTTATTGCCGTTTCAATATTTTATTGATATAGCAACTCCCCCAAGGAACCTTAGCGTACTCAAAATCCATGGAGAGTCAGTCGTGAGAAATAAATTGGTTAAACTCCTGGGCAGCATAATTTTTTTTCTTAACACTACAAATGCAATTGCCGATGTCGCGGCTCTGGATGCGTGTTTGAAACAAGGCTACGCCAACCTTCCTGATCGCCGCTCCATCGTGGCAGCCGCCATCGACATGAATCAAGCAGCCGTGAGCACCTTTGGCCAGGCCAAAAGGGATCAAATTTTTGAGATCGGCTCGGTAACAAAAACCTTCACAGCTAACCTTCTGGCTCAGAGCATTATTGGCGGAAAAATTAATCTTGATGATCCAATTCCCGCTGCCTGGCAAAAGCCAGGCTCTATCATCACATATCAGCATCTCACGACACACATGTCGGGAATCGTTGAGGGGATGTTCCCGGGACAAACTATTACAAACGAATTGTTCCCATTTGAAGGCCTTACCATACCAGTCTTTAAGGACTTGTATTTCAAAACGCCTCTTAAAACCGTTCCTGGCGCTACATACAAATACTCCAACATGGGTGAAACGCTACTGGGACTAATATTGGCTGAATTATCTGGTCAGTCTTATGACCAAGCAGTGCAGGAAAAAATCCTGAATACCCTGGGCATGACTGATAGCTATTTTGAGCTTCCGGCGGCAGCCGTTCAGCGATTCCCCAAAGGAATCATGGTCGACCGGACAGCAACAGGCACGGGCGAACCACAGGATATGCCCCACTGGGATCTTTACAAAACCGCGGCCAACCCAGCTGGTGGTCTTCGCTCGACAATCGATGACATGATTCGCTACACCCGGGCAAACATAGACCCGGACTCAACATCTCTTGCGCCGGCCATAAAGCTCTCGCAAGCACCTCTTACGTTCGTTCCGGATCATAACGTCTGGATGGCCATGAACTGGATCGTAGAACCTCAAAAGTCTCTTATCTGGCATAATGGACAGACTTACGGGTTCAACTCTATTGTCGCTATAAACAGCTCAACTCATGAGGCCGTTGTTGCCCTAACCGACACAACTGTTCTTACGCCATCGGGATTTGATACTGGAATACTGAATGTAGCATTCAGCTGCCTGCGGTAAGACAACGGCATTCACTCCGGCAATCACTCCGACGCCGGAGTTTTTGCCTAAATTTCAAACACAAAACGCAACCTTTGTTGACAACTGCATCGTACCGCGAGCGAATTAAGGTCGAATATTAGGATTATAAATCCTAATTTGGAGCCTATTTATGGAATTGATACCCAGATTTTTTACCCCGCCCGAAGAGAGTTTTTTTCTTTTTGGAGCGCGAGGGGCTGGTAAGTCTACAATATTAAAGAATAAATTCAAGGACGCACAGGTTCTCGACCTTCTTGACCCCGCCCTTTTTCGCAAATTAATGGCGAACCCTGAGTTACTCAGTGAAATCATCTCCGGACATCCGGAGGTAAGGATTTGGGTCATCGATGAAATCCAAAGAATTCCTGAACTTCTTCCCGTTGTCCATCACTGGATCGAAACCCAATGGCATGAAAGTCGCGGGAGGAAAAAACGCCTTCGACGCCAATTTATTCTAACTGGATCGAGCGCGAGAAAGCTTAAGTCCACGGGCGTAGACCTGTTAGGAGGGCGCGCGCAGGAGTGTCGCTTGTATCCATTTATCGCGGCGGAGCTAGGCCCTTCCTTTTCTCTTGATTTAGCGATGAAAAATGGAATGCTTCCTTTGGTTCACCAGTCGCGCGGTTACGCCGCCAAATTATCAGGTTATCTTTCTCTTTATATGCAAATGGAAGTGCAGGCAGAGGGACTCGTCCGCAGTTGATATGAGATATCCGACGCGGACGGCATGTCCGTGAAATTTCTCGTCAGCAATCCACCTATAAATCGTTAGGTTTCGCATTATTAGCCTCGCTCAAACCGTCTCCTTATTTATTGTCTGTTAGCGAATAGTGATGATTTCCGGCAAAAAACAGCCGACTGCCAATCGTTGACATCGCAAAATCCTGTTACCGTGCCGGCACTTGCTCAGCAAAAGGAGTGCCGTCATGACATTTACATCACCCAATCACATTAAAATAGGCCGCGCCCCGGATTTTGTTATGCGTCTTGGCAAGATGGATATTTACCACAAGGCAAATATTCATTTTTTCTCACCTGAACGAAAATTTCTGGATTCAGCTATCGCGTCAAATAGAAGTCTTCAGACCGTGGCCGCGGACGTAGCAGGGGTTTTAAACTCTGACGTCAACGAGGCCGCGATTCCAACTCTGCTAAAGCATTTTTCGATGCACCACTTATTTAAGACACCGCGAGGATATATTTTAGTATGTCTCCGCCTTCCCGCAAGACTGGCCAAGGATGCGAAATCTTATTTATACCAGCAATTTCATGCGCTTATAGAGGTGCTTATTTAATCAAAAATCTATTCCCTCATCCTAAAGTTCCTCAAAAACGATCCGAGGGCGCAAACGGCAAGGGCGTTTATTTTTAAATCTTCAATCAAGGAGTATAAACATGGACTACAAATCAAAATTTCCAAATCTAAGCGACTGGCGAAATACAAAATACAAAAGCAAGATCGTTTGCCCATTCGACGTCGCGCGACCAGGCATCTATGAATACCTCGCCCCGGACGGCGTGGAAGTTTTTATAGGTTACTATGGAATCCCGATAAGCGCTGATGACAGGTCAACCATCTATCTGGCTGAAGGACCCCAAAATTGCCCGATGCGACTGGCCATGGAAACCGGCGACATTGAGATGTACGACTACTGGTACAGCAGGCCGTGGCTGATCAAAATCGAACATTCTATTTTGGACGATAGCCACTTCTTCGCTGAATATATCAGTCCAGAAAAAATTGACCCTTCGTCCATTCATCGCCTGCGCAACGCCCCAACCGTCTCACCCCTTGATCAAAAGCTCAAATTTCTTACGGATATGGTTGAGATGGAGGGCAAACGCAAACCCGGCAAACTCCCCTGGCTGCAAAAAGACCTCGCGGACTTTATGAAAGTCTACGAGGCCAAAAAGCGCAAAGCGGCTTAGAACTTAGTGGTTCGTTTGGGCTTTGAAGCTGAACCTAAAGAGCGAGTCCTGGGCTGAGTGAATCACAAATAGAAGCTTGTAAGATCCAGCTGGCAGCTCATCATTCAGAGAATATACGACGTCAGAGGTGCTTTCTTTTGGCATAGACAATACCGAAACCACAGCACCATCTGCATTCAAGACAACAATATGAGAAACGTGCTCAGCAGAAAAATAGCCTGTTCGGTGGTAGTTATCAAATGACAGAGTAGCGGGAGCGTCCAGTGTGAAGCTCCATGTCGCCGTCATGGAGAAATCGGTCTGTGTGTCGGCGTGCCCTGGCACGGCAGTGTGGCCATCGGTGCCGTTGCTGTATTCATCATCCAATTTCAATTGACCAAGATCCAGGTTGTTGCCGTTCGCAAGATGGACAAACTTACGGGTTCAACTCTATTGCCGCTATCAACACCTCAACTCACGAGGCCGTTGTTGCCCTAACCGATACTTCCGTCGTGACCGCCGTCGACGATTATGGTCGGATCACGGCGTTTGACAGCAGAGGATTACAAGAAGTAGCATTCGGCTGCCTGCGGTAAGATAACGATATTCACTCCGGCATTCACTCCGACGCCGGAGTTTTGTCTAAATATTAGCCAAAAACGACCTCCTCGTGGTCCGCATCGCGAGGACGAACGATGGATATTAATAGGTCAAAGTGATCAGCGGCAGGATTTCACGAGTCATGATAGACTGTTATGAGTTAATCTCGTGATAGAGGCTCAATGAATTGGTATGAAATCAACTGAAGCGAACAAATCTGATCTGGAAAACCTGCTAAAGAATCTCGAAGGCGAGGCTTTGGTTCGGATCGCTATTTTGTTCGGTTCATTTGGCACATCTAGTGAGAGACCCGAAAGTGACGTTGATATCGCTATCGCCGGCCCAACCCCTCTCAACACTGACCAGAAGCTACAATTACTAACGCTAGTGGAAAAATCCACGGGACGGGCGGTCGACCTGATAGACCTGCAAACGGCAACGGGTACAGTCTTCAAGGAAGCTTTATCCAAAGGCTGAATCTTAATAAATCACGATACTGACTTAATGGGACGCCTGCTGATACGAATGCTGTCAGATGAGGCGGACTACCAAACTCGTAAGCGAGCTTTAGCGGCTGAAGCCCGGGAAAGGATCTTTCGTGTCGAAGGACGTACGAAGTCAAAAGCTTGATTCAATCGCTCGTTGTTTGAAACGAATTGAATCCCATATGCCAAAATCGGCTCACGCGCTAAGTCAGAACAAGCCGATATGCAGGACATATTAATCCTAAATTTAGAACGTTTAATCAAAACCAGCGTGGACTGCGCGTCTGTTCTGATAGCTGATCGCGGATGGTGTAGGCTTTCGTAATCTTTGTGTCCACGAATACGATAAAATCAACTGGGAGATTTTTTTTACCATCGTCACCGTTCATTTAAACGAGTTTCGACAATTCGCCGCGGCACTAGATCAACAGAGTTAAGCCTTGTTAGTGAGCCTGGCCGATCGGCTTCATGATTGTAGCCCGCTGAAAAACTCCTCAAAGCATTCCGGACGCCATGAGCAGAGCCACCAGAATACCCATGATAGACTCACCGGCGATGATGCCTGAGGCCACGGGCACCACATAATCAGACGCCACTTTTGGTTTGAATGTCTCAAGCAGCATCGCGATCAGAGCCCCGACAAACATTCCAAGAGAATTGAAAAACGGAATCACCATGGAAAGTCCCAAACCGGTGGCTGACGGCAGATATTTTTTGGCTTTCTCAGGCAGGGCCTTCTCAATCAAAGGCAGGATAATTCCCAGCAGGCCTCCGACGAGGATTCCCACCTGGGCCGTTGGATGAAGCGCATGTACGCCCTGAGCCAGAAGATCAGCGACGGCCTT